>CAZZEI010000185.1:0-2300 GCA_964653165.1 uncultured Flavobacteriaceae bacterium | reverse complement strand
ACGATATTAATAAACCAAGCATTAAAGATGCCATCATCATTTTTGGCGGCGGATGCACAGGAGAAATTGTAAGCAGCGAAGGATTAATTTTTACTAATCACCACTGCGGTTATGATGCTATTGCAAAAGCAAGCACGGTTGAACATAATTATTTGCAGGATGGTTTCTGGGCAAAATCAAAAAAAGAAGAAATCCCAAGCGCTGGATTGACAGTTCAGTTCTTAAATAAAATTGTTGATGTTACTGACCAAGTAAACGCAGCTACTAAAGGATTATCTCCTCAGGATTTCATTAAAAAACTTCCGGATATTTTAAACGAGATCGGAAAAAAAGCAGTAGAAGGAACAACTCTTGAAGGTCGTGTTTCTTCTTTCTTTAAAGGAAATCAATTTTTATTATTTGTTTACGAGCGTTACAAAGATGTGCGTTTAGTTGGAACACCAACCGAGAGCATCGGTAAATTTGGAGGTGATACTGATAATTGGGAATGGCCTCGTCACACAGGAGATTTCTCTGTGTTTCGTGTGTACATGAGCAAAGATGGTAAAGCTGCTGAGTACGCTGCCGACAACGTTCCGTACAAACCAAAATATTTTTTGCCTGTATCTAACAAAGGCGTAAAAGACGGAGATTTTACAATGATCTACGGTTATCCGGGCGGAACAAACCGTTACGAAACTTCTTTCGGAGTAAAATTAAAAACAGAAGTTGAAAACCCTTCATTGGTGAACTTACGTGATGTGCGTTTAAAATTAATGATGGAGCAAATGTTGAAAGACAAAGCCACTAAATTACAATTGTCTTCTTCTTATGCCGGCATTGCTAACTACTGGAAATTTTTTGATGGAGAAAGCAAACAGTTAATTAAGTATGATGTATACGGACAAAAACAAAAAGCCGAAGGTGATTTTTTAAATTGGGCAAAAGGGAAAGCTGAATACGAAAAATTATTTCAGGATTACCGTACCGCTTACGAAGCATGGGCTCCTTATGCAAAATGGAGCGTTTATTTAAAAGAAGGTATTTTTGGTTCTCCGTTGGAGAAATTTGCTTCTAATATGGCTGGCCTTGATAATTTACTAAGCACAAAGGATGCAAAACCCGAAGATATTCGCAGAGCAATTGACGTCCTTCAAAAAGCTCGCGTTAATTTTATGCGTGATGAGAATATTACTTCAGATAAAAATATTTTAGCTGCCGTTACAAATATGTTTTATAATGATATTGCGAAGGAGCAAATTCCACAAGGTTTTTATACCTGGTTGAATAAAAAATACGGTGATTTAAATAACGTGCATTCCTTTGCTGCATTTTCAAACGATGTGTTTTCAAATACGATGATTTTAAATAACGATAAATGGAATGCATTTATAGCAAAACCTGATACGGCAACTTTACATAATGACCCTGCCTATTTTGTAGCAAATGCTTATAATTCTTATTTCAATTCAAATTTTTCTAAATATGCCAATGAGTTTCAGGTGCAAAATGCCTGGCTGGGAAAAACCTATTTAAAAGGTGTAATAGAAATGAATGGTATTAAAAAAATGTACCCCGATGCAAACTTTACTATGCGTGTAAGCTACGGTGCAGTAAAATCCTATCAGCCGCGTGATGGAATTAATTACAGTAGCGTTTGTACAATGGCCGGAATCATGCAGAAATACAAACCGGGCGATTATGAATTTGATTTACCTACCAACTTAGTGGAAGCTGCAAAGAAAAAGGATTATGGACCATATATGGATAAAACCCTTAATGAATTAGTAGTTTCTTTCATAACTACCAATGATATTACAGGTGGTAATTCAGGTTCTCCTGTAATTAATGGCAAAGGAGAATTAGTAGGACTCGCTTTTGATGGTAACTACGAAGCATTAAGTCACAAAATAGTATTTGATAAGGATTTGAACCGTACTATTTGTGTGGATGTGCGCTTTGTGCTGTTTGTCATTGATAAACTAGGCGGCGCAACGAATATCATTAAGGAATTGAAGATAGTTCAATAGACCACCTCTTTATCTCCTCCTTGTGCCATAGGCATCCCTACGGGAAAAAAAAGGAGGGGAATCAATACAGCATTATTCTAAATTTTTACTTTGTTCAAAGTTAGTAGTTACTTGTATTTTTCTTCCGCCGCGGCGGAGAGGTGCCCCCGAGTATTCGGGGAGGGTGAAAACGTTAACTAAACGACATTGAACAAAAAATCCTAATTTTAACATTTGATATTACTTAAAGAATCCAATATTATGACAAAAAAAATTGCCTTAATCTCAGGAATTACCGGACAGGACGGTTCA
>CAZZEI010000184.1:0-2341 GCA_964653165.1 uncultured Flavobacteriaceae bacterium | reverse complement strand
CATCAACCTTTACACTAAACGATTTTAATTCTTTTACAATATCTGCCACTTTGCTATTACGAATATCGCTTACGTCTTCTTTAAAAGTTGCACCCATTACAAGCACTTTACTCTGAGAAATATTTTTTCCCTGCGAGCTTATTTTTTTTACTATGTTTTTAGAAATGTAAAAACCCATTGAATCATTTACATAACGTCCGCTGTTTATTACACGGGCATGATAACCTAATGATTCTGCTTTGTAAGTTAAATAATAAGGATCAACCCCTATGCAATGTCCACCAACCAGGCCGGGGAAAAATTTAAGGAAGTTCCATTTTGTACCTGCGGCTTCTAAAACATCGTAGGTATTAATTCCCATACGGGAAAAAATAATGGAGAGTTCATTCATCAATGCAATGTTAACATCACGCTGTGTATTTTCAATAATTTTTGCAGCTTCGGCAACTTTTATACAAGAAGCTTTGTGTGTGCCTGGTTCCACAATAATTTCGTATACTTTAGAGATGTTTTCTAAACTTTCCGCATCGCAACCCGAAACAACTTTTAAAATTTTTGTAATGGTATGTTCTTTGTCTCCCGGATTAATACGCTCTGGCGAGTAACCTACTTTAAAATCTTTTACAAATTTTAATTTGGATAATTTTTCTAATACAGGAACGCAATCTTCTTCAGTACAACCCGGATATACAGTTGATTCGTACACAACATAATCGCCTTTCTTCAAGACTTTTCCTACAGTAGTAGATGCACTAATCAATGGCTTTAAATCAGGAAGGTTATGTTCATCAATCGGCGTAGGAACTGCAACAATAAAAAAGTTAGCTTGTTTTAAATCTTCTAATTTGTGTGTAAAAGTAATATCGCATCCTGCAAAATCTTTTTTTGAAAGTTCATTGCTTGGATCGATGCCTTTATTCATCATACCAACTCGTTTCTCATTTATATCGAAACCAATTACCTTGACTTTTTTTGCAAAAGCTAAAGCAATAGGTAAACCAACATAACCTAACCCAATAATAGCTATTTTAGCTTCCTTCTTAATTATTTTAGTGTAGATGCTCATAAAAATTATTTCTGGTTAGTTGTTACGTGTTTAGCATTGGTTTTTAAAATATGTACAGGGCGAAGTGCATAAATACGTTCAATTATGTCTACTACTTTTAACCCTTCCATTGCGTTTGTGCCAATTTTATTTTGACCCGTTAAAGTATTTACTACATTTTCAATTACCTGATGATGGTTATTAGCAGAGCCTTTATATGCTCCGTAATCGTTAGCCGGATTAGTTTCTCCTAATGCCGGCATAATGTAATCTTTGATATTACATACTTCTACCTGATCCATATATTGCCCGCCAACTTTAATACTTCCTTTGCTTCCTATAATGGTTAGCGATGATTCTAAATTTTTATCCCAAACAGAAGTTGAGTAATTAATGCTTCCCATTCCGCCGCTCACAAAATCAAAACTTACAAAACCGCTGTCTTCAAAATCTGTATTTTGAGTATGATTAAAATCGGCAAATTTCGCCTGTATATTTGTAATATCGCCAAATAACCAATAGATAATATCTATCCAGTGAGAAAACTGCGTAAACAATGTCCCTCCGTCTAAATTTTGTGTACCCTTCCAGTTGCCTGCTTTATAATATCGTTCATCACGGTTCCAGTAGCAATTTAACTGAACCATATAGATATCTCCCAGAATTTTTTTCTCGGTAATTTCTTTTAACCAAACAGATGGTGGCGAATAGCGGTTTTGCATTACACAAAATACAGTTTTATGCTGATCGAGCGCGGTATATATAATTTTTTCGCAATCAGATTTGCTTAGCGCCATTGGTTTTTCCACAACCACATTTTTTCCTGCCTGCAAAACTTTTATAGCGTGCTCTGCATGCAAACCGTTGGGCGTACAAATATTTACGACTTCAACTTCAGGATGATTTTTTAAAAGTTCTTCATTTGAGGAATAAAATTTTTCTTTCAAATCATTTAATCCAATTGTTTCTTTTGGTAGAATATCGCATACGGCTATAAGCTCACAATTTGGATTACGACGCACCATCTCTGCGTGGCGTTTGCCAATGTGTCCTTGTCCGATTACTGCAAATTTTACTTTACTCATTTTTTTTACCGCTAGGACACTAAATTTTTTTTACGTTATTACCTTCCAACTTATATTTTTCATTGCTTTCCTTGCAAACAGCAATTCCGTCTTTGTCAAACTCTAATCTATGACCGTATTCGCTAATCCAACCTAACTGACGGGCAGGGTTGCCAATTACCAGAGAATAAGGAGGTACTGTTTTCGTAACAACAGCACCCGCCCCTATAAA
>CAZZEI010000183.1:0-3205 GCA_964653165.1 uncultured Flavobacteriaceae bacterium | reverse complement strand
GGCATCCCTTCGGAAAAATACAGAAGGAGGGGAAAAATACAACATCCCCCGTCCGCCGTGGCGGACATCCCCCTTCAAAGGGGGAAACTACCAACCCAAAATCCAGGCAAACATAAGTGGCGCAACAATGGTAGCATCACTTTCTACAATGAATTTTGGTGTGTGAATGTCTAATTTTCCCCAGGTAATTTTTTCATTTGGCACTGCGCCGCTGTAAGAACCATACGAAGTTGTGCTGTCGGAAATCTGACAGAAATAAGACCAGAAAGGAACATCATGCCACTCTAAATCCTGATACATCATGGGTACAACACAAATAGGAAAATCGCCGGCAATACCTCCGCCAATTTGAAAAAAGCCAACGCCTTTTCCGCCCGAATTTTTTCTGTACCAGTCGGCAAGCCACACCATATATTCAATTCCGTTTTTAACGGTGCTTGCTTTTAATTCGTTTTTTATAACGTAGCTGGCAAAAATATTTCCGGTGGTGCTGTCTTCCCAACCCGGACAAACTATTGGAATATTTTTTTCTGCAGCGGCAACTATCCAGCTGTTTTTAGGATCAATTTCGTAATACTGTTTTAAATCTCCGCTCAAAACTGTTTTATATAAAAACTCGTGCGGAAAATATCTTTCGTTTTTTGCTTCTGCATCTTTCCATTGTTTTACCAAATGTTTTTGTAAGCGACGAAAAGCTTCTTCTTCAGGAATGCAAGTATCTGTTACGCGATTAAAATGATTTTCTAATAAATCCCATTCGTCTTTTGGAGTGAGGTCGCGGTAATTTGGAACGCGTTTATAATGTGAGTGTGCAACTAAATTCATTACATCTTCTTCGAGGTTTGCTCCTGTGCAGGAGATGATTGCAATTTTATCCTGACGAATCATTTCTGCCAATGAAATTCCTAATTCGGCGGTGCTCATTGCTCCGGCAAGAGTGACCATCATTTTTCCTCCTTCGGCTAAATGTGTTTCGTAACCTTTTGCGGCGTCCATTAAAGCAGCCGCATTAAAATGTCGGTAATGATGTTCTATAAATTGAGAAACGGGACCTTTTTTCATTTTAAAAATTTTGTGGCGAAGATATTAGAAAATGCTAAATTTAAAAGATAGATTTTGTTAGCATTTTATTAGCTGGAATTTATTAGGGCAAATACAAATCGATTTCTGAAATTTTTTGATTGGTACGTGTTTTCACGTATATTTAAATAGATATCAACTTATGTCACTTAACATACTGTTTGTTAATGCTTTAATCAAAAACAATTGTCAATATAAAAAAGTTGTAATTGTGATTTTTTTTTTTATATTTGTAGGTACTTTAAAAATCACTTACATGATAAGAATTACTACGTTTTTTACTTGGATTGTTTTAATATTATTTTCAATTTCAGTTAATGCACAAACAAATCTTTCTGGCACTAACAAACCATCTGGGATGGTTTCTAAAAAACACAATTATTCTACATTTGAAAGTCCTTTTCAAAAAATAGTTGATAAAGAATTAGCTGATTATACTTCAGAAAAATTAAAAAATCATCCTGAATATGGAATAAATCCATACAATACGCAATGCGAAGATTGTTTTGAGGTACTCGAAGATAGGACTGCCGCTACACGGCATTTTGTAAAAAGAGGTATCAATGGGATTGTTATTTACAATCAGTCGGGGTTTAACGATATTAATTACAAAGATGCCGGTGGAAATTGGAGGGCAATAGATCCGCGCATGGTTTCTTCGTTAGAATTACCAAATGTGTTTATTGCAGCCAATCAACCCGCTCCTACAAAAATTGACTTAAATAAAAAGGAGGTTTCGGTTACTAACGGTAATACGGCATTATCTTTTAATAGAAATTTAAAACTTTATCATAAAACAAATATTGAAACAAAGCTTGTTGCAGCGGCTAACTGGAATGAAGCTTCTGTAGGTTCAGATGGTGTTTATGTAAAAAATATTTTTCCGGGAATTGATTTGGAAGTGTATGCAATTAACGGCGCATTAAAAACGAATTTTATTGTAAATAACAAGCTAAATTATCAGGAAGGATATTTGTTAATAGAAGATGATATGAAACTTCCCGCCGGAACTTCTTTTTCTGCCAAACAAGCAACAAAAAGTGATTATTTAGGATACGAAGGTATGATAACGGTTGATGAACAACAATCAGGAATATCTCTTTATGAAATTGGCGAAGTTGTTAGTTATGATAATTCCAATCATCGTCAAATCCCTATAAAAAATTTATCCTACTTAATTAACGGAAATAATCTTTCAATTGTAATTCCGGTAATCTGGCTGAATACGCAAGGAATGGTTTATCCTTTAACCATAGATCCTTTGGTAAGTACTTCTGGAACATATTTGGTAGGGTCAATGGCAGGTTCGGGTGGTAATGGCACGGGAACATGGAATAACGCTACTGCGTGCCCTTATACACTTAATGTCTCAACCCCGGCAAATGTTACGATTACTAATATTGGATGGAGTTTTACTTACAGAGCACAAAATGGAGCTATAAAAAACGATGGCGCGTTAGACCTTCGTTATAATGGATGCCGTAGCCCGAATAATCCAACACTTTGGTGGACGTGTCAAGATGGTCTTCCTGGAGATTGCATCGGTACAAATATTTCTATTATGTCGGATTTTAGCCCATGTGTTCCTGCCCCACAGTGTCCTGCCTATAACATGAGCTTTAACATGCGTTTTTTTGATGCTTTTGGTGGAGCATGTTCAAATACTTTTATTAAAGCACAGGCTAATTGGGTAATGACTATTGAAGGACGCACAGTGCAATTCTTAAATGCAACTCCTATTACCTTGTCTGCTACTTCAATTTGTTTTGGTCAAACAATTACAGCTTCTGCCCCCGGTCAATATGGTGTTTCGCCCTACACATGGTCATGGAGTTTTAACGCAAGCGGTACTCCCATAATCGCTACTGGTTCTCCTACTACTATTAGTTTTCCTGCTCCCGGAACATACACACTTTATTGCACAATTACCGATGCGTGCGGATTGACACAAGTATCAAACCGTGTTATAACGATAAACCCTCTTCCGGCAATAACTATTAGCGGAACAACTAGTATATGTAGTGGTCAAAGCACAACATTAACCGGAAGTGGTGCTTCCACTTATACTTGGTCTGTAGGTTCTAATAGCGCAGCAATAAGCGTAAGCCCAAGCTCTACTACTTCT
>CAZZEI010000182.1:0-3392 GCA_964653165.1 uncultured Flavobacteriaceae bacterium | reverse complement strand
AGGGTCAAGCACAAAGCAGGAATATTCGTTGGGCGGCCACAATATTAAGGAAGTAAAAAAAGATGATTATAATCTGTTCCCTTTTAAATTAGATGCAACGGTTAGAGTTGGATATGGTAACTTCACTATGTTTGCTACATACTCTTTAACTCCTTTGTTTGAGTATGGCAAAGGTCCGGAGTTGTATCCTTTTACAGTTGGCGTACGCATTGTTCCTTTTTAAAATTTGGTTTACAGTTTATTAAACGCCCATTCCTTAATTGGTTTGGGCGTTTCCCGCGTTTTTATTTTCCTTCTCCTTTGCCATCTTTCGCGGGTCGGGCTGCTTTGGGGTTCGCTGCGCTCCGCTTTTTGCAATATAATTTCGGCTTTAATTAAACATTCAATGGCAAAAGAGCCAAGCCCAAAACATCCCTAACGCACATACAAATCATACCATAAAATTTCTAACTTTGTCACCCTAAAGAAAAACTGATGAAATCAACTGCCTTAGAAAAAAAACACATTGCCTTTGGTGCTAAAATGATTGAATTTGCAGGGTATAATATGCCTGTAAGCTATACCGGACTAAACGATGAGCACGCAACAGTTAGAAATGCAGTTGGTGTTTTTGACGTTAGCCACATGGGCGAGTTTATTTTAAAAGGCGATCACGCATTGGATTTAATTCAGTCTGTTACTACAAATGATGCATCGGTATTAACCGACGGCAAAGCACAATACTCTTGTTTACCAAATGGCAAAGGAGGAATTGTTGATGATTTATTGGTGTATCGAATAGATTCTAAAACATATTTGCTTGTAGTTAATGCTTCAAATATGCAAAAAGATTGGGATTGGATTAGCAGCCATAATAAATGGAATGTGGATATGAAAAACATTTCCGAAAAAACTTCTCTATTGGCAATTCAAGGCCCGCAAGCTTTAGATACTTTGCAAAAACTTACAGCTGTTCAACTTAAAGAAATTCCTTATTACAGTTTTGTGAAAGGAGAGTTTTGCGGAATTGAAAATGTTGTTATTTCGAATACCGGTTACACAGGCGCAGGCGGTTTTGAACTGTATTTTGATAATGAGCATGCCGAAAAAATTTGGGATGCAATATTTGAAGCTGGAAGAGAATTCGGAATTAAACCAATCGGGTTAGGTGCGCGCGATACACTACGACTTGAAATGGGATTTTGTTTATACGGAAACGATATTGATGACGCGACTTCTCCAATGGAAGCCGGTTTGGGTTGGATTACAAAATTCAGCAAAGATTTTACAGATAAAGATAAAATGCTTGCTCTAAAAGAGAATGGCGTTGCAAGAAAATTGGTGGGATTCGAAATGATTGACAGAGGAATTCCCCGCCACGGTTATCCGATAGTAGATGCAAGCGGAAAAAATATTGGAGTTGTTACATCCGGAACGCAATCGCCAACACTTAACAAAGCAATTGGCATGGGTTATGTAAAAACAGAATTAGCCAAAGCTGATACAGAAATTTTTGTGCAGATACGCGATAAAAATATTAAGGCCAAAGTGGTTAAGATTCCTTTTCTAAAGAAATAATACCCTCCGAAATTTTACCACATAGACACAATAGGAACATAGAAATAGCACATAGAAATATATGCAAATGACGCAGAAATATTTAGATGATTTAACCTATAAAATAATTGGATGTGCTATCGAAGTTCATAAGCACTTGGGTCCCGGACTTCTTGAAAGTGTTTATGAAAAATGTTTTCTTCATGAGCTTAGTTTAAATGGTCTTCGTTCTCAATCACAACAAAAAGTACCTGTTAACTACAAAGATATTTATCTTGAAGCCGAATTGAGATTTGATGTACTTGTAGAAGATATTATTATTGTAGAATTAAAATCTATGGAAGGTATTTTACCTGTTCATGAAGCTGTGTTATTAACGTATCTTAAAATGCTGACAAAGCCAAAGGGCATTATTATTAATTTTAACTGTACAAATATTTTCAAAAATGGTCAAAAGACTTTAGTAAATGAATTATATGCTGCGTTGCCCAAAAATTAAGCTATGTGAACCTATGTCTCTATTGTGCCTATGTGGTAAAAAAAGCCGTATCATCTTATGGAAGTAAATCTAAAAATAGAAGCTTGTTTCTCTCCTTTTCTTTATCCTGTTTATGCAGATAAAGAAAGTATAGTTGTTGTCATTGATGTTTTCCGTGCAACGTCAGCAATTTGTGTGGCATTTCACTATGGCGCAGATAAAATTATTCCCGTTGCATCAGTAGAAGAAGCGCTCGAATATAAAAAGTCGGGTATGTTGGCAGGAGCAGAGCGCAACGCAGTTAAGTTAGATGGTTTTGATTTTGGAAATTCTCCTTACGATTACATGGGTGAACACGTGAAAGGAAAAACTATTGCGTTAACTACAACAAATGGAACACAGGCAATAGAAGCAGCGCGGGATGCATACAAAGTTGTCATCGGTTCATTTTTAAATATAGATGTCCTCTGTGATTGGCTTATTAAACAAGACAGAAATATTTTATTGCTTTGTTCGGGTTGGAAAAATAAATTTAATCTCGAAGACGCACTTTTTGCAGGTGCAGTTACCACTCAAATAGCTGAAAAAAGTAAAAAGTATCAGTTAGGTGATGGTTGTCTGGCACTAAAATATTTGTATCAGATAGGGAAGGAGCGACCAACCCGTTTTTTAAATTACTCTTCGCACAAAGACCGTTTTGCCAAATTAAATCTCAAAAAGGATATACGTTTTTGTCTTATTCCCAATTCAGCACCCGTGGTTCCTGTTTTGCAGGGGAAGTTTTTGTTGAAGGCCGTGCTTTAACGGTCATTTCTATGCTGATTATTAAAAGATTATTGATAAATTTAGGCTCTTAAAATGAAGCCTAAGAAAGGTAAAAATAAGCCCGAACAAGCACCTCAACCAAAAGAGGTAGAAATTCACGAACCTCAGATAAGTATTTTCGAAAAATACGGGATTAAAATTGCTTTAGGTTTAATTTTTGTTATTGCATTTATATGCTTTAAAGATTTTATTCTTCAACAAAAAATTTATCTCTTTAAAGATATTGGCAGTGATTCTTTAAATGCTTCCTGGCCATGGATGGTTCATTCTGCTTATTATATTTCTAATTATGGAGTTCCTTCCTGGTCGTTTAGTATGGGTATGGGACAAAACATTCTCTCCTTTTCCAGCTACGACCCTTTTGATTACATTCTTTATTTATTTGGGAAAGAAAACATGCCTTATCTTATTATTTATAAAGAACTTGCTAAAATACTTTTAACCGGTTTTTTATTTTTCAAATACCTTAAACTATTAAAACTAAGTAATTACACATCTACCATTGGATCGCTTATGTTTGCTTTTTGTGGATATATGGTATTGGGTAGCGGTT
>CAZZEI010000181.1:0-3403 GCA_964653165.1 uncultured Flavobacteriaceae bacterium | reverse complement strand
GGGTGAGGATGAAAGCTCATTTCAATTTTTTGCTATCTCTTTAATCGGTTTTCCTTCACTAAATTGAGCATTTAAACCAAACATATCGCATAAAGTTTTATGCAAATCAATTTGTTCGTAAGGAATAGCAATTGTAAGGCCTTTATAAATTCGCGGGCCTGCCATAAATAAATTAATGTGACGACAACCCAAACAATTGTCACCATGATTAATAAAACCGTTTGCAACCCCGGTTGTATGTCTGCCATGATCGTTTGTAATAACAAAAGTTGTATTATTTTTATAGTAAGGTGAAGATTGTAGTAGTTTCCATATTTGCCAGGTGTATTTATCACCTTGCACAATTCCATCTAAATAGCCTTGCCAATTATTAGCATGTCCAGACATATCTGGTTCCATAAATTGTATAAATAAAAAATCGGGATGAGTTACTAATAATGAGTTTTTTGCATTGGTAAAAGTTATAGAGTCGTTTCTGTAGCCTGTAAATAGTCCGTTTACTCCACAATCTGTATTAGGCGTATATTTATCTTTCCAATCTGAGTTTGTGCAGGATTTTAATACCTCCAATTTGTCTTTACTTGTTATAAGCCACGAATCGTTGTTTGGCTTTTTGTTATGCTGCAAAAATAATTGTCCAAGACTTGGATACATAGGAAATTCAGTACCGTTATTTGCAATATTTTGGTAATGGCCGGTAAGCAAAGCTGTGTGACCTGGGATGGTTAATGTAATCCCGTTATTATAAAAATTTGTAAACAAGCAACCTTCTTTTTGCAGACTGTCGCGCAGGTAAGGTTGGTACTGATGTGTGTTATCACCCCATGTTTCTTCCCAACGTGGACCGTCAATCAATACAATAACTAATTTTTCCTTTTGTAAGAGAGGTATTGGAATATCCTGTTTACAACCGTAAAATAAAACGGAAAGTAGAATTACTGATATAATAAATTTCAGTTTCATTTGGATATAGTAAAGATATATAATTTATTATTTACTCAAAAGAACAAATAGGTATATGACAAATTTGCACACCAAACCTTCTTCTCCTTTGGAGAAGACCGAGATGAGGCTAAAAAAACGCAAATTTGTCGTACACCCGAACAAATTGCTTTACCTTTGCGCTGTATTAAAAATATATGTCGAAAATTTTAATTAAGAATATAAAAAGCTTAGTTCAGGTCAGGAAAGAGACTGTTGAAAAAGTCTGCGGTAAGGAGATGGATGTGCTTCCTTGTCTGAATGACGCATGGCTGGCTATTGATAACGGACTAATTGCAGATTTTGGGCCAATGAGTGAGTTTCCCGGTGTTGCCGATTGGAAGGACCTTGAAATAATAGATGCGCAGGACAAAATGGTTTTTCCTACTTGGGTTGATAGCCATACACATATTGTTTATGCAGGAAGTCGTGAGAAGGAGTATACTGACAGAATAAAAGGTCTGAGTTACGAAGAAATTGCAAAACGGGGAGGTGGAATTTTAAATTCAGCACAAAAATTGCATTCAGTAAGCGAAGAAGAATTAATACAACAAGCTTTACCGCGATTAAATGAAATTATTTCTCAGGGGACAGGAGCAGTTGAAATAAAAAGTGGGTATGGTTTGAGTTTGGAAGCAGAATTAAAAATGCTTCGTGTAATTAAAAAACTGAAAGGGCTTTCTCCGCTTACAATTAAAGCAACATTTTTAGGAGCACATGCTGTTCCGGAAGCTTATAAAGGGGATAAGCGTAAATACATTGATTTAGTAATTAATGAAATGATTCCTGCAATTGCAAAAGAAAAACTGGCAGAATTTATAGATGTTTTTTGCGAGCAAAATTATTTTTCGTTTGATGAAACAGTTGAAATTTTAGAAGCAGGAAAAAAACACGGACTAATTCCTAAAGTACACGCCGAGCAATTATCGCATCATGGTGGAGTGAAAGCGGGAGTACAATGCGGAGCTATAAGTGTAGATCATTTAGAATTTGTAAACGAAGATGATATTAAGTTGCTGAAAAATTCAACCACAATGCCAACCATTTTACCCGGCGCTGCGTTCTTTTTAAATTTACAATATCCACCTGCCCGAAAAATGATAGATGCAGGCTTGCCTCTTGCTATTGCCAGCGATTTTAATCCGGGTAGTAGTCCTACCGGAAATATGAATTTAATGCAGAGTATTGCCTGTGTGCAATATAAATTAACGCCCAACGAAGTAATTAATGCTTCAACTATAAATACTGCTTACGCTATGCAAGTAGGGCAGGAGTTGGGAAGTATTACTATTGGTAAAAAAGCAAATGTTTTTATTACAAAACAAATTCCTTCTACCGATTTTTTGTCTTATTCTCTTGGAAGTAATTTAATTGAGACCGTTATTTTAAACGGGAAAATTCATTAATTCATCATTGCGAGCGTAGCGAAGCAATCTCTTTAAAAGGAATGCTTTTAAAGCTACCTGCTAACTACAAATTTCCTTGTCGCAGAATTTCTTCCGTTAGCAATAAGGGTATAAAAATAAAACCCTTCTTCAAGAATTGATACGTCAATCTGAGTGCTTTTTAGAGAGGGGTTAAGGATAACTGTTTTTACAAGGTTTCCAAGCAGGTTGTAAATTTTAATAGAAGCATCTGAACCTAAGTTACTAAAATCGTACGTAAAATTAACTGCGTTAGTTGCAGGGTTTGGAGAAGCATTAGAAAGGAAAATACTATTGGCCATATTTTTTATGCTATTAACGCCTGATACGTTGTACGTAATTGTAATATTAACAGAATCGGCCGTATTAGTTGAATCGTAAATGGTATAGCGAACAACGGATGTACCTATTACTTTAACATGATCATATTCTGTACGAAGGCCATAAGTACCGCCTCCATTTGGCAAAGCAGCTCCCGCTGCAATATTTGCAACCGAATAATTAGTGTAAGGAGTATAACAGGTTTGATTATAACAAAAATAAATATCATGATTTGTTGCAGTGATGGTATTAGTAGCCAGATATGTAATAGCTTTTCTAATCTTCGTAAGTTTATTTGAACCTGAAATATTTTTTATTTTAAATTCCAGTAATTCGGTGGGTGAGTTAATATTAGTTGTGTCTGTATTAAAAACGTAATGCGATTGAGCTGCGTTTCCGCCCACTAATTCAGTAACCTGAAAACTACTCTGTGCTTTTAAAAAACCAACAAAAGCAATTGCCGCCAAAAAAAGTAATGGTTTTTTCATAACCGTATTTTGTGCTAAGGTAAATACAAAAACGACATATTTTCAGTTAAATATATGCTTTAAATTAGGTTTCGGGATCATTCATTAACCACCATTTAGCGTTGATTTTTAGTTTGTTATATTGATTTAGTATATATTAGACATTATATAAGTTAATTTATTATTGCTTTATTTCTGTTTTTCACTCTA
>CAZZEI010000180.1:0-3574 GCA_964653165.1 uncultured Flavobacteriaceae bacterium | reverse complement strand
CGCTTAGGCTATAAGTTTAATGTAGATGACGTTGATTATGCAGCTAAACCATTGTTAATGGAAAATAAATTTGGGGGCTCTTATTATTTTAACGTTTCACTTAATCTAGTTTCGCCATAATAAAGTAAACATTAAAGCAGTAATTGCATTTTGCCTCGGACTTTTAATAACCTTTAGTGGTATTGCTCAAAAAGTAAATGCCGATGCGTTGATAGGTATGTGGCTTACAGGTAGCCAAAAAGCGATTGTAACCGTTTATAAAGAAGGAGGGAAGTATTGCGGTAAAATTACTTGGCTTAAAACACCAACCTACGAAGACGGAAAAGCTAAAGTTGATAAAAATAATCCGGACAAAAAGCTGCAAACAACCCCAATGATGGGTTTAAACCTTTTGAAAGATTTTGTTTTTGACGGAGAAAAAAAATGGGAAAACGGGACTATTTATGATCCGGAAAACGGAAAATTATATTCCTGCAAAATTACCATGATAGATAATGATAAGCTTGACGTAAGAGGTTTTGTAGGTATTTCTATGTTGGGAAAAACCCAAACCTGGATAAGGATTCCTGATAAAAAGTAAATTTCTTGCTTAAAAGTGATAGTCTTTGTATTCTTTTGTAAATTCCTTAGGATCTATCGGTTTATTTAGAATGATATTGGTAAAATCATAATTTTCCATTAAGCCAATATCATCAAAAACACTAACGCTAACTGGCAACATAGTTTTTTCATCCAGATAAAACACTGTTTTTTTACAATAATACACCGGAATCTGAAGCTTGGTGCCCGCTTTTAAATATCCAAACTCTGAAAATAAATTGTTTTTTGACCTTAGTATATAGTCGTTCACAATTAATTTTGCAGCTATGCTGCTTACAGTTTCTTTATCTTGAACAGTATATTCATGAAACGGAAAGCTTTTAGCTTCGTAAACTAATATATGGCATTTATAATTGTTTTTAGTTTGAGTACCTAAGTATGTTAAACCAGTTCCTATTTCCTTTTCTTTACTAAGTGTAAATTCTATAGATTTTGCCATAAAATGAAACCCCAGCTCATTAATTGTATAATGTTGGTTTTTTCGCATCATACTTCCCAATGGATTTAACATAAAGGTTAAGTAAGGAAATGTGTGTGGTTTTACAACCGCTTTATTATTGTGTTGACCGGAGACAAATAAAATTTCCAGCTTTTTTTCTTTATTAACCAGATATAATTTCCTGGGGTTTATTTGTACTTTACTCTCTGACGTTACTTTGATGTAACTGCCTTGTACGCGCTCAATAGCAACTACTTTAAATCGTACGGTCTGTATGGCTTTAATAGAATCAATGGATTGCGAAATAAGAAATAGCGCTTTATTTTGTTGCGACTGAACGGAAATGAAAAAATGGAGTAAAATAAGAGATGCAGTTTTTCTCATCACAAAGGCAATTGCAGTAATTTATGCCAACCATGCAATGGAGACATTACTAATGCAAAGTTAAGGCAAAATTTGCATACATTCATTGGTATTTTAGGGCACTCTTTTTGACCTCGTTTGAATAAATGGATATAATAGGATTGCCTTTATCCTCCATATAATGATTATTGGTCAAATTAAATGCATGTATATGCCTCTGTTTTTTTTATTTTCTTACCTTTATAGAGTTTGTTAAAACAGGCAAACATTCAGTCCCTTTTAGCGGAGAAGAAGGGATTCGAACCCCTGGAGGTATAACCCTCAACAGTTTTCAAGACTGCCGCAATCGACCACTCTGCCACTTCTCCGGCGGCAAAGATAATAAAGAAGATGAAATTACAAGTAAGATTATTTTATTTTGCTTAAGCCAATTGTAGCCGTCAATTGATTTGAAGAAATTCTCTCTTTTTATCGCTTCCGTTTTTGTGACAAAAGATTCAGAATAGTGTATTTCGAAAGGGCGCCTTGATTTGGTAGAACGTACTTTTCCTGCATTATGAATTGTAAGTCTTATATCAAGATATTCGCAATAGCCGTAATAATATTTATTGTCTTTAAGACTTTTAAGAATGTAAGCGTAAAACATAGAAGGTATTCTTGTAACAGTTTTCCCCGAAGGGGCCACTATGTGGCAAGACTGCCGCAATCGACCACTCTGCCACTTCTCCGGCGGCAAAATTAACATTTTTTTTAAAATGCGAGGCTTTCTTTAACTATAAAACCCTAATTTTTTCGTATCTTTGTCTTGCGTCCCTGCAATTAAAACACCTTTCATTATGAAAAAGTTTTTTTACAGTACCATTTTAATGGCAGCGCTTGGATTTGAAGTCTTTTCACAACAAAAAATCACAACGAAATCTCCGGCAATACAACCTAGTGTAAGGGCTTACCTTAACCATGCTGTATTTTACGCCCCCGCAAAGGGAACATATCTGGAAACGTATTTAACGGTTATTGGTAATTCTGTAATTTTTAAGAAACAAAAAAATAAATTTCAGGGAGTTGTAAAAATGGAAATTAGCTTTTTACAAAACGGTACTGTTATACAAGCTAATGCATATAATCTGCACAGTCCCGATATTTTAGATTCTTCTAGAAAACCAGATTTTATAGATATGCAGCGTTACTGGCTTAAGCCCGGCAAGTATGATATGCAGGTAAAAATCAGCGATAATAGCGTCTTTGACTCAGAGACAAAACCACATTCACAATCTATAACTGTAACAGAGGCAGCTACCGATAGTGTTGCTTTTTCTGACATTGAGTTATTGGAATCATTCGCAAAAACTGAAACTCCGGGTATAAATACAAAAGGTGGTTATGATATTATCCCTTTCCCAAGGCGTTATTTCCCCGAATCAATTAATAAAATTGCATTTTATATAGAGGCTTATAATACTTTGCAAAAATTAGGGTTCGACTCGCGTTTTGTATTTGTTTATTTTATTGAGGGTAGTGAATCAAAGGAAAAAGTAACAGATTACCACGCTTTTTCAAAACAAAAATCTGCTGCTGTTAATCCGCTGCTTAGTCAGTTTGATATTTCACAATTAGCTACCGGCGAATATAATCTTGTTGTTGAAATACGCGATAATGCAAACGCATTACTCGCGGAAAAAAAATTGCCTTTTACTCGCGTTGCTACTTCAGTGAAAATTAAAATAGCCGATATACAAACAATTGATACTTCCGGAACGTTTATCAGAAAAATAAGCAACCTTGATACACTAAAGGATTACATTGCCTGTTTATGGCCTATTTCTTCTACCACAGAGCGCGAATGGCAATACAATCAAATAAAAAATGCTGACGCAAAAATAATGCAACAATACATTTATGCTTTTTGGTTAAATCGCGATTTGCAAAACCCAGAAAAAGCGTGGCAGACATACCGTGCACAAGCTGTTAAAGTAAAAAAGGAATATGCTTGCGGTAAAATACCTGGGTATATGACGGATAGAGGTCGTGTTTATTTGCAGTATGGTGCACCCAGCGCGGCACAGCAATCACCTGCCGAGCCCGATTCTTATCCGTACGAAATTTGGCAATATTACCGACTTTATGATAGAGCTACCAAACGTTTTTTTTCCAATAAAAAGTTTGTTTTTGCCA
>CAZZEI010000179.1:0-3636 GCA_964653165.1 uncultured Flavobacteriaceae bacterium | reverse complement strand
GGGTGGTTTTACAGCTTGTTGCAAAGCCCATTTATCAAAATCATTTTTACTGTCGCCGTAAGGATTAAGCGGTTTTAGTTTTGAAATTATGCTTTCGTCTTCATCATCATAACCAAATTCTCCTAATCCATAGGTAGCGGCAGAGGAAGCATAAATTAAGGGGATATTATTTTTAGCGCATATGTCCCATAACTTTTTAGTATAATTAAGGTTTAATTCATCAAAAATATTTATATTAAATTCTGTAGTATCAGTGCGCGCACCTATATGGAAAACAAAATCAATTATGTTTGCGTTATCTTCAAGCCATTTAGGTAGCTCTTCGCGCTCCACTTTTTCGTAATACTTTTTTCCGGAGAGGTTTTGTTCCTTTTCTGTCTTTTGAAAATCGTCAGCAATAATAACATTATTATATCCCGTTCGGTTTAGCTCACTCACTAAACAACTTCCAATAAATCCTGCTGCTCCAGTTACTAGTATCATACTGATGTAAATATTGGTAAATTATTTATATATTTGGCTTACTAATTTCATCCCAAAATTGCTCAATTTATTGCACATAAAAAAACCATGCAGGTAACACGTATTTTTGACATTTTAGACAAGCTGCAAAACGAATTTGCAGATAAACCCAATATTTTAGGGCGCAAAGAAAAGAAAGGCGGTTGGAAAGACGTTTCTGTACAGGAATTTATTTCAAGCGTAAATTATGTTTCGGCCGCTTTATTGCAAAAAGGCATAAAGCAAGGTGATGCCATTGCGCTTATAGCAAATAACCGCCCGGAATGGAACTTTGTAGACTATGGCTGTCAGCAAATTGGAGTGATATTGGTTCCCATATACCCTACTATCAGTAATCACGACTTAGAATTTATTTTAAAACATGCAGAGGTAAAGGGAGTATTCTTTTCTTCCATTCATATACAAAAAAAACTTATTGCAATTGAAGCCGATAAGCATTTTGGCTTTTTGAGTAGCTTTAATGACGAAGAAGCTACCGATTCATTCTTAAAAATACTAAATCTTGGAAAACAACATTTAGCAGAAAAGAAAAATGAAATTGAAAAAATTAAGCAATCCATAAAACCGCATGATTTAATCAGTATACTCTACACATCTGGCACTACAGGTACTCCAAAAGGTGTAATGTTGAGTCATAATAACTTATTAAGCAATGCGCTTGCTTGCGAAACATTTGTCCCCTTTCATCATACCTGGAATAATTTAAGTTTTTTACCATTAAACCATGTATATGAACGTATGTTTAATACACTCATGCTTTATTTGGGGATTTCCATTTACTACGCTCAGGCAATAGATACGGTTGCATCTGATTTAAAGGAAATAAAACCACAGATAATTGTAACTGTACCACGTTTGTTAGAAAAGGTTTATGATAAAATGCTTAGTAAAGGAGGGCAGCTTCAAGGATTTAAAAAGAAAATATTTGATTGGGCATTAAACCTGGCTCTTATTTATGAACCCGATGGGAAAAACGGTATTTTTTACGAATTAAAACGTAAACTGGCAGATAAGTTAGTTTTTGTAAAATGGCGTGAAGCATTGGGCGGAAACATACGTTACATTGCATCAGGTGGTGCTGCATTACAACCACGCTTAGCAAGGGCTTTTACCTGCGCAAACATTAACACTTTTCAGGGCTTTGGATTAACGGAAACATCTCCTGTTATAGCCGTGACTCATGCCGGAAAAGGAAATAATATTTTTGGAACTGTTGGCAGAGTAATTAAAGGAACTACAGCTAAAATTGCAGAAGACGGAGAAATAATTGTCAAGGGGCCTGGTGTTATGCTCGGATACTATAAAAATCCTGAGGCCACAGCCGAAGCAATAGACAAAGATGGCTGGTTTCATACAGGCGACATAGGTGTGTTTGTGAATGGTGATTTCTTAAAAATTACGGATCGAAAAAAAGAAATATTTAAAACATCTTCCGGTAAATACATTGCTCCATTAATGCTGGAAAATAAATTAAAGGAATGTCGCTTTGTAGAACAATGCATGGTAATTGGCGAGCAACAAAAATTTGCATCGGCATTAATAGTCCCATCGTTTGATTATATTAAAGAATGGTGTATTGAAAAGGGTGTTGAGTTTACTACCAATGAACAAATTATTCAGAACGCAGACTTGAAAAAAGAAGTAAATGGGTTTGTTAGGGAAATGAATAAAGAACTTGCTCCTTACGAACACATAAAACGCCAGGAGTTACTTTCGCATAGCTGGAGTATTGAAAGTGGTGAGCTAACTCCTAAATTGAGCATAAAGCGTAAAGTAATTCTAGAAAAAAATAAAGCGGTGATTGATAAGATTTTTTCAAGCGGAGAGTAGAGATTTACTTCTTTTGCATTACATAATTTTTTATTGTTTCGGGGCGGGCAAGACCAAACTCAAATACAATAATAGTTTCGCTAACATCGGCGTAACCCTCACTACTGAATTTTACTTTATAGGTACCCGGTAACAAGGCCATTATATATTTTCCGGTTGTTTTGTTTGAAACAAATATTATTTCCTCATTTGTTTTTGTGTTTATCGCTGAAATGGTTGCCTGTATTTCTCCTTTATTGGTTGAGTCGCTTTTTATAATCTTACCTCCGTAAAGATTAACTTTTTGCTCGTTGTCTTCAAACTTTATCCTGTAAATATCCAAATCGCCTAACCCACCCGGACGCAAAGCACTAATGTAACCTGCGCGGTTATCAGGTAAAATAGCTATTTGCTCTTCATCATCAGAAGTATTAAGAGGATACCCCAAATTAATAGGATTGCTCCATTTTTTTTCATCGTCATCCCAAATTGATTTAAACAAATCAAAACCACCCATACTGCTGTGTCCTTCTGAAGAAAAATAAAGTGTTTTTCCATCTGTAGAAAGCCATGGAAAGTCTTCGTGGTATTTTGTATTTATATTAGGACCTATATTTTGTGCTAGTCCCCATTGCCCATTTGTCAGCATGCGTGAAGTATAAATATCTGTTTCTCCTAATGAAGTTTTATCATTTCTAACAAAATATAAAACCGGACCATCATCCGTATCAAAAATTGAACCCGAGTATTCCTTTTGGTTATCTACATTTTCACTGAATTTAACTATTTTAGAATAACCGTTATTTTTTTTCTTTGTAATATATAAATCTTCCAGTTCTGTAATGTGGTCAATGTAAACTATAAGTTCGCTTCCATCGGGTTTTATGCCAACAATTTCCTCATCCAAATTCGTGTTTATAGTATTACCTAAGTTTTGAAACTTACCCCATTTACCATCTAACACAGTCGAAAAATAACAATCAGATGAAAAATACCCATCGCTCTCAACCATGGTAGTATGTCCGCCCTTACGTCTGGAAGTAAAAAAAATAGTTTGCTCGTCTTGTGTTATCCACGGATAATAATCAGGAAATTCTGAATTAACTTCTGGTCCGGCATTTGTAAACGTTACGTGTATAGGATGTTTTATTAATTGTTGTGCATTATGACATTGATCAATACTGTGATCGGCTTTGTCTGTTTCTACTTTATCCTTTACTACTAATGTTTTGTAGTGACCATAGGCTTTAATTGCATCATCAAATTTATTAGCTAAATGATATGCCTTACCCATCAAAAACCAAT
>CAZZEI010000178.1:0-3713 GCA_964653165.1 uncultured Flavobacteriaceae bacterium | reverse complement strand
AAGCTTAATCCATGGGCTTGTCCGGGGCCATGATATGGGTCCTGACCCAAAATAACCACTTTTATTTTATCTAAAGAAGTGAGATTAAAGGCATTAAATATTAGACCGGAGGGCGGAAAGATTCGATGAATCGCATTTTCTTTCAATAAGAATTGTTGGAGGTTTTTGAAATATTCCTTTTCAAATTCTTCTTTTAGAAGATTTAGCCAGCCTGTTTCTAATTGCGGAGTTTTTTGGTTCATAAAAAAAATACCCTAAAATATTTGCTAATATAAATTATCACCCTATTTTTGTTGAACACTTACAAATGCATATGAAAAAACTTATTCTAACTTCACTTGTATTATTCTCTATAATTACCATTGGTACTTCTTGCAAAGCCAAGCACAGTTGTCCTGCTTACAGTAAAGCTACTGTTCAGAAGCATGTTCAGCGCGTATAATACCATTATAAGTAATTAAATTCTATTAGCTGTTTTATTTCAGGGTGTAAACTTTTTGCAACAGGGCAAGTAAAAGCTGCGTGTTCGTATATTTTTTTTTCCTTTTCGCTATAATTTTTTGCCGGCATAGTAATGGTGATATGTATCTCGCCAATTCTTCTTGGTTCGGCATACATCAACTTTGTTATTTTAGCAACAGCGCCATCTGCTTTCGTTATTCCTTCTTTCATCGACACAATTCCCATAATAGAAATCATGCAGCACGCTAAAGACGTTGCTGTTAAATCTGTCGGTGAAAAAGCCTCACCTTTTCCGTGATTGTCCTTTGGTGCGTCGGTAACTATTTTTGTCCCCGATTGTAAATGCACCGCCTCTGTACGGAGCTCGCCCAAATAGGTTACTTCTGATGTATAATTCATGTTTTCGTTTTTTGATAACGGATTTATGCATAGCAAACCTACATAATTTTGTCATTCTTGGTCTTTTACCTTTTCCCTAATTCTCATCCTTTTTTGCTTACTATTCTTTTACCTAAATTTGGGTTTCTTACGTCTATTTTCACTATATTTGTTAGCTAATCCACATGCGTTTTAGTATTAAAATAGTTGCCTTATTTCTTTCCCTTCTCTTTTCGGAAACTGTCTTTTCGCAAAGTGCAGGCCAGGCATTAGCATTAGGACAAGACGTAAATGTTCTTTTCCGAAATGAGTCAACAGGAAGTATTTCTGCTCACTCACGTGGTTTTGGCATCAATTACCGTCGTTTTTGGCATGTTACGGGTACACGTAAACGCCTTATAGAGTTTGACGCATTAAACATGCGACACTCTAAAGAAGTTAAAGTAAAGCGCGAGCGAGGAAAAAGTTATTATTACGGAAAGCTTAACAGTCTCATTTTTATTCGCGCAGGTTATGGATATCAGCAAACCCTTTACAGGCGGGCTGAAAGAAAAAGCATTGAAATACGAATGGTTTATACTGTAGGCCCAACTTTATGTTTTGCAAAACCCGTTTTTTTAGAAATTGAATATCCTGACACTATTTCTACAAACGCAGGAGATTTATATATTACTAAAATTGAAGCGTACGACCCAGCCAAACACAATACATTTAATATTTTAGGAAGAGCGCCATTGTTTCACGGAATGGAAAAAACAAAAATTTATCCGGGACTTCACGCCAAGTTAGGTTTTAGTTTTGAGTATGGTGAGTATCGAAATTCAATTAAAGCTATTGAAACCGGTGTTGTAGTAGATTTTTTTCCTAAAGCTGTTCCTACTATGGCGCACGTGCAACCCGAAAACTTTTTCGTAACTCTTTACCTGAGTTTTAATTTTGGTAAACGTTGGTTTTAGTTTCTAATACAATGGAACGCTGATAACGCAGATTTATATGATGAGCGCAGGTAGTTGTAAATATTTTGAATTAGCGTCAAGCAGAAAGATTTTGGAAAAACATCAACTTTCTAAAATAGTTCAACAAATAAAAATCATTTTTAATCATAACAATCCGTGTCATCTGCGTTCTATATTTTTTTAATCCATGCCAAATTCTGAAGAAATTAATTCTCCTCCCGTAACGGAAAAGCCCCGCAAACCGCAATGGCTTCGTGTTAAACTTCCCACCGGCGAAGAATATTTAAAAGTCCGCAACATTGTAGATAAACACAAACTGCACACCATTTGCCAAAGTGGAAATTGTCCTAACATGGGCGAATGTTGGGGTGCGGGCACCGCTACTTTTATGATCCTAGGAAATATTTGTACGCGCTCTTGTGGATTTTGTTCTGTACAAACCGGCAGACCTTTACCGACAGATTGGGATGAACCCATGCGTGTTGCAAACTCAGTAAAATTAATGGGCGTTAAACATTGCGTAATTACTTCGGTTGACAGAGATGATTTAAAAGATGGTGGTTCTATTATTTGGGCGGAAACAATTAAAGCGATACGAAAAGAAAGTCCGGTCACAAAATTTGAAACGCTCATTCCTGATTTTGCAGGTAAGTGGGAAAATTTACAACGCATTATTGATGTTAGTCCGGATATACTGTCGCATAATATTGAAACTGTAAAACGCTTAACACCGCAGGTACGCATTCAGGCAAAATATGATAGGAGCTTAGAAGTTTTAAAACGTGTTAAAGAAGCGGGGATACGAACTAAATCAGGCATTATGGTTGGCTTAGGTGAAACAGAGGAAGAAGTGCTACAGGCTATGGATGATTTACGCAGTGTAAATTGCGATGTGGTTACAGTGGGGCAATATTTACAACCTACTCCAAAACATTTACCTGTTTCAGTATTTATTCATCCCGATCAATTTGAAAGATACAGACTTGCTGCTATAGAAAAAGGATTTTTATACGTTGAGAGCGGACCACTTGTACGTTCATCTTATCACGCAGAGAAGCATGTCCTCTAAATACGCTCAGGGTTTTTCTAGAAGAGGCGCAAAGAGCGCAAAGCAACTTCTATTTGTTTTTTTATTCTTCATTCTTAATTTCGCATTCTTATTTTCCCAAAGCTCTTGTGGTTGTGATGAAGCCAAGCTTGTTTTTTCTCAAACATACATGGATGCGCATAAACTTATTTTCAGAGGTAAAACTTTGGTTATTGCCAACGGTGAAGGTTTTAGTAAAGTAACTTTTGTGATTACTCAATTATATAAAGGAAGCAGTACAAAAGAAGTGGATGTTTATTTTGATGGAAAATCTGCTTGCAACCTAAAATTTAATACCGGAGAAGATTGGTTGATATATGCCAACTATAAACAAATTAAAAAACCATTTGTAGAATACTGTTCGCGTAGTAGAAAAAACGTAATTAACACAAACAAAAATATAGACCTCTCCTATATTAAATCTGATTTAACGGTTGACGCAGAAAGCGAAAAACTACGCGAGAATCTGGGTCTGCATAATTTTTCTACACAAGATAAAGAAGAAGATAATAGTCACAATAATATAATTCCCGGCTTTTGGACAAGAATTGTTTTGATACTTTGTTCTGTAGCCGGATTTATGCTTATTTATTTTGCAACAAATAAATTACTGAAGAGGTAAATTCGCATTTAACCACATAAATGCATAGGGGTTATAGTTTTTAAAAGGTTTCAGTAGAAATCTTTAGTGAAGCTTCACTTCAAATAAGCTCAATTACTATTGTTCTGTGTCAGAAAATTTATTTTCCTATGAAATCTTCACGCAAAACACAGGCTATGTTTCTCATATGTTTGTATTCTCCATAAAGTTAATAATTATAACAATAGGA
>CAZZEI010000177.1:0-3740 GCA_964653165.1 uncultured Flavobacteriaceae bacterium | reverse complement strand
CCTGAGCATATTGAGGAGCAGGTTATAAATTATTAGGGCGTTACTCTATGAAAAAAATCATTCTTATCCTATTAATCAGCGTCATCTGTGTTACATTGTATTCACAAGACTGCGCAAAAGGTTGCTGTAAAATAACCAAAACAGTTGCCGACAATAAATTACCGGCCGGTAAAGCAAAATTTGTAATTAAATTTTTTGGTGCGGACGGAAAACCTGTAAAGAGTAATATCCGGTTTGTACTTGGAAAAGATACTTTAAACGCAAAAATAAATTCGAAAGGAGTTTACCAAATATATGTTAGGCCAAATATATATAAATTAAAATTTAAGGCTCCTTATTGGTACGTTGTAAAAAAAGATCAGGTTGCTGTTAAAGCTGCAAACACCTATTTTTTTAACGTAAAATTTGAGGCTATAGAGTTTATTGGCGGCAAAGGCGGAGGAAAAGACACTTGGGAATATTAATCTATATTTAACAAAAAAACTATACATATGAAAAGAAACGCAACAGCCGTATGGCAGGGAACAGGAAAAGAAGGTAATGGCAATATTACTACTCAAAGTACTGTATTGAACAAAACACCTTATTCGTACACTTCAAGATTTGAAGAAGGTTCAGGGACTAATCCCGAAGAATTAGTAGCCGCTGCTCATGCAGGATGTTTTACAATGAAACTTTCGTTTCTATGTGTTGCTGCAGGCTTTACAGCTGAACAACTTGAAACTAATTGTGAAATAGTTTTAGAAAGTGGGGCAATAATTTCTTCTCATTTAAAACTTTCTGCAAAAATTCCCGGAATTACAATGGAAAAATTTAATGAGGTTGTTGCAGACGCTGAAAAAAACTGCCCGATATCTAAATTACTGAACACTACCATTTCAGTAGAAGCAAAATTGATCTAGTAAACTAAAAATTGTAATCTTTATAATCTTTCGTAAACTCAGCGTCTTCAAACTTTGGGTTAACAATTAAATTAAAATAATCGTATTGTTCAAATAAACCCTGGTCGTCAAAAACACGAACTCCTATTGGTAAAAAATTTTCTTTGTCAATATATAACAACACATGTTTTGCATAGGCGTTAGGTACTTTTATTACTTGTCCGGCCTTTACATCTTTATAATCATCAACCTTAGATTTATTTGCTGCGAGTATCATAAACTCACTTAAATAAAGTTTACGGGCAATAGTTATTAAATTTTCTCCTTTTAAAACGGTGTAATTTACGTAAGCAAAATCTTTGTTATTAATAATAATTTTGTAACACGGACTTCCATTAACAGTTTCTTCTCCATCCGGTATAAAATAATGACTGAATTTATCGCCCGTTTTTTTTACGTTTGCTTCGATAATATTTCCAAAATAATCAAAACCTGCTTCGTTAATTGTATGATGCTGATCTTGCCGCATTAAAGATCCATTTGGATCTAAGTACAGGTTTATATAAGGAAAAGCATTAGGATTAACCAATGCATCGCCGTTATGTATTCCGGTTAAATAAAGTATTTCTATGCCATTAGCATTTAAATAAAGCTTACGTGGTACCTTGTTTAATTTAACAGCAGAACCAAAATAATTGTATTTTTTATCTATTCGTTCAACTAATTTTAAATTGTATTTAAGCGTTTTAACCTCGTTTACGCTTTTGGTCATTTTATCCATGACTTCGCGACATGTAAGCGGTGTATTAAACGAATAAATTAAAAACCCGAAAGGAAGGGTAAAAAGAAAGTATTTTATTAACTTTTTCAAAATGAGGGGCAAAGGTAAAATAAAGTTCCTACGAATTACAAATAACAGCCGTACGAATATACGGATAGTCTAACTTTGATGCCTACAACAACATTAGTATATACGTATGTATTCATACGTAATTCGTAGGTCTAAAAAATAGTGTAAATTCGCTGCAATTGGAAAACTTAGCTAAATATATCAGTGAGTTGCTTTGCGAGCACGATTGTGTAATAATTCCCAATTTTGGCGGATTTGTAGCCAGACCGGTTTCAGCACAGTTTTCTAAGACCGGCAATATGTTATTGCCCCCCGGAAAATCGTTGGTCTTTAATAAAAACCTTAGTAATAATGATGGATTACTTGCAGGTTATGTTATGCAAAAACATGAGCTGCAGTTTAAAGAAGCAGTAGCTAAAATTGACCAATGGGTGTTTGATTTTCGAAGGCAACTTGAAACAACCAAACGTTTAGAACTTGAAAATACAGGATTACTTTATTACAGTACGGAAAACGCATTGCTGTTTGAGCCTGCTTTGCAAAAGAGTCATGAAATAAATTCTTTCGGACTTGTTGCAGTCAATGCTGTAAAAATTACCAATGAAAATGACACATTTGTAAAAGAAAAAGTGCTCGTTAATCGTACACTTCAACCAAAAACAAGTGGGAACAAAACATTAATGCGTGTGAGCATTGCTGTTTCTTCGGTTTTATTATTTGCTTTTTTAATTCTAATAACTGCTAAGCAATTACCTATAAGTAATGCGCTGGCCTCATTAAATCCTTTTGCTTCAAAGGCGCCCGTTTACACTTCTACCAATTACAAATTAGGAAAACTTTTAAAGTCAAGCGAGAAAAAAATAATTAACGAAACAAAAACCTCAACTTCATTTAAATTATCAGAAAATTCGGCCAAGACTTTTGTCGTAAAACCCGATACTGTACATTCAGATAAAACCATAGTTATAAAAACCAAGCATTTGGTATCAGATAACACCACTTCATTCGCAGGGCCATTTCAAATTGTGGTAGGATGCTTTGCTGTTGAGAATAATGCTAATAGGCTTATTAAACAATTAAAAAGTCAGCATATTGAAGCTAGCATTGTTGGTCAAAACCCTAAAGGGCTTTATATTGTGAGCGTTGCAGGCTTTACCAGCGAAATTTTAGCACGCAATAAACTAAACGGTGTTAAACAAAACTATCCTTCTGCCTGGATGATGGTTCGCTGAAAATCGGTTTAGATAAGGGTTTTTGTTAGTAGTTCCCTAATATCTTTCGTCGAAATAATTTCTCCTTATTAGATTATTTTCTTAAATTAGAGCAGCATTTTGAAACCAAATTCAACATGAAGATGAAATTTAAACTATTATTATTTTCAGTTTTATTTTTATTTGCCTCGCTTGTTACTCTTGCGCAAGACGATGCTTATAAAGCATTTCTTAAACATACATCAGTAGTAATTCATAAAGCTCAAAAGCAAATGATTGCGTTAGGTAAAACAGATGCGGGCGGTATATTGGCAAAGGCTGTGTTATTGCAGTGTAATGCCCTAAAAATGTATGGTAAAAAAAATGAACCGGGCTCGGTTTGCAGCAGCGCTAAAGCGAGGGAATTAGCGGCCAAAATAATTATAAATATGGCCGGAAAAGAAAGCGATTACTATCATGTTTCAGCTGAAGAAAAAAAATTACTTACCAACTGTTTAAGTGATGCTGAACTTTTAAAAGAAGGGAAAAAGAACAATAGAGAATTATCTGAAAACGATAAAGATTACACTGACCCTAAATCGTTAAACTTTACAAACATTGATATTAAGTAAATTAGCGTAATGGCAACAAATAAAAATAGTTTTCAAAACACCCAACCTTTTAAAAGGGAATGGCATCGATAGAGGTGAAAAAGAACTTAAATGAAAAACAATATGATTATGATGAAGAAGTTAATTCTTAGCGGGCTGCTGATTTTTTTTGCAAACGGTTTTTTCGGACAGACAATACCAAACAGTT
>CAZZEI010000176.1:0-3785 GCA_964653165.1 uncultured Flavobacteriaceae bacterium | reverse complement strand
ATAAATAAAATTAAATAAATTTGGAAATTAACACAGAATCTATGTGGTTAAATTTTGTTTATGGAATGTTCATGTATTTATGTGTTTGTAAAGATATCATCCATTTTGGATTTTCCTTTACGTACTCAATTATTAACGGAGTCATTTCTTCGCGCTTGCTCCACTCAGGCTGTAAAAATAAAAAGCAGTTCTTTCCAACTTTTTTTGCTTCTTCTTCGGCCCAGACAAAATCATGTTTATTAAAAATGATTATTTTTAATTCATGAGCCTTATCATAAATATCGGGTAGGGGATAAGTAGTTTTTTTTGGTGACAGACAAATCCAATTCCATTCCCCCGTTAAGGGATAAGCTCCGGAAGTTTCAATAAAAGTTTCTATGTTTTTTTCTTTCAGTTGTTTCGTTAGAGGATTCATGTTATAGTGTAATGGCTCTCCACCTGTAACCACTACAGCTTTTGCGTTATAAGTTAAAATAGCTTCAGTAATTTTTTCGATTGATGTTAGCGCATGAACGTTGGCATCCCAGCTCTCTTTTACGTCGCACCAGTGACAACCTACATCGCATCCGCCAAGTCTTATAAAGTATGCTGCTTTGCCCGTATTAAATCCTTCTCCTTGAATGGTATAAAACTGTTCCATGAGAGGAAGTAAAATTCCCTCGTCGAGCAGTTTTTTATCAGAATCACTTAGATTTTTTGTTTCGTATAGCACCGCACAAAAATACGGTTTATTTCTGTGTCAGAAGCCTGTAATAAAAGCTTCGGAATAATTGAACAATAGAACATTTGAACAGCGAATTAAGAAGTAAAAATGTATTTACTTCAATTGTTCTTTATTCAAATGTTCAAGTATTCTTAATTCAAAACGAGGTTTGGGAGAAGGTTGAAACATATTATCGTAATTTAAACACAATTGGTAAGTTAAAGCTCACCTTAACGGGTTTTCCGTCTTTCATGCCCGGTTTCCATTTTGGCATTAGCTTTATAACGCGTAACGCTTCTTCATCGCAACCGTAACCTATTCCTCTTAGCAATTTTGTTGAGACAATTTTCCCTTCTTCGTCAATAATAAAATTTACACCTACTTTCCCGGTTATGTAGTTTTCTCTGGCCGCATAGGGGTAATTCAGATTATCCTGTATAAACTTTGCCAAATCTTTAAACTCGGGCATAACATCCGGAGCAAACTCTACTTCTCCGCCTCCGTTTATATTTAATGTATTAGTTGGAATAACATTAACCGTAGTAGTTCCTGTACCCGGAATTATACCTGTTGTATTTAAGCTACTTGTGCTTACTGTAATCAAATTATTCATTACTGTTACAATTGCTTTGGCAACAGTGTCTTTTATAACTGTTCCAACAAGTGCTTTTACGCTAGAACCGCTTGCTGCAGTTTGTTTATTTACTACGGGTATAACCGTTTTTTGTTTTTTGGCTTCGTAAACTATGGTTTTTTCTATAGCAGTAGTTGTTCCTGTATCAAATTTTAACTCCTCTTTTGTATTAACGAGTAGGGATAAACCATAAAACCCGATTATAAAAAATCCGGCCGTAACTAAAAGTGATTTTAATACGGTTGAGTTATATGATTTACGCATAACGTAAGAGCCATAGCTCTTGTTACGATTTTCGAAAAGTATTTCGTTAAGCGTTCCGTTATCATTTCTAAAGGGGTTCATGGCTGTAGTTTTAATTGTTTAATCAAAGTTACAGCAGGAAGGCTCCAAAAGAAAGTCCCACTTTAGAACTGGCGGTACTTACTTAGCAAGTGGTTGGTTTTAGGGATTAAGTGGTAAAACACCCCTCTGTCGCCAAATACAAGGCGACATCTCCCCTCAAGGGGAGGATTTTCATAGAGGTTCTTGATCAAAATCTGCCGGAAAAAAGATATGTAGGCAGATTAGTTTTTTAGGAGAGGATTAAGCTTGTTCTGATTAAGTGGAAGCATGACGTTTAATCATCAATCCCATCATCATCACTCATTAATTTTGCGGGCGTACCATTACCGGTTGCTGGGGTAGATACGTTGTCCTTTTTCATGAAATTTTGTTTCATTTTTAAGCGATGTTCTTCCCACTTTGTTTTTTGTTCAGGAGTTAAGATTCCTGTCATAGTTTGTACAAACTTTTCCTTAACAGGCTTTGCCTCTGCGCGCATTGCTTTTTTATCACCACTAGCATCGTATTTGGTACGGATAGTTTGTATAGCCGATGTACGGACTAAAATAGCCTGATATGTTTTTTGTTTTTGATCTTCGGCAAGTCCGAGCACTTTTTGCAAACTCATAGAATGTCTCGTAGCCATTTGCTCGGGAGTAGGCTTATTAACCTTAGTTGGCTGACTTGTTGCCGGGCTTGTAGTTTTTTCTTGTTCTTGTGCAAGCACCAAATTAAAAGCGCTTATTGTTAGGATTGTTGCAATTATCTTTTTCATATTTTATGGTTTTTAAATTATTGTAATATGGCGTTCGCTAAAAAGCTCGGGTCATATTTTGTGTTTTTAGTTTGATGTAAATAATTCGAAAAGGTTTAATACTGAAGTATAAAGTTATACTATTTGTTGAAATAGTGCAACCCTTTTTTAAAAAAGCTGAAAAACTCTAATTTATGCTAAATAAAGGGGCAAATCGAAGTGCTTAGCTTTTCCCTGACAATCGCTTTATACTTCTATCTATGTATTTTTCGCTTGGCAATAGCTATTGTTGTATGCGTTTGGCTTAGCGAATGCTGTCTAGTATTTCCTTTTGCTTTTCCTCAATAATATCGTTTTGTTTTTGGAGTGCTTCCGCGGCTTGATTTTTAATACGGTATCTGGTATACAAAATAACAATAAACGCAAGCACCAACACAAAGCCAAAAATAAATGAGTTCCTAAGTGTTTTTTGTTGGGTAATTTCCGACTCGCGCAGGGCACTATCTTTTTGTAACAACTCAATTTCCTTGGTTTGTTTATCAGAATCGTAACGCGTCTGCATCGCAGTAATCTGCCCTGCTTTTGAAATATCTAAAATAGAATCTTTAATAGCGTTAAATTTTTAAAAATAAAAAGACTTTTTTCAAAATCCTTCTTCTTCTCAAAAACCTCCGATAGGCCTTCGTAGCAAGCCTTTTGCTCCTCTTTTAAATTAAGGGGTATAATTATTTCAAGCGCTTTGCTGTAATATTCGATAGATAGAATTTCTCTATTTAATTTTTCATAAATACCTGCCATATTTATATAACTGTGCGATATTCCACGGGGATCATCAATTTTATGTTGAATATCAAGGGCCTTTTGATGGTAATTTAAAGCAAATTTATATTCAGTAGGGTTTTTTGTGATAATTGCTTTTTCAAAATAAATGTTACCGAGGTTATTATAGGTCCCTGATTTATTCACTAATAAGTTAGTATTATCCGGATCTTTGCTTACCATCTGGCTTTGAATATCAAGCGCCTTTACTTGATAATTGAGGCATAATTGCAGAAGCGAGTCTTTTGTGTTTTTTGATTTTTTGCTGCCCACTTATAATATACGTTACCTATATTTCCATAACTGGAGGCCAAGCCATTTAAGTCGTTGCGGCTTAATTTTATTTTTAATGATTTCATGTGATAAAGCAACGCAGATTTAAGATCTCCTTGTTCATAGTAAATTAAAGCTATGTTGTTATAGCTTTTTCCTATTGAGTTGGTATCTTTTAGTTGTTCTCTAATTTCGAGCGCATCCAGATAATAGGTGAGCGCCTCGGTGTGAACTTTTTTTTCCACTGTAATATTCTTTCTGCACATCATTATCATATG
>CAZZEI010000175.1:0-3887 GCA_964653165.1 uncultured Flavobacteriaceae bacterium | reverse complement strand
GGGCTGCTGGCAGTCGCTTTTTTGCATTGGCATTTTACCGCTTCTCGACTTCGCTCGAAGTGACATAATTTCGTAATGGCAAAAAGAGCTTCAACACCGTGCCTGCATCCCTAACGCAATTCAATAACCTATCGTTATATTTGCAACATGAAAAAAACAATTGTAACTCTTTGCATTCTCTCCGGACTATCATTCAGCCACGCGCAAACAATTTCTAAAGAAGAAATAAAAAAATACATTACTTATTTGGCAAGCGATAATTTAAAAGGTCGTGGTACAGCAAGCAACGAAGAAACTATGGCAGCAGAATATATTGCCACTCAATTTTCTAAAGCAGGATTAATTCCTAAAGGCGGGACAAATGACGCGTTAGACAAATCAGGCTTAAGTGCTTATTTTTTTAATTTCACTTTTAAGACTCCTGCTACACCACACGATTCTATTGGAACAGGTGAACAAAAAAAATCAAAAGACGTTGTTGGGTTTTTAGATAATAAAGCTTCATCTACAATTGTCATTGGCGCACATTACGATCATTTAGGTTTAGGAAAAGACCATAACAGTTTAGATGCAAACCCCGAAGGAAAAATACACAACGGTGCCGATGATAATGCAAGTGGAACAGCAGGAGTAATTGCACTTGCAAAATATTTTTCACAAAATAAAAAAACCGAAAAGTATAATTTTCTATTTATGTGTTTTTCGGGCGAAGAATTAGGATTAATAGGTTCTAAAAAATGGTGCGAAAATCCAACTTTACCATTAGCAGATATCAATTACATGCTAAACATGGATATGATTGGTCGTTTTAATGATTCAACACAAAAAATAATTATTTACGGCGTTGGCACCTCCCCTACCTGGGTTCCGCTCATTGATAAAATCTCAACCGGTTTCTCGGTAAAAAAAGACAGCAGCGGCATCGGGCCAAGCGACCAAACATCGTTTTATTTAAAAAATATTCCTGTCCTGCATTTTTTTACCGGTCAGCATAGCGATTACCACAAACCAAGCGACGATATAGAAAAAGTAAATTTTGATGGGGAGAAAAAAGTTTTAGAATTAATTATAAAATTAGTTGAGGAAACTGAGACACTTCCTAAATTAACTTTTAGTGCAACGAAAAACCCCGATACAAAATCAGGCAGTTTTAAAGTTACAATGGGCGTTATGCCCGATTATGCTTTTGAAGGAAAAGGAATGCGAATAGATGGAGTTACGGATGGAAAACCGGGATTTAAAGCAGGTGTAAAAACCGGAGACGTAGTTGTAAAATTAGGTGATGATGCTGTTGACTCTGTACAAACTTACATGAAAGCATTATCAAAATTTAAAAAAGGAGATACAACTACGGTAAAAGTTTTAAGAGGGAAAGAGGAGATGACTTTTAATTTGACATTCTAATTATTGTCATCCTGAACTTGTTTCAGGATCTCTTTACTAGATGGTGGGATGCTGAAATAAATTCAGCATGACGGACATTTAGGATTATTTCGTAATCGGAAAACTAATAAGATGCACAGCGTTATACTTACGTATATAAAGCATCAACATTTCCTTGCGTTTACGTTTTTTAATTTGCATAAACTCCTCATACAATTTTATATCGCGGCTTATTAATATTTCAACGTTATGGATATTGTAATCTATAATGTCTCCCGTATAAAAATCAAAAATAAACTGCTTAATTTCTTTTGTCTTAATCGGAACCGATCCACCGCCCATCATTCCACCACCCATCATTCCGCCGTAGCCCATGCCTACTCCGTAATTATTGTTGTAATTATAAACTTCAACAGTTGCTAAAAAATGGCTGATGTTTCCAAACACCGGCACACGGTAAAACTTACTTTCATAATTCAAATAAAGGGTATTGTTCTGGCAAAATCCCCAAATATTTTTTACCGGTATTTTATTGTTTTGTCCGCTATAGGCAACTTTAATTTCTTTAAAATCATTTAGCGTTTTAGAAATAAAATCCAAGAGTGTTTTATCTTCTTTTGATTCTATTGCTTCTTTCGGAATAGGATTATTTTTTCTGAAATCGTTATACGAAAGATAAATACCTTCTTTTAAAACAATATCATTGGTAAAAATAACCGAATCGGTTTGTGAGATAGATTCAAGAGAAGTGCCACAGATTACACAGATTCCACAGATTAATACAAGAATATTATTTTTTTTTTTCTCAGAACTCATTTTACTAAAACAGAATTTAAAAACACGTATTCAATAATATTAGCGCCCATCTTCAAGGCTTTATCTCTTGTTTCCTGAGAATCTTTATGTACTTCGTAACTTTCCCAGCCATCACCCAAATCGCACTCAAAGTCGTAAAAGCAAACCAATCGACCATTGTAAATTAATCCATATCCTTTAGGAGATTTGTCTTCGTGCTCGTGTATTTTAGGCAAACCTTTGTCAAAATTATACTTTTGATGGTATATGGGGTAATCAAAAGGAAGTTCAACCAATTCTAATTCGGGAAAGACTTTTTTTAATTGCGGACGAACGAATTTATCCAACCCGTAATTATCAGAAACATGCAAAAAGCCTCCGCCAATTAAATATTTGCGCAAATTTTGTGCTTCCGCATCACTGAAAATTATATTTCCATGTCCGGTAATGTGAAGAAGCGGATAATTAAAAATATCGTTGTTGCCAACCTCAACAATTGCTTGCTCGGGGTTTATATTTGTTTTTAAATTCTCGTTACAAAATTTAATAAGATTTGGCAAAGATGTTTCAAGGTTTGCATACCAATCCCCTCCACCATTGTATTTTAATAATGCAATTTGGTATGAATAATTTTGCGAGAAAATCAATTCTGATAAAAACAAAAAAACTATCGTCGCAATTTTTTTCATTCCTTGTACCTCAACCCTCGTACCTTTTGTATTACCACTTAGCCGTTGGATGCATCCTTGGTAAATACTGCATCTCTGCTAAAATATAACCCAATTGCTCGGTATGTTTTGCATCCCTGCTGCCTCGCTGCATAAATGTAGTTTCAGGAAGTTTTAAATTTGCTTTTTCAAAAAGTGTATCTATTTGTTTTTTCCAAACAGGTTTTAATCCTGCTAAATCAACCGCAATTTTGTCTTTCAGTAAAACCGAATCAACTTCATTCATTTCAAACAACTCATCGGTAAAACGCCACAATTCATTTAATGCCTTTTGCAAACGCATATGGCTTTCTTCCGTTCCATTCCCAAAACGATCAACCCACGACGATGTATGTCTTACATGATACGTAATTTCCTTTAAAGATTTGGCTGCAATGGCTGCTAATGTTTCATCTGAACTCTTTGCAAGCTCAGCATAAAAAAGTAAATCAAAATTATCAATCAAACACTGCCGTAAAATTGTTTTTGCATAATCGCCATTTGCCTGCTCAACTAAAAGTGTATTGTAAAATTCGCGTTCGTTTCTAAAAAAAGCTAAATCATCTGATGTTCTTCCTTTGCCTTCAATCTTTGCAGCATATTCTAATAATGAATTAGCCTGACCCAAAATATCAAGGGCAATATTTGTTAACGCTAAATCCTCTTCTAAAAACGGGCCTTGAGATGTCCACTCAGATAGTCGTTGCGATAATATTAAACTATTATCAGCCAAACGTATAGTGTAATTAAATAATGCTTCTTGCTTGTTCATCCTTTAAAAATTAAATATACTTAACTCCTTCCGGAATCTGGTAAAACGTAGGATGGCGATAAACTTTATCGTTAGCCGGATCAAAAAAAGCGCCAATATCTTCCGGAGAACTTGAAACAATTGCTGCCGAAGGAACAACCCAAAGTGCAGTTCCTTCACTTCTGCGTGTGTACAAATCGCGTGCGTTTTCCAATGCCATTTCTTTATCGTAGGCATGTAAACTTCCGCAA
>CAZZEI010000174.1:0-4058 GCA_964653165.1 uncultured Flavobacteriaceae bacterium | reverse complement strand
ACCAATCAATCCTCCTAATACTGTTATTGTACAACCACCTTCTACAACAACATATACATTTACTACAACTTCTATAGCAGGAGGTTGCTCTAAAAAAGATACGTTTACTATTAATATTATTAAACCGTTTAATATTATTATGCCTGCCGCTACAAGCTTTTGTAACAATGTGCCTGCCGGAAATATTGTTGCCAACTTTACCGATTTTTTTACGGGGGCACCCATGCAAGTACCATCAACCTGGAGTGGGGCAGGAATAAGTAATAATAACGGATTTGGCACTGCTACCTTTAATCCTGCTACGGCTGGGCTTGGAACGCATTGGCTTTATATTACTGCAGGTGGACAATGTATGATGAAAGACTCCGTATTATTTACAGTCAACTTATGGCAATCTGGGCAAATCAGTCCTATCGGTCCGTTTTGTATTTACAACGCTGCCGTTCAAATACCAATTGTTGCAAGTGGTGGAACATGGACAGGTCCGGTAAGTGCTTCGGGACTATTTACGCCATCCATTGCAGGAGTTACATCTAACCTTACTCCTCCTTACCATTTTATTAAATATGTTAATGGCGTTTCACCTTGCGCAGATAGCTCGAGCATACAAGTTAAAGTATTTAATAAACCGTTGGTTAATTTTACTACCGATACTACACAAGGTTGCGAGCCGAATGTAGGAATACAATTTATGCCGAATGTTTCTCCTCCGGGAGGAACTTATATGTGGAATTTTGGTAACGGTCAAACTTCAAGTTCATCTTCTCCTAATTATGTGTATGCTGTTGCCGGAATATATTCTCCGCAATTAACGTATACTACTTCAGTAGCAGATGGTTCATGTAAAGATAACATCACTAAAAACGGATTAATAATTGTGCATCCTAAACCGCGCGCCGATTTTATTGCAAACCCTTCAAATACATCTATACTTGAACCGCATATTTATTTTACCAATACATCTACCGGTGTAAATAATACATGGCTGTGGGATGTTAGCGGGTTTATTAAACCGACAACTAAAAATACAGACTATGAATTTGCAGACCCGGGGCATTATGCCGTAACATTATATGTAACCAGCGCATTTGGGTGTAAAGATTCTATCACTGAAATTATCGTAATAAACCCTGAGAATGTACTTTATGTTCCCTCTGCTTTTACACCTAACAGTGATGGAAAAAACGATGTGTTTTCGGCCGAAGGGTTTGGTATATTTGAGACAGAAGGTTTTAAAATGCTTGTGTTTGACCGATGGGGTAATAAAGTTTTTGAATCGGGCGATATTAATAAAGGATGGGACGGAACATTGCGGGGTGAACTTGTACAAGAAGATGTTTACGTTTACAGCATTACATATAAAGCCACAACCAACAAAGTCCGTACAAAAACCGGTCAGGTTAGTTTGCTGAAATAACAGAATATTCCGCCTTAGGCGGAAGAAAATGGTGTAAATTGCAAAACATTTACACCATTTTTTTATGATAGATTTAAAAACCGCACTCACCAATATTTCTGCCAAGTGGAAATATAAATTAGAAGAAGTTTCTCCCACTGTTTGGAGAATGGATGTAGCCCTAAAAATGAAAGATGAAACATGGCGTTACCAATTTATTTATATCTGGCAAATTGATACCCGTTTTCAAGGTAAGCCGGCTATTTATATTAATAGCCGCTGCGGAGAATTTAATACCAACCTTAATCTTTTCAGTTTGTTAAAAGAATCAGGATATGGTAATTACTGCAGCGTAACCGTTACAACCGATAAGCGCGCAGATGGTTCGCCTTGCGAGACAGTAGTTGTACAAGCTTCTTTAAGTGTAGAGTTTACAACAGAAGAATTGCTTGATAAAGTTTGTTATGAAGTAGCAAGCAACGCTGATATTATTGAAGAGAAATTTTTTGGCGGAGATACTAATTAGTAGAAATTATTTTTGCGCCTTAATACATAACAATTCTGATAAATAAAAAAACTTGGCGCCTTTGCGTCTTTGCGGTAAAAAAAGAGGGTAGCAATTTATTACAGAAGGTTAAAGAGGGGAAATTATGAGCGGAACAAAAGCGCTTAACAAACTTATTATTGTAGCGGCGCTGGGTTACTTCGTCGATATTTATGATTTACTTTTATTTGGCGTTGAGCGCACACACAGCTTAAACGAAATACTTCCAATGCAATTTGCAAATTTATCGGTTGCAAAATTAGCAGAATTAAATGCTTACTACGGAAAATTATTACTGAACTGGCAAATGGGCGGCATGCTGCTTGGTGGTTTATTTTGGGGAATTTTAGGAGACAAAAAAGGAAGGCTCACCGTTTTATTCGGGTCTATTTTAATTTACTCACTGGCAAATATTGCAAACGGTTTTGTTACCAATACAGATACGTATGCCTTGCTTCGATTTATTTCGGGTTTTGGTTTAGCGGGAGAATTAGGCGCCGGTATCACTTTAGTGAGCGAGAGCATGAGTAAGGAAAAGAGAGGCTATGGAACTATGATTGTTGCCACTGTTGGAGTTTTTGGTGCAGTTGTAGCAGGATTTATGAGTGATGTTTTTTCAACCTGGAGACATTCTTACTTTTTTGGTGGCGCAATGGGACTAGCACTATTGGTTTTACGAATTGGTGTTTATGAATCAGGAATGTTTAAAAACATAAAAGAGGAAAATGTTGTTCGCGGAAATTTTTTCCAGTTATTTAATAATAAAAAACGTTTGCTAAAATATTTGTGCATCATTTTTGTCACCGTGCCTGTTTGGTACGTAATGGGAACATTAGTATTATTTTCTCCCGAATTATTTGCGAAACTCAGCGGCAACATGGAAAACGCAAAACTAATTAGTGCCGGAAAATCTATCATGTATGCCTACGCAGGAATTACTCTGGGAGATTTGGCTTGCGGATTAATTTCTCAGCTATGGCGCAGTCGTAAAAAAACATTGTGCTTATTTTTACTGCTTACCGTACTTGCCATGATTGCTTATTTTACCATTGGAGGAAACTCAGTTTCAGTATTTTATACGATAATAGTCTGCATAGGTTTTGCCACAGGTTTCTGGGCAGTCTTCATCAGCACTGCATCTGAATTATTCGGCACTAATATTCGAGCAACTGCAACAACCACTGCTCCAAATTTTGTACGTGGTTCAACTATTTTAATTTCTTATTTGCTAGCAGGTATGGGTTTTATTTTCGGAAAAGAAGGTACAACAGCCACCATTGCTACCGGTGTAATCATTATGACAATCGCTTTTATTGCGCTTTACTTTTTAGAAGAGACTTTTGGGAAAGATTTAGATTATACTGAGAAATAAAATATTATTTAATTCTCTTTTTTTTAATACTATGGCAACAATAAACTGGCAAGAAGCATTTATGCCACTGATTAAAAAATACAAAGGCAAAGCACATCCTTTAGAATATAAAAATTTATATCAATTAGTTGTGATGGTAATTCTTTCGGCGCAGGATTCCGATAAACACATTAATCAGGTTGCCCCTCCTCTATTTAAAGCTTTCCCGGATATGAAATCATTAGCTAGAGCTGATGCGGAAATTTTATATAATTTCATTGGTAAAGTACGCAACTTTGGCAACAAAACAAAATGGTTGCTTGAACTTGCCAAAACAATTAAAGAAGATAAAAATATTCCGCTTACAATGGAAGGACTTACTGCTCTTCCGGGCATTGGAAGAAAATCGGCAAATGTAATAATGCGCGAGTCAAAAATAAAAGCAGAGGGAATAATTGTAGACTTACACGTAGTACGCGTTGCACCACGATTAGGTGTTGCCGAAGGAATCGATCCTAAAAAAATTGAAAAACAATTAATGGAAGTTGTTCCACAAAAAGATTGGGGCGAGTTAGGAATGGCAATTTCATTTTTAGGAAGAGAAACGTGCAGACCGACAAATCCAAATCATAGCGAGTGCGTAATGAAAGATAATTGCGAGTATTATAAATCGTTGAAGAAGAAATAAGATTACTCCGACCTGACCCCTCCGTCCCCCGAAAAGGCGGACACCTCCCCTTGAAAAAAGGGGAGGAGCTAATACAGCA
>CAZZEI010000173.1:0-4463 GCA_964653165.1 uncultured Flavobacteriaceae bacterium | reverse complement strand
CCTACTGGAGAAACACCCGGAAAACCCGTTGGAACTGTATGTATCGCAATTGCCACTAAAGAAAAAATATTTGCCGATAGATTTCTGTTTACAGGAAATCGCGAGGAAGTTATTGAGCAATCTGCACGAAAGGCGCTGGAGATGTTAAAAGGAATTCTATAACAAACAAACAGACCGTCATCCTGAACTTGTTTCAGGATCCTACGATGGACCGATTGCAAATGACGAGGAGATGCTGAAACGAGTTCAGCATGACGCACATCTATAGAACCTTCAAACTCAAATCCAAACTCTTTACCTGATGTGTAAGAGCACCCACAGAAACAAAATCTACTCCCGCTAAAGCATAATCACGAATATTTTTTTCGTTGATTCCGCCTGAAGCCTCTGTTTCGAATTTTTTACCAATGAGTTTAACTGCTTGTTTAACCATCACAGGAGAAAAATTATCCAACATAATGCGCTGCACTTTTCCGTGTTTAATTACTTTTTCTACATCGCGCAAAGAACGGCACTCAACTTCAATCTTTAATTTCAATTTATTTTTCTTAAGATATAAATTTGCTGCATCAATCGCCTCAGTAATTCCTCCGGCAAAATCTATGTGATTATCTTTTATTAAAATCATATCGTATAATGCATAACGATGGTTTGCCCCTCCACCAATAACAACCGCCCATTTTTCGAAAAAACGAAATAATGGAGTTGTCTTGCGCGTATCAATGACTTTTGTATTAGTTCCCTTACACAAATGTTGTAATTGGTTTGTATAAGTAGCAATACCACTCATACGTTGCATGATGTTTAACACTATACGTTCAGCAGTAAGTAATTGGTCGGTTGGACCCGTAACTACAAAAGCAACATTCCCGACTTTGACTTTAATGCCGTCTTTTATTTTTAATTGAAATTTTATTTTAGGATTAACATATTTAAAAATCAAACGCACTGCTTCTACTCCGGCTAATATTCCTTCTTGCTTTACCAAGAGTTGCATGCTACCAATTTTATTTTTCTTTAACGTGGCTATTGTGGTATGGTCGCCACTGCCAACATCCTCTGCAAAAGCTTGTTTGACGAACTTTTTAAAATTAAAATTCTTTTTGTGTTTTTTAAGGTAAGGATGCATTTATGGAACGAAGGTAAGAAATGAGAGTCATTTTGAGAAATTACTCGTAATTTTAACCTCAAATACACAACAACCAAATATTTTTGTGGTTCTTAGTGTCTTATAGGCTTCGTGGCAAAAAATAATGAAAATAGTATTACTCCAAATAGATAAAACAGACCAAAGCTTTGTAGAGCAAGGTGTACAGGAATTTGCCAAACGCACTAACAGGTATAACCCTTTTGAAATTATAACAATTAGTATTTCTAAAATTACCCGAAATAAAACAATTCCAGAACAAAAACTGGAGGAAGAAAAACAAATTCTTGCTCATTTAGAAAAATACGACTTGGTTTATTTACTCGATGAAAACGGAAAAGAATATTCTTCAGTACAATTTTCCAAACAAATGCAGCAAATATTAAACTCAGGCAAGAAAAGTTTATGTTTTGTTATTGGTGGTCCGTATGGCTTTACAGACGTCCTTCGAAAAAAATATTCGCTTATAAGTTTTTCTCAGTTTACTTTCTCGCATCAACTCATCCGTCTTTTATTTTGTGAACAACTTTATAGAGCGTTTACAATTATTAAGGGGGAGAAGTATCACCATCAGTAGTGCTTCCCCTCAAACCCCTCTGTCGTTCGCCAAGGCGAACATGACTGTCTCCCCTTGAAATAAGGGGGAGAAATTAATTCATCCTTCAAAGAGAAATTAGTAGGTCATCCCCAATTTAGAAAAAACAAAGCTCCACATATCAGCGGCCTGTTCTATTTGCTTGCCGGTTGGTTTTCCTGCACCATGACCAGCGTTTTTATCAATACGAATTAAAATAGGTTCTTTCCCTGCTTGATTTTCCTGCAGTGTTGCTGCAAATTTAAATGAGTGAGCAGGAACCACACGATCATCATGATCTCTTGTTAAAACCATCGTGGCAGGATAATTTATTTTCTTAACATTATGCAAAGGAGAATATTTATACAAACACTCAAACTCCTCCTTATTTTCGCTATTACCATAATCAATACTCCAGGCGCGACCAATGGTGAACATATGAAAACGTAACATATCTAAAACTCCAACCGCAGGCAAAACTACTTTTGCAATATCCGGGCGCTGAGTCATAACGGCACCCATAAGCAAACCTCCGTTACTGCCACCGTTTATGGCAATTTTATCGTGCGAGGTATATTTTTCCTTTACTAAATATTCGCAAGCACCAATAAAATCATCAAACACATTTTGCTTTTTGCATTTTGTCCCTGCTTTATGCCAATCTTCTCCATACTCCCCTCCCCCACGTAAATTAGCAACGCAATAAATCCCACCTGCTTCTAAGAAAATAGCACCGGGAATACTAAATCCGGGGGTTAAAGAAATATTAAAACCTCCATAGGCATAAACAAAACAAGGATTAGTTCCATTTTGTTTCATACCCTTTTTATAAGTCATAAACATAGGAATTTTTGTTCCGTCTTTACTTGAATAAAATACTTGCTTGGTTTCGTAGTCATCTACTTTAAAATCTATTTTAGGTTTAAAAAACAAAACGGTAGTGCCTAAGCTGGCAATGTATTTAAAAATTACAGGTGGGGCTGTATAGGAATAACTGGTATAAAAAGCTTCATCTTCCTTTTTATCGGAAGTAATGCCATCTACCTTGCATAGTCCGCCCAATTTAATTTCATTTACCTGTTTCCCTAAAGTATCATACATAAACAAACGGGAAGTTGCGTCTTTTAAATAATTAACCAAAAATTTCCTGTCACACTCGTGCACACTTTCCAGTAAATCATTTTTTTCAGGAATTAGAGTTTTCCATGATTCTTTATCAGGTTTAGCATAATCAATCAACAATAATTTCTTTTTAGAGGCTTCTCTATCAGTCAACACATAAAGATTGTTACCACTGTTACCAACTATGTGCGAATTAGAGGTAAAATCATCAATAATTTTTGTCCATGATGAATTATCTGCAATACGTTTAATCCAAAGTGTATTTCCGCTGGTACTTTCGCTTGCACTTAAAATTAGAAAGTCCTCTTCTTCCGTTACGCCTGCTGAAAAATTTCTATCAGGATGTTCCTTATCTTCAAAAATAAGTTTGTCGGCGTTTTGTGCTGTACCAACCTGATGTAGATAAATTTTGTGAAAGGTGTTTTTTTTGGTGAGAGCTTTCCCTTCTTCCGGTGCATCGTAACGGCTATAATAAAACCCGTTTTTACACCAGCTGATACCTGAGAATTTTACCCACTCTACTTTATCTTCTAATTGCTTTTTAGTTTCAATTTCCATCACATGAATTTCAACCCAATCGCTGCCTGCTTTTGAAATTCCATAAGCCATGTATTTACCATCCTTGGAAATTGCCCAACCTGAAAGTGAAGCTGTACCTTCTGAAGAAAGCTTATTGGGGTCCAGTAATTCTGTACGTGGATCTGATAATTTTTTCTGTACATACATTACCGACTGATTTTGTAGTCCGTTGTTATAGAACGTAAAATACATGCCCGCTTTTTTGTAAGGAGAAGTAAGTTTTTCAAAATTCCATAATTGAGTAAGACGGGTTTTCATCTTTTCCCTGAATGGAATTTTAGCAACGTAATCAAAAGTGACTTTATTCTCCTCATCCACCCAGGCTTTGGTCTCTGTGCTGTTATCATCTTCTAACCAACGGTATGGGTCTGATACTTTTGTTCCAAAATAATCATCAACCTGTGTTCCCTTTTTTGCTTTGGGATAAGCTAATTGTTGGGCGTTGGCTAAAAAACCGATTGCAATTAGAATTGATAAAAAACTCTTTTTACTCATATTTTTATTTTTGAAATTATAGCATTCGTGAATCTGCGATTTCATATTACAAATATTTATTGTTTGATAAATAATTCTTTACATAATCACTCACTCCCTCTTCTAATGTAGAAAAAGGTTTTTTGTACCCTGTTTTTTGCAGTTTGTTCATTTTTGCTTCGGTAAAATATTGGTATTTGTCGCGTATATCAATTGGCGTATCAATAAACTCAATGTTTTCCGCAACACCCATTGCTTTAAAAGTGCTTTTAGCCAAATCGGAAAAAGTACGTGCTGTACCGGTTCCTAAATTATAAATTCCGTTTGCGACTTTGCTTTTATGCAGAAATAAAATTACGCTGCACAAATCCTTTACATAAATAAAATCGCGTAGTTGCCCACCATCTGCATACTTAGGATTATGCGAGCGAAACAATTTTACTTTTCCGTTTTGTTTAATTTGATTGAAAGCGTGAAAAATTACTGAAGCCATTCTTCCTTTGTGGTATTCGTTTGGACCATACACATTAAAAAACTTCAGTCCAACCCAATAGGGTGGTTTTACAG
>CAZZEI010000172.1:0-4489 GCA_964653165.1 uncultured Flavobacteriaceae bacterium | reverse complement strand
CGAATGCCCAATGCCGCTAAATTAAGCGCGATGTCATCTTCCAGATTTTTAATTTTAGAAATACGCACACCTGCTGCGGGAACGATTTCATAAAGTGTAACCGTGGGACCAATGGTTGCCTTGATGCGGTCAATTTCTATTCCGTAATTGCGAAGCGTATCAATAATGCGATCTTTGTTACTGTTTAATTCTTCCTGATTGATTTGCGTTTCAATATCGCCGTAGTTGTTGAGTAAATCTAAATGCGGCATTTGGTATGAGCCTAAATCAAGTGTAGAGTCGTACTCACCAAACTGTTCAACTAATTTTTCGGAAGAAGTAGGTTCAACAATTTCTTCTTCTTTTATGGGTTCAATTTCTAAATTAAGTTCTCCCTTTTTTTCTTCCGAGATAGGTTCACCAACTTCTAAATTTAATTCTTCTTCAATTTCTTTTTTAGCTTCTACCTTATTTTTGTCTATATCAAATTCTATGGTAGGAATGATATTTTCTTTAACAGGTTGCTCAAAAGTAAATTTGTTTGCGTTTTCTTTTACGATAGGAATAGCTTCGGCCAGAACTTCTACTTCCGGTTCTAAAACGGCAATAATTTGTTTCTTTTTTATATTAAAAGCTATAAATATAAATCCGATTAAACTTAAAGTGAGCAGACTAAGCGTTCCGATACCGCCCATTAAACCTTGCAGATAATTATTTAAGATATAGCCTAAGCCACCACCCAGAAATAATAATTTATCGGTGAATAAAAACCCTAAAAACACAGATGCCCACAGCATTACGAAAATAGTTTTTGGCCATAACATAAATTTATAAAATACCGGTCTTTGAAATGCTTTAGAAATTCCGCTCAGCAATAATAAGGGTACAAATAAATAAGAAGATACGCCAAACCATTTGTACATGAACAAATGAGATACTAAAGCTCCCATTTTACCAAACCAATTTTGCACGCGGGTTTCGGGAGAGAAAAATACAGAACCCGGACCAAGCACTTTATCCTGGTCAGCCTCCCAGGTAAATAAATAAGAAGTAAAAGAAACGCCCATATACACAGCTGCAAAAACAAAAAGCAAACCTGTAATGCGCTGTGTTTGTTCTAAACGGAAAAAATCAATAAATTTTTTAACCCGGTCTACTAAAGTAATTTTGGGAGCAGCCGCTTCTTTTGTTTTGGAAGAGGGTTCTTTTTCCTTTTTTGGAGCTTTTTTCTCAGTGAATTTTTCCGCCAGATTTTTCCGTGGTTTAGGCGGAGTAAAATTATCTTCCAGAAGTATTTCCGGCTCGACAGTAGTTTCTACTTCTAACGGAATTTTTAACTTATTTTTTTTTATTGTTTCAGCCATGTAACTAACAAATGTAGGGGATAGGGGCTGTTTATAGGAGAGAACAGGCTATAGTTTTAAACTGCTATTTGTTAGAAAGTGTAAGGTTGGGTTTAGTAAGGAAAGTAACCCGAAACACGAAATAAATAACCCGAAATATATAACCTAAAATGAGTACTTTTGAGCAAACATTATTACCATGGAAAACCAGAACCCCGAAAACCAGTTGAATATTGAACTGACTGAAGAAATTGCAGAAGGTACTTATAGCAACCTTGCTATTATAACGCATTCTCCTTCCGAATTTGTCATTGATTTTATAAAAATTATGCCCGGTGTTCCTAAGGCACGTGTTAAATCGCGCATTTTGGTAACTCCACAACATGCCAAGCGTTTGATGATGGCACTTACTGAAAATATTATGAAATATGAGCAAATACACGGAAAAATAAAAGAAGCCGAAATAAATGCCTTGCCACTTAACTTTGGCGGACCCAAAGGCCAAGCCTGATAAATTTACAATGAGCGTTTTCGCTGATTTTTTTAAGGGAATAGATTACTTTTTTAAGGGATTATCTTTTTTGTTTAAAAAGGGGTTATGGTATTACATGCTTTATCCTTTTTTGCTTTGGATTGTATTATTTCTCGGTACTTTATTTTTATTCGGAGAGTTTGTTGAGCAGATTACTAAATGGCTGGAAAATTATTTAAGTACACTTACTTTAGAAGGTTTTGAGCATTTGCTTTTTATAAAAAAAGGATTCATTATCAAAGCACTTAGCTTCCTTGTTAACGTTTTTTTACGACTTGCATTTTTCTTTATAGGTGGTACAATCGTAAAATACCTCACGTTGATATTGCTTTCTCCAATGTTATCCAGACTTTCGGAAGTAATAGAAAGCAAAATTACCGACAAAAAATTTGACTTTTCTTTTAGCCAATTTTTTAGAGATGTAATGCGTGGAATTTATATATCGTTAAGAAATATGTTTTTCGAATATCTTTTTATTATCGGAGGATTTGTTTTGTGTTTTCTGTTTCCACCTTTAATTTTTGTAGTCACGCCGTTTTTATTTTTTGTTTCCTGTTATTATTTTGGTTGTACAATGATGTCTTACAGTTGTGAGCGCCACAAAATGAATATTTCGCAAAGTCTTGCATTTGTACGCAACCACAAAGCCTTAGTAAGTGGCATTGGTTGTTGTTTAGCTCTTTGCCTTAAAATACCAACTCTGTTTGGCGATTTAGCAGGATTAATGATTGGCCCGGCAGCAGCTTGTATTGGAGCTACTTTAGCGTTTCATATGATTAAAAAGGAAGAAAGTGGACAAGCATAAAATATCTATAGTTAATTATACTAACACCCTGCCCTTTAAATATGGCATTATCGAATCGGGTTTGTCGGGTAAAGTGGATTTACAGTTTGATATTCCTTCGGTATGTGCGCAAAAACTGATTGAGAATAAAGTAGATATCGGTTTAATTCCTGTAGCTGTACTTCCATTGTTAAAAGAGCATTATATAATTAGTAAGTATTGTTTGGGGAGTAACGAAAGAGTAGATACAGTAAAACTATATAGCCAAGTTCCATTGGAAAAAATTGAAACCGTTTATTTAGATTATCAAAGTCGGACTTCAGTTACGTTAGTTCAGATACTTGCTAAATTTTTTTGGAAAATAAACCTGGTGTTTACGCAAGCTAATGAGGGGTTTGAAAAATTAATCAATGGAAATACAGGAGCAGTAGTAATTGGTGACCGATGTTTTGATATAAACGGAAATTTTGAGTACGAATATGATTTAGCCGGGGAATGGAAAAAATATACGAATATGCCGTTTGTGTTTGCTGCATGGGTAAGCAATAAGAAAATAGATGAAATATTTATTTCAGAATTTGAAAAGGCGCTTGCATTTGGAATAAGTCATATTAAGGAAGCAGTTGCAAAAAATATTCCTGAAGAAAAGCAAGCTTTGATAAATTCGTATCTTACGGAACGCATTAGCTATGATTTTAACGACGAAAAGAAAAAATCTATGCAACATTTTTTACATTTACTTAAGCAATTGTAAAAGTGGGGAAGAAAAAGTTGTATAAATGGATTTTGTTTTTTGTGCTCATTGCATTTTCTTTATTTTTAGCTGAAAAAACTTTTGATTTTGGTGTAAAGCAAAACCTTAATTTAAAATCAAGTTATGTGGTTTCACATAAAATTAACGCAGAGTTGCTTGTGCTCGGTCCTTGCGAACCTTTATGGATGGTATCCCCTGAAATTCTGACTAAAAAAACAGGGTTATCATGTTATAATTTAGCTAATAGTCACAGCGATTTTGCTGATAATTATCTGCATTTGCAATTATATCTTAAAAACAATTCTACTCCAAAATATTTGTTGTTATATGTTACTCCCGAGTCTTTTGACACTAATTACAATACGTTTCATTCGTATCGTTTTTCAGTTTTTTTAGATGAGCAGTCTTATTTGGCTGTTGTAAGAGAAAATGACCCCGATTTTTATAAATGGAAGTACATTCCCTTTATGAAATATGCGTATTATAGTCATAATAGCTGTTTTTTGGCTTTACAAGGCTTGAAACATTATTTCACCGGAAAAGAGAAGCCATATTACTCAGATGGATTTGAACCTCCTGCAAATATGGTTTGGGATAATCATCACGAAAACCTAAAGAAATTATACCCAAAAGGATATACGTTTACCTGGAGCAAAAGCAGAGAAATGTACATGGATAAAATACTGAGCGATTGCCATAAAAGAGAGATTAAAGTAATTTTATACGAGTCGCCGGTGCTTAAAGAGATTGCCGATTACCAGGTAAATAGGGCTGAGCTTATAAAAAGGATAGAAAGCATTGCAAAACGTAATAATGGTACAAGTATACCCTTTATAAAGTTTGATAATCTCATATGGGCAAAGGATAGAAAATACTTCATTTCTCCAATGGTAACAACCCTTCAGGGCTCAGCCTTATTTTCTGACACATTGGGAGCGACTATTAAGGTGATAATTGCTCATTAAATTGTTAATTAAATTTTCCTTTTTTTTAAAAATCCTGTTATATTTGCACCCCTATTAAAAAAAGTTCTTTTTATTACGATTCCGTAGCTCAGCTGGTAGAGCATTACACTTTTAATGTAAGGGTCCTGGGTT
>CAZZEI010000171.1:0-4515 GCA_964653165.1 uncultured Flavobacteriaceae bacterium | reverse complement strand
CTTTTCTTTTACCGGATTCTTCGGTTGACCAGGCTTCGTTTTTTCTAAATAAAAGATGGGGCTTTGTACTTCCCTTATTAGGGAATATTAAATCATTGGTAATTATTACACTGGTAATGTCTTATCTTTTAGTTGCAGAAATTCCTCTTTTTTCTCTAAAATTTAAATCTTTTGGCTGGAAGGGGAATGAGATTCGTATTATTTTCTTAGCACTGGCTCTTACTTTACTTCTATCTTTTCAGTTTATTGGAATACCAATTGCAATGATACTTTATCTTTTGATGAGTGTTATTAATAATTATATTTCCCGACGAAAACCCGTTTAGGAGATACGAACTACAAATTTTTTACTAATAGTACGAATATTGGTCGTTGAAATTCGCACAATTCGTATGGCTGTTATTCGTAATTCGTATCAAATAGTTATATTCGTACCCCTAATTCGTAATTAGCAGCCTATGAAATTTATAGCAGAAATAGATGTAATGCCGCTTAAAGTATTGTTAGACCCACAAGGTAAAGCCGTTAGCGGAAGTATGAAAAACTTAAACATTCCTGAAATAGACAATGTGCGCATAGGCAAACATATTTCCTTAGAAATAGAAGCTGCCAACAAAGATGCAGCCAAATCAAAGGTAGACGAAGCCTGTAAAAAGCTTCTTTGCAATCAGATAATGGAGTTTTATGAGTTTGAACTGCATGAAGCAAAGTAGAGGCAAAAGTTAAGAAACAAGAGCCAAGAAAAAGGGTGCACAAGACTAAAAACTTTTACTATTTTTGTCTGCTCACAAAATCAACAGATAAAAACAACTAAACAACAAATATAAAAATGGGATATTTATTTACATCTGAATCAGTAAGCGAAGGCCACCCCGATAAAGTAGCTGATCAAATATCAGACGCACTTATTGATAATTTTTTGGCCTTTGATGCACAAAGCAAAGTGGCTTGCGAAACGCTCGTTACAACCGGACAGGTTATGCTTGCCGGTGAAGTAAAATCTAAAGCCTATTTAGATGTGCAGGAAATTGCCCGCGAAGTAATTCGTAAAATCGGTTATACCAAGGCAGAATATATGTTTGAGGCAAACTCTTGCGGAATTTTATCTGCTATTCATGAGCAATCTTCTGACATCAACCAAGGTGTAGATAAAAAAAACAAAGAAGAACAAGGCGCCGGCGACCAAGGAATGATGTTTGGTTACGCAACTAACGAAACTGATAATTACATGCCTTTGCCTTTGGATTTAGCGCACCGCTTATTATTAGAGCTTGCAGCTATTCGTAAGGAAGGAAAACAAATGAAATATCTTCGTCCGGATGCAAAAAGTCAGGTTACAATTGAGTACAACGATAAAAATCAACCTGTACGTATAGATAGTATTGTAATTTCTACACAACATGATGATTTTACTAATGGTAATCAGCACAAAATGCAGGAGCAAATTACAAAAGACGTAAAGAGCATTTTAATTCCACGCGTGAAAAAACATTTAAAATCAACTTTACATAAATTATTTACCGATAAAATTGTTTACCACATCAACCCAACCGGAAACTTTGTGATTGGTGGTCCGCACGGTGATACAGGTTTAACAGGACGTAAAATTATTGTTGACACTTATGGTGGAAAAGGTGCTCATGGCGGAGGAGCTTTCTCGGGTAAAGACCCAAGTAAAGTTGACCGTTCAGCAGCTTATGCTACGCGTCATATTGCTAAAAACTTAGTTGCAGCAGGTGTTTGCGATGAAGTTTTGGTACAGGTATCTTACGCTATCGGTGTTGCAAAACCTTGCGGTATTTATGTAAATACAAATGGAACCAGTCATGTAAAAATGAGCGACGGTGAAATTGCAAAAATTGTAGAAGAAGTTTTTGACCTTCGCCCCTACTTTATTGAGCAACGTTTAAAATTACGTAACCCTATTTACAGCGAAACAGCTGCATACGGACATATGGGTCGTAAAAACGAAACAGTTGAAAAAACATTTACTGCCCCGGGAGGAAAAACAATAAAGAGAAAAGTAGAACTTTTTACCTGGGAGAAATTAGATTATGTAGGCAAAGTGAAAAAAGCCTTTCATATTAATTAATTAAGAAAAAACTCAATAAAAGTCCCGATCCGCCTATTGCGAGACCTGGACTTTTTTTTTTTAAGCGCTGCAGTGAAAGAATCTAAACCAAAACAAGCAACGCTTAAAATAGCAGGCAGAGCCATCGCCACGCTGCCTATATTATTAAACGAAAGAGGGTAGAGAAAGGTTACATTAATTTTTGAGAAATTATTTACCAGATGAGTGGTTTAAAACTAATAGAAGCTGTATGAGCAAGCTCATAACCCGTTAAATTTAACTTTCTTATCTTTGCACTTGTTATAAAAACACAAAATGGCATTAATAGGACAAATAAAATTCATCGCCAAAGAAAGAAACTTATTTTACGCAACGCTTAACAAAAGAGTTGACGCTTATTTTAAGGAAAACAACCTTTCTAAAAACGCAAATACCGGCATGGTATTTAAAACCATTATTTTATTATCAAGCTATCTGATTCCGTTTGCTTTATTTCTTTTTATGACACCCGGTTTTGGGGTTAGTATGTTACTTTGGTTTACAATGGGACTTGGTGTTGCGGGAATTGGCATGAGCATTATGCATGACGCTAACCACGGGGCTTATTCTTCTAACAAAACAATTAATTTTCTTTTTGGTAACACTTTAAATCTGCTTGGTGGTTCGGTTTTTAACTGGAAACTGCAGCACAATGTGTTGCATCACACATTTACCAATATCCACAAAATGGATGAAGATATTGAAGATAAATTGGTGCTTCGTTTTTCTCCGCACACAGAAGTAAAAAAACACCATAAATTTCAGTGGATTTATTCTTTTCTTTTTTATTGCATACTTACCTTGTACTGGGTGTTATTAAAAGATTTTATTCAGTTTGCGAGGTACACAAAGAATGGCGTAAATAAACAAACCAGAAGAGAAAATGTTGTTACGGTTTTTAAAATGGCTTTGATGAAAGCAATTTATTTCTTTGCTATGATAATTGTCCCAATTGTTTTTCTTGAAATCCCAACTTATAAAGTAGTGTGTGGTTTTTTAATTATGCATTTTGTAGCAGGATTTGTTTTAACAACCGTTTTTCAATTAGCACATACAGTTGAGGGCACTTCTCACCCACTACCTAATAAAGAAGGCATTGTTGAAAATGACTGGGCAGTACATCAAATGAACACAACCGTAAACTTTTCGCGCAAAAGCAAATCAATTTCATGGTATGTAGGAGGATTAAATTTTCAGGTTGAGCATCATCTTTTCCCTAGTATATCGCATGTGCATTATCCTGCTATAGCTCACATCACAAAAGAAACTGCAGAAGAGTTTGGTGTTCCTTATTTAGAAAATGAAACTTTGATGCAAGCACTTAAATCGCACGTAGCAGCTTTACAAAAATTTGGCAGACTGCCGGATATTAATGAAGCATTAGCATAATACAAAAAGAACAATTGAACATTTGAATAGAGAACAATTGAAGTAAGAATGAGATATTCTACTCATTTAAGAATTTCTAAAGAGCCCAGCCCTTCTCTTATTACAACTAATTCATCATTGGTGCAATCAATTACAGTTGTAGGATAAACATTTCCATAGCCGCCATCTATAACTGCATCAACAGTATCTTTATAATGCTGATACAGGTTTTCAGGGTCAGTATAATAATCCACTAAATCATCATCGGGGTTGTGTAATGATGTTGAAACAAGCGGACAACCCAATATTTTTACAATCTCTGCACAAATTGCATTGTCGGGTACTCGTATACCAATTGTTTTTTTGCTTTCCTTCAAAAACAGTTTCGGTACACTTGCAGATGCAGGTAAAATAAAAGTATACGGCCCTGGCAATGCCTTTTTCATTATTCTGAAAATATGATTGGGTAAGGGTTTTGTAAATTCAGAGAGCTGACTTAAATCTGCACAAACAACAGATAAATTAATTTTCTCAGGAGTGGATTTTTTAAGGCGGCTGATTTTTTCAATTGCCTTTGGACTTTGCAAACTGCAGCCCAAAGCATAAACAGAATCGGTAGGATAAATAATTACACCGTTATTTTTTAAAATATCTACAACTTTGTAAATATCTTCTGTTAAAATTTTATCGGGATTTATTCTTAGGAGCATTATTGAGCAAATTTACTTAATATTACTTAGTCACATCCACAAGCGGATTTTTTTTGCCACAGATTTCGCTAATTTGCACAGATTAATACACGCAGATTTTTTATTTTATAGCAAGTGCTAAATTCACGAGAATTTTTCAGTAATTAAACCTGGTAATACTTACAATTCTATAGTAAATCACAAAAAATTTTAATCTGTGAAAGCAATCTGCGTAATCTATGGCAAAAAACCGAAGGCTACTTGATTTTAGGTTCAAAATAATTTATGCTATATCATCACTAGCGTTGCATCTTAGTTAGAAGATTTTCAGTTGATTAGCGTTTTCAC
>CAZZEI010000170.1:0-4995 GCA_964653165.1 uncultured Flavobacteriaceae bacterium | reverse complement strand
ATTGAGGCTACTGCTAAAGAAGCACAGTAAAAAAACCCCTCTGTCGCAAGCGACAGTCTCCCCTTGAGGGGAGAATTATTTCGATCTTATTCTTAATTCCTAAAACAACATTCTAAACTGCGGAATAAAGAAAAACTTTAACTGATAATCCGTTACAATTTTCTTTGCTGTTGGATCGTATACTTGCTGAAAAATATTATCGTGCCTGGTTACATTTTGAAAATCACAATTTATTTCCATGGTAACTTTTTTCATGTTGTAACGATACGAAGGTCGTATATCTAAACGAAAATATTCCGGGTACTGTGACTCAAAAGCCCTTGTATAATCACGAATCTCTATGTTGGCTGCCAATGAAGCGGCTTCGTTTATTGGCGTATAGCGCTTACCGCCTGAGTATGTAACCTTAACATCAATCGAGATAGTATGTTTGCTGTTTAGCTTAAATTCTTTTCCCCCCAGTAAATTAAAAACATAATTGCCATTAAATGCAGTATTGCGTTTTATAAAATCACTTCCGTAATAATAGGATTGAAATAGCGATGTTGTAAACAAATAATAATAACCCTTAGTATAAAATTTTTCAAGTGTAAGTTCAATTCCGTAATTTTCTCCTGTGCCTTTGTTAACTAAGCTATCTACATTAGGACTCTCGAAATTTGCACCCAGATTTAAAACTGAAAAATAGGGTTGAGAATTTTTCACAGGCACATCGTATAAATATTGGTAATATCCCTCCGCTTTTATGCGCGTATTTTTGCCAAGATTTACATCATAAGCAATTACCCCATGAACACTTTTTGTTAATCCCAAATCTAAATTTGTCTTTGTACTCACATTTGTAAGCGGATTGTAGGCTGAAGAAAAATAAACATATAACGGTTGTACCTGACTATGTAATCCGCTACCAATACTAAAAGATTGGTTCTCTGTAAAACTCCATCTCAAACCAACTCGTGGTTCAGGATTATATGTATTATTCAATAAAAAATGAACGTACCTGAAACCTGTATTAAGTACAAGTTTATCAGAAAATTTATGCTGCCAGTTTATAAAAACCTGTGCAAGCATTGCGTCGCCTTTAAAATAGCGCAGGCCATGATAACGCGAACTATCATTATTATCGACACTATCGGCCAGCAAATTCTGAAAATAATCAAAATAAAAACCCGTAGTAATAAAATTTTTCGCACTGAATTTTTTATTATAACCCATATTCGCGGAATGTTTTGCAGTATAAGTTGTGCTGTGATAATTGGGTTTGGTATTACCAGTTGCTTGTCCAAGCGTATCATATAAAACATAATCCGCAATTATACCGTTATACTGACCGGATATGCCAACGTTAGTTTTTAAATACGAACTCGAATTTAAAATGTATGAATGGCTCACTCCAGCTATTCCCACGTTTGAACGAAAATAGGTGTCTAATCCTTTGTAACCATAGAGGTCTTCCTTTTTATCCCTGTCTTTATCACGAAGAGCTATATAGCTTAATCCTCCAATTCCATAAAAAGTAAATTTACCGGCTTTGTTTGTAGGGATAGTAATATTATACGTCAAATCCTGATATTGAGGAACAGCTGACCCTGTCCCAAAATTTATGCCAAGTGCTTTAAAAATTCCCAATGTTGAGTACCGATAATCAACCAAAAAGGAAGCATTTTTCTTTTTTGATAATGGTCCTTCAGCAGAAACCTCAAAACCGTTAAAGCCCATTTGTCCTAGAAACTCATATTTTTCATTATTACCGGCTCGCATTTTTAAATCAAATACTCCGGCAATGGCATTACCGTAATCAGCAGGGAAAGCTGAAGTAAGAAAATCAGAGTTATCTAGTGTGTTATTATTTAAAATACTAATTGGTCCGCCGGTAGAGCCCATAGAGCCAAAGTGGTTTGGGTTTGGAATATCAGTTCCGTTTAATCGCCATAAAACCCCAAGCGGCGAATTACCTCGTATTACAATGTCATTGCGCGAATCGTTAGCGCCACTTACTCCTGCAAAATTAGCTGCCATACGAGCGGGATCGTTTCTACTTCCGGCATAACGTGATGTTTCTTCAATGGTAAAGCCACGAGAGCTAACGGTAGTATTTTTGTTATTTGTTTTTGTTTTATCTGCTTCGGCAATAACTGTTATCTCCTGCCCTTCTATAACTGATTCTTCAAGCTCTGCATTCATTACAATTTCTTTACCCGAATAAAGAATTACGGTTTGAATTTTCTCTTTATAGCTTAATAAAGAAATTTTTATTTGTTGACGACCAATAGGAACTTTTTCTATCCTGAATTTACCATTATCATCACTTATGGCGTTCTTGCCTTCTACGCCAAGCACTTGTACTATACAACCCGGAAGTGTACTTTGAGTTTGTTTATCGAGCACTGTCCCTCTAATTGTTTGTGTAGGCTCTTGTGCAGATAGAATTGATGAGATAAGAATAAAAAATATAAAAAATGTCCTTTTCACTTTGCTTATCGCACTATTTGAAGATAATCAGCAAAATTACTAAAACTTATGCGCTAAAACCCTGAATTCTGACAATATCTTCTATTTTTGTTCGCACAATTTTAATGAGAACTAATTCTGTAAAAAACATTAGTCTGTTATTGCTTCTGATGAGTAGCTTTTATTCCTATGCCCAAAAATCTGACAGCGCAAAGAAAGCTATTGCAGCAGTAAAAGAAGATTTACCTCATAACAAAAAAAGAAAGTTTTTCTATTTTGTTTCCGACAGAGTTAACGAAGACCATAAGTATGATATTTTTAAGATTATTCCTACCGGCGACGAATCAAGTATAGTAATTATAAAAGGTCATGCCGATATAGTTGAAATTCCTAAACAAAAAAAAGTTAAAATTTCTGTCTATAATATTTCAAATAACGAACTGGTTGGAATTTATAATACTAATTCTTATACCGGAAATTACCGTATGGTATTAGTGCCTAATATTAAATATCTTTTTAAAGTAGAAACACCAGGTTACGTAAGTATCCAACAAATTGTAGAGGTGCCTTTAAAAATTGATTATGAAGTAGGCCGACAAGAAGTTAAAATTTTATTGAACGAACAAAAAAAACCAAGTCTGTTTATTTCAAGTGCTTTTTCAGAATCTAATGAAAAGATATTTCAGCTTAGAGCAGGCGCGGATTCAACAAAAAAAGAATTAGAAGTTAATAGTTACGCCTGGAATGAAAACAAAAAAATACAGAAACAAAAATTGAAAAACCAATTTCTACCATTGATGAACTGGTAAAAAAACAATTAGAAGAAGAAAAGAAGAAACCGGTAGAAGCTCAGAAAGCCTTTAAAAATTTAGATTTTGAAAAAGCATTGCCTCTTTATAACGAATTACTTAAAAATGATCCGGGTGACCCATTTATAAATTATTACCACGGTGCTTGTCTTTTAAAAACAAATAAAAATAAGGCTAAAGCAATTAATTATTTAGAATCAGCCTCTCGTTATAAAGAAGTACCACGTGATGTTTTTTTAAATCTTGGCAAAGCATTTCCCTTATCATATATGTTTACTGATGCACTAAAATCATGTGAAGAATATAAAAAATCAGCCAATCCTGCAACAAGAAATGAGAAAGAGTTAAATCAACTAATTACCAATTGTAAAAGCGGAAATACCCTTATGTCCGAACAAATCAATATTCAGGTTTTAAGAAGGGCTTCTGTGCAGGAAGATAATCTGCCCGCTGCCTATAACCCCGAATTTGTGCATGAAAAACTCATGTATAAAACAACGATTTTTAATTCTCCAGTTGATAGAAGTAAAAAAACAAATTACTTATGTGCAAGGCGGGAAAAAATGAATTAATTTATGTGAGCTATGGTGCAAAAGAGCAAACGGGTACCGATTTATATGTAAACAAAGCGAATGTCAACGTAACTTCAGGCTCAAGCCAATTACTCGGGCCAGATATTAATACTCCACTCGATGATAATTATCCGTACGTAACAAAAGACGGTAAAACACTCTATTTTTCATCGAAAGGACATAACAGTATGGGAGGCTACGATATTTTTAAATGCACAAGAGCAGATACTGCAACTCCATGGTCGAAACCTCAAAACATGGGCTTCCCTATAAATTCTACCTACGACGATATACTTTATATTCCAGATACTGCAAATCGTTACGCTTCTTTTTGCACGAACAGAAAAAACGAACGCTTTGAATACATGCAAATTAAAATTCCAGAAAACGCTTTGGCTTATTCAATTATTAAGGGGAATTTCTCATGTTCTGAGTCTACAAATAACAAAAATGCTATAATAACTGTTTTCAATTCTAACAATAATGAAATTGCAGGTGTATTTAAGACGAATGGAGAAACCGGGAATTACCTGATGGTATTATTTTCGGATGTAAATTACAATATGACCATTGAAGCGGATGGATATACAGAAATGACAAACGAATTCTCAATTCCTGAGAAGAAAGGCGACTTTATCGTAAAACAAACTATAAAGCTTGCAAAGGAAAATTCGCAAAACACAATTAAGGTAAATAATTATTTTACCGAAGAACAAGCAAATACTATAGCTTTTGAAGATAAAGTAGCTAAAAGGGAATTTGCAAAGCCCATAAAAGAACCGGCATCTAAAAAAGAAGTTTTGTTTGTGCACCACAATCGTAGTCCTGAGGAAACAGCAACGGACAATCAGAATTTAAAACATGCAAGAAGCCTTTACGATCAAAATATCTACCAGGAGGCTGCTTTAATTTATCATGAACTGGATGTATATATAGAATTAGTACCAATACAGTCCTATTACTATGGCCTTTGCTTATATCATTCAAAAAAGGATAAGTTATCATGCATACAACTTCTGGAAACTGCTTCAACTTCAAAAGATGTTCCTGTTGATGTATTTTATTATTTAGGGATGGCACATCATTTGAGTTATAAGTTTAGTTCTGCTATCACTAGCGTTGCATCAAAATTAGTAAAAGTTCTTTGAAATCCGCATGAATAA
>CAZZEI010000169.1:0-5013 GCA_964653165.1 uncultured Flavobacteriaceae bacterium | reverse complement strand
TCAATAGGATTAACACTGAATGATTGAAAAAGTAAACAGCGCCGAAATAAATAATAGATTTAAAAGCGCCCCGTTTTTAGTCCGCTTATTTATTCGCCTGAGGTGGATGTATACACCCTACCCTTCCATCTCATCTCATTTACCCAATGAAGGCAAAATACTTGATTTAGGTTGTGGTCACGGACTTCTTTCTATTACTCTTGCATTACAATCCTCAAAACGGCAAATTATTGGGATTGATCATGACGCTAACCGGATATCGATTGCCAAGGTTGCTTCAAGCGATATTAAAAATCTTACTTTCAATGCAGGTTCTATTTCTATTTTAGATAGCGAGAGATTTGAAGGAATAGCTCTGATAGATTTCTTACATAATTTTCAATTAGAACAACAAAGAGAATTATTAAAAAAAATATACGCAGGTCTTCAGTCCGACGGCGTTTTTGTATTCAGACAGATTGATGATAAAAAAGGTTTTGTTTCTACTATCAATAAGATTATAGAAAAAACCATGGTTGTACTTAATTTCACAAAAGGAGAACAACTTTTTTACAGAACAAAAAATGAATGGATTAGGGATGCGCAAAATGCCGGATTTAAGGTTGAATACTTTGTGCAACACAAGTTCCCCTTCAGAGATGTTTTGTTTGTATGCAAGAAGTAAATAATGAGGTGAATGTAGTACATTTGCATTTACAGAATCATGGCCACAGCAGAAATAAAAAGTACGGTAAAAACTATTCTTACCGAACATCTGGAACAAAAAAAACTGCGCAAAACTGCAGAACGCTTTGCCATACTCGAAGAAATTTACAGCATTGATGGCCATTTTGATATTGAGGCACTCTACCTCCATATGAAAAATAAAAAATACCGCGTAAGCCGAGCCACATTATATAATACTGTTGAAGTTTTACTGGAATGCAAACTTATTACCAAACACCAATTTGGTAAAAATCAGGCAGTGTACGAAAAGGCCTATATGTATCGTCAGCACGATCATCTTATATGCGACGATTGTGAACTCGTTTTTGAATTTTGTGACCCGCGCTTACAACAAATACAACAAATGGCCGGTAACTTACTTAAGTTTGATATTAACCGGCACGCACTTACCCTTTATGGAAAATGCCAGAGTTTGAACAAAACAGGCAAGTGCATTCACAACAATAAATAATTAGAATGCTTGCTGAAATTATTACTATAGGCGATGAAATTTTAATCGGACAAATTGTTGATACTAATTCTGCCTGGCTTGGCACACAACTTAATTTATCCGGAATTACAGTTAAGCAAATCACTTCAGTATCAGACGATAAGCAACATATTCTTGAATCATTACATTCAGCAGAAAAACGAGCAGACATAATTATTATTACCGGCGGACTTGGCCCAACCAAAGACGATATTACCAAACACACATTATGCTCATATTTTAATACCTCGCTTGTTGAAAATAAAGAAGTTTTAAAATGGGTAAAACATTTATTTACAAGCCGTAACCGCCCATTACTAGAAGTAAACCTTAAACAAGCAGAGGTGCCTTTAAATTGCGAAGTTTTGCATAATGAAAATGGAACAGCACCGGGTATGTGGTTCAATAAAAACGGGAAAATATTTATTAGTATGCCCGGAGTTCCCAAGGAAATGAAAGGAATTTTTTCCGACTATGCTTTACCCAAGCTAAAATCAACATTCGATTTACCTTTCATTTACCACCGAACTATATTAACCGAGGGAATTGGTGAAAGCTTTTTAGCCGAAATAATAAAAAGCTGGGAAAATGAACTCCCTTCAAAAGGAATTAAGCTCGCCTATTTGCCAGGAGCAGGCAAAGTACGACTCAGACTTAGCTCTACCGGTAAAAACAAAGCGGAACTTGAAGAGCGGCTAAATAAAGAAGTTGAAGTCCTAAATAAATTAGCATCCGAATATATTTGCGGAGAAGAAGAGTTTGGAAAAACCGCTCCTACCAAGGATGCTATTTAAACAATAATACAGGCTTAAAAACGTTGTTTAATTTACTACCTTCGCACTCTTAATGATTAAAAAATTCTTCATCCTATTAATTCCCTTTGTTTTTCTTCTCTCTTGCAAGAAAAATGATAGTCCGGTTGGTGTAGATGTGCTGCCTGGCACCGATCAATTAGGCGCTGCCTATGCCGAAATTTACCCAAGTGTTTCCTATCCTCTATTTGACGATTCATTATTTACCAAAAATATTACTAACTCAAATCTCTTAGGCTCTGTAAACGATCCGGTTTTCGGACGAACCGATGCCTCTATTTATGTGAATTTTGAGGTTCCGGGTGGCGGTGTTGATTTTGGACCTAATGCAGTTTTAGACTCTGTTGTACTTTCTTTAATTTATAACCCGGGCGTAGCTTTTTTAGGAGACACAACGCAGCCTCTAAGCATCGATGTTTTTCCGCTTACCGCAAAAATAAGCAAAGACAGCTCTTATTATTCAACCAGAAATATTTCTTACAATAAAAACTATAGTATGATTGAAGGTGGTCAGAGCAAATCTTTCTATCCCCGTCTTAATAGGAAAATTTTAGTAAATAAAGATGATGCCGCCGCTTCGCCTCCACAATTAAATATTAAACTGCGCAAAGAGTTTGGTGAAATGCTTTTTAACCCGGCTTATATCAGTTCTCTATCTACTTTTCAGAACATTTTTTATGGTTTTTTTATAAGCACAAACCGCTCTGTTTTACCACAGCCTTCTTATGGCAGTATTTTTTATGTAAACATGAATACTACAGCTTTAAGATTATATTATCATAACAGCGCACAAGATGCTCAGCTTAAACCTTTATCGATTTATTGCGCATCAAATTCAGTTCGCTTTGGGCATTTTGACCATGATTACAAATTTTTAGCCGAACCAAAACTTGCACAACAACTCTATTCTCCTTTTGATACAGTTAATTTGGGCAAACAAAATATTTACGTCCAAGGTATATCAGGTTTAAAAGCAAAAGTTGCATTTCCTGATCTTTTAAAATGGCAAGACTCGAACATTGTAATAAACAAGGCAGAATTAGTTTTTAGTCCGGATAAATCAAACAGCAATTATTATAATTCTACTTTATTTCCGTACCCAGGCAGACTTTATTTAGAAGGTTACGACCCCACAACAGGTAAGCCTACTTATTTAATTGAAAATGCATATGCTTTTGGAGGGTTTTATGATGGCAACAAAAACCATTTTACATTTAGTATTCCGCATACAGTTGGAGGTGTTATCAACAAAAAAGGAATCTCTCCCACATTCTTCGTGTCGGTATATACTTCAAGCTTATACCCACAACGCATTGTTTTAGGAGGTTACGGAAATACGAGCTACCCTATTAAAATAAAACTTTGGTACACAAGGCTTACTTTTGGGAAAACCGGGAAGGTCATCCCCACCCCGCCACAAAAAAATATGCCTCAAATTCTGAAAGCTACCGGGATTAATGGTTAAAAAATTGCGCTCTTTACAATCTTCACTTCGTTAGAACAACTCCTTTATATCTTATTTTGTGAGGAGAGCCCAATGCATTAGAAAAAACCATTACCGTTCTGTCCTGCCTATCGTATGTGGGCGTAGTGTCAAAAACAACTTCTACATTTCCTTTTTGTCCGGCTGCAATTGGTTCTTTAGGCCAGGTAACGGTTGTGCAACTGCACTCAGTTTTTGCATCGCTGATAATTAAGGGTTGTGTTCCTTCGTTTGTAAATTCGTACTGGAGTTTAACCTTCTCCCCCTTTTTTACAAAGCCGAAATTCTTTTTTGCATCGGTAAATTTAATTTTCGATTGAGAAAAAGAAACTGATCCGACAATTAAAAATAATAAAACTGCGTAAATTTTCATTTTTTAATTTTAATTCAAAAAAAAATCCCTCCGCTTTAGGCAGAGGGATTAAACTCATTTAATATGATTATTTACCACCTGGAGCCGGTGTTGCAGTGGTAGTAGGTGTAGTAACGGGGGCAGGTTTAACTTCGCCCTTAATAGTTAATATAACGGTTGGGTTTTTTGCGTTTGATGTTACTGTAATTTTTTTATCAAATTTACCAACGCGTTTGCTATCGTATTTTACTTTAAAAGAAGCAGATTTACCCGGAGCAATAGGCTCTTTAGGCCATCCGTCAACGTTTGTACAACCACACTGTACTTGTACGTTAGCTAAAATCAATGGTGATTTACCGTTGTTTTTAAATTTAAACTCGCGGGTAGTATTAGCATCGTAATCTAATGTTGCGTAATCTATCACTTCCGAATCAAATTTTAATTCAGGGGCATTAGGGTCAATATTCGGGGTTGTAACTTCTTGTGCTTTTGACGCGAAAGTCATTCCGGCTAAAAGGGCTATTGTTGCAATTACTTTTTTCATTTTGTCTTTTTTTTTAATTTGTTATAGTTTAATTACCCTTCTCAAAAGGCGCGCCATTTTTTTGTGTGTTACCCGATGGGAACGGTTCTTCAACTGGAGCAGCTTCAATAGTACCTTTTATCGCAATGGTTACAGTACCTGATTTTGCGTTTGATTGAATCATAACTGTTTTAGTTATTGGCCCAACACGCTTAGTATCATAATGAACTTTTATAACAGCTGATTTACCGGGTAATATTGGTTCTTTAGGACAACTTGGTACTGTACAACCGCAGCTTCCCTGACAATTACTGATAATTAAAGGTTCTTTACCTGAATTTGTAAATTTAAACTCGCATCCACCATCGGCACCCTGTTTAATAGTTCCGTAATCATGCGTCATTTTATCAAGCTTAATATCAGCTTGGTTTGGATTTGCGGGCTGTACAACAGCTACAGAAGTTGTTTTTGCAGGCTCTTGAGCAAAACCTGAGAAAGCAAACAATGCTAACAGGCTAAGAGAAAGGATTATTTTTTTCATTATTCTAATTTTTAAAAGGTTCAACAATTCGAGTACCAAAGATACCAAAATCGTGCCATATTATTAGATTTTCGATTTTTTTATTTACGTTAACCTTTTCCATTTTT
>CAZZEI010000168.1:0-5151 GCA_964653165.1 uncultured Flavobacteriaceae bacterium | reverse complement strand
CCCGAACCACAAACTGTTGTAATGGTACCGGTGGGAGTTACTTTACGTATGGCACTGTTTGCCTGATCCATAATATATAATGTATCACCCGGACCGAAAGTTATTCCGTATGGATTAGCTAATTGAGCGAAATTTGCCAAGCCTCCATCACCTGTGTATCCGGGAAATCCATTTCCTACTGATGTAGAAATATTTTGTGCTTTTGTATTTGTAAAAAATAAAAAATAAAAAACAAGGGTCAAGCTTTTAAGTAAATTTTTTTTCATACGAATGGTATTAGGTATAAACAAATATACAATAATAGGCTTAGGTTTCTTGTTTCCTAAACAAATAATAGACAAAGAGCAAAATTTGTTTGCTATATAAAATAAAAAACCCCCAGCCCTTCGATATACTCAGGGAATAGGGATTTTTTAATTGGTGCTGCCATTGCACGTTTGGTTCCCTAAACGGAAAATTTACGTGCAACGACAGACTTTAATGACCTGCAATTAATTTGTCCTTATGCTTTTGTATTTGAGTACGAAGCGCATCTACTGCTGTATCTACTGCTTCTTCAAACGTAGTGCATTGTTTTTTGGCAAACAACTGGCTGCCTTTTAAGTTTAGTTTTATCTCGGCGGTTTTATTGTCTTGAGTACTTGCATTATCTAAACGCAAAATAACATCGCTGCCAATAATTCCGTCGTGAAACTGATTTAGTTTACTTACTTTTTCGTTAATGAAACCGATTAGTTTTTTGTCGGCATCAAAATGTACTGATTGGATTTTTGGTGTCATGGTATCGTCCTTTTTTAGTTTTTAATTATGCCCGCGGATGGGCTTTCTTATACGTTTTTTTTAATTTTTCAATGGTATTGTGAGTATAAACCTGTGTGGCGGCAAGGCCGGCATGCCCCAATAATTCTTTTACTGCATTTATTTCTGCGCCGTTGTTTAATAAATGTGTAGCAAAGCTGTGGCGCAACACGTGCGGACTTTTTTTGCCCAGCGTGGTTACATCATTTAGTTTTTTTGTTACCAGTATGTAAACCCATTTATCGTAAACTCGTTTCCCGTCTTCTTTATAAAGTAAAAAATCATTTTTTAAATAAGTCGATTCTTTTAAAGCAATATAATCCGTTAAAATATTTTTTAAATCAGCTCCAAAAGGAATAATGCGTTCTTTATTGCGTTTGCCCATCACTTTCATTTGCTGAATGTGCATGTCAATATTTTTTTGTTCCAAATTAATCAGTTCAGAGCGGCGCATACCGGTTTGATAAAGTATTTCAATAATTAATTTTTCGAGTAAATAAGAAAAAGAAAATTTTTCTCCCTGAACATGATTGTTGTGCATGTTCTTCATTTTGCTTTCGTCAATAAAAACCGGCAGCATTTTCGCTTTTTTTGGTAAGCTTATGCCGATTAACGGTGATTTTTTAAGGATATTGTTTTTAAGTAAGAATTTGTAATAACTTTTAAGAGAAGAAATCTTACGATGAATAGATCCTGCCGCTAAACCTTGCTTGGTAAGTTTAAAAACCCAGGTACGTATTTGTTGCGATTTTACTAAAGAGGGATTTTGTATTTCGAAGTCTGTAGCGAGAAATGATGTATATTCTATAAGGTCGGTTTGGTAAGACACACAAGTATTTTCTGAATACCTCTTTTCTAATCGGATGTAGTCAATAAACTCCTCTATGTGCCAACCTCCCATAAAAAACAAGGCTTAATGCATTTCGAAAATACGAAATATTTTCTGAAATACATTAAGCCCCAAAATTTATTTTTTGGAAGACTATTTATCTTCTAACTGGCCTGTTTGCAGCTTATGACGGTAAACGGCACGTATCATTTGCTGACGACGCACTATCGACTTCTTTGTAAACTTTTGACGGTTACGCAGTTCCTTAATAACGCCTGTTTTTTCAAACTTCTTTTTGAACTTTTTAAGTGCTTTTTCTAAGGTATCGCCTTCTTTTAACTGTACTATTAACATATTTTTCTGTTTTATTTTAAGGGAGGCAAATGTATAGAATTATTAGCAATTGCCCAAATTTTGTACAAGAAAAAACCCCTGTCCGCGTAAACGGAAGGGGTTTTTTAATCAACTAACTATACAAACAAACATGTCTGCCTGTTGGCAGATTATTTTTTCTCTTCAGCTGGAGCTGCAGTAGTATCAGCTTTTGCAGTAGTGTCAGGTGCAGTTGCAGCAGAAATAGAATTCTGGATTGCAGTTGCTAAAGAATCAGCAATACGTTTTGCATCATCTTCCATTTGCTTTTTTTCAGCTTCAGAAGGACCACATGCTACGAACATTGAAGTTGTTAAAGCAGCTAATGCGATGATTGAAAGGACTTTTTTCATGGTTTAGTTTTTTAAAGGTTATTTAGACTTTATTCCCTAAAAGAGAAAAGGTAACCTTACCACTTATCTAAAAAAGCTTACCAGTTACCAAATGCCTATAATTCAGGCATTTATTTTTATATATTCGCTGCTTCAATGCTAAAGTGGGGTTTTTATATTCTTTTTGTATGTTCAGCTGTATCATTGGTTGCACAACAAACTATTCAGCAACACACTGAAAATGAGCTTTCTAAACTTTATAAAGAAGATTTTAACCGAAAAAAGGAAATAAAGCTTGAGGGCAAAAAATACCGTATTTATAGCAATTACGTTACCCTTGGCGCAGGTAAAGGGTATAATACCGGCTGGAAAGAGGTTTTGTTTACTTCAGCCCTTGACTTTAATTTTCATCTTCAAAAAACATATTTCCAAACAGGTGGCTTATTGCAAGGGCGATCATACGGAGACAACAGGCTTATACAATTTCATCTGTGCGCCGGCTATCATAAGGAGAGTTATAAATATTTTTGGGCCATATTCGGTGGCTTGTCTTATACAGATGGGTACAACCCTTTAAAAATAAAAGATGTTAGCGGAAAGGATAGCGCCATAATTCTGGGCCATTTTAAAGAAAATGGACTTTACGTAGCTATCCAGGCTTTTTATAAGGTAAAATTTGATTACGGAATTGGAGTTACTTTCTTTGCAAACGCAAATCAAAAACAATCCATGATTGGGGCTCGTATCGAACTATTTTTCTCAGGTGCTTTTCGCGGAAACATATTACATAAAGACGAATACTAGAAAATTTAGCCTAATCCGAATTTACTTAATAAAATCCTAAATAACAGATTGCAATTTTATTTCTTTTTGCCCGTTTGCTCATTGAATAAATTGTTCGTTTTGTCCCTTTTTTGTTAAATTCGCAACGCAATAAAAATAACATGGTCAATTTTAAAAAATTAAATAATATAGTTGGATGGCTTGTTTTTGCCATCGCTACTTTTACCTATTGTTCAACCATTGAACACACAGCCAGTTTTTGGGATTGCGGCGAGTACATTGCTACCTCCTATAAATTAGAAGTAGGTCACCCTCCTGGAGCACCTTTCTTTTTGCTTATCGGTCGTTTCTTTACCATGTTCTCATTTGGCGATCCATCTAAGGCAGCAATGATGGTAAACGTAATGAGCGGTCTCTGTAGTTCTTTTACAATTTTATTTTTATTTTGGAGCATCACGCGTCTTGCTAAAAAAATGATTTCTCCTTCAGAAAACCCAACAGATAGCGGAAAAATTTGGGCTATTTTAGGTAGCGGAATAATTGGCGGGCTCGCCTATACATTCTCCGATTCGTTTTGGTTCTCGGCTGTTGAAGGTGAGGTTTATGCAATGAGTAGTTTATTTACGGCAGCTGTTTTTTGGGCCATTTTAAAATGGGAAGAAGAAGCTGATGAAACATACTCTATGCGATGGATAGTACTTATTGCTTTTTTAACCGGCATGTCAATCGGTGTTCACTTACTGAATTTACTTGTTATTCCGTCGATATGTTTTATTTATTATTTCAAAAAGTATAAATTTAATTGGAAAGGATTTATGCTGGCAGGTAGTATAGCTGTAATTCTTCTAGGAGGAATACAAGCAGGGATTATTCCGGGCATTGCTAAACTTGCCGCCGATTATGAAATATTTTTTGTAAATAAATTACACCTGCCTTTTAACACGGGTACTTTTTTATATTTTGTTTTACTAATAGGTTTTGTTTCTTCTGCAATTGCTTATTCGGTAAACCGTAAAGAAATATTTTTTAAAATTACTTTTTACATGGCTATTGCCTTTGCCTTATTCGCAATAATTTCAGGTAGCGGTTCCGGTATGTTTGTTCGACTATTAATTTTAGGAGGAATGGTGTACGGCATTTATTATCTAAAAAACAAGCACGCTGTTTTAAATACCATAGCACTTTCTTTTGCAATGATTCTTATCGGTTATTCAACATTTTTTGTTTTGGTAATACGTTCGCAGGCTAATCCTCCAATGGATGAAAACAATCCGGAGAACGCGCTAAATATGTTATCCTACTTAAACCGTGAGCAGTATGGCGATTGGCCGGTTGCATACGGACAATATTATAACGCTCCTACAAAACCACGCAGTGAATTTAAAGATGGCACGCCTATTTATCTCAAAGACGAAAAGAAAAAGGAATACACTTTAGTGGACGACCGAAAAAATTCAAACCCAACTTATGAAGATGATTTCTGTACTGTTTTCCCACGTATGTGGAGCCAACAGAGCAACCACGAAGAACCTTATAAATATTGGGGAAATATAAAAGGAAGACCAAAACAAATTCAAGGACAAAACGGAGAACCGCAAACAGTTTATGTTCCAACTTTTGGCGAGAATTTAACTTATTTCTTCCGCTATCAAATGGGATATATGTATTGGAGATATTTTGCCTGGAATTTTATCGGAAAACAAAATGACATTCAGGGATTAGCTAATAATCCTACCGATGGTAACTGGGTAACCGGAATAAAAGGTTTTGATGAAGCACGTCTTGGCGCCGATGATGTGTATAATCCCATAAGCAACACTAAAAACAACAAAGCAACTAATAAATTTTTTGCTTTGCCATTTCTTTTAGGATTGCTTGGATTATATTTTCATTACAAGAAAAATGTAAAAGATGCGTTTGTCGTTTTCTGTTTATTTTTCTTTACGGGTTTTGCAATTTTAATTTATCTAAATCAATATCCGTATCAACCACGCGAACGTGATTATGCTTATGCCGCTTCGTTCTATGCTTACGCTA
>CAZZEI010000167.1:0-5316 GCA_964653165.1 uncultured Flavobacteriaceae bacterium | reverse complement strand
TGCGGTGGTGCACGACCTACACCCGAAATAGAAGCTCAATATGATACACCCAAAGATTTTCATGATGTGCATATTATTCTAAAAGGGAAAATGCACGGCAAGGTTATAACTGATAGTCTGGGACGTTTTACTGCCAAATTAAAGCCGGGTAAATACCCAATTTATTTAACAAAGCTTAAAAACGAAGCGCATTTTACCAATTATAAGCCAAGCTGTAAAAAAATGCTTCATCAAAGTTATGGTGAACTTCTTATTGAAAAAGATCAAACTTCCTATCAAATAAACCTATACTTCCCTTGCAACCCTTGCGAGCTGCCACGACCTTAGATTAATAGAGGTAAAAGTTAAAATTGTTAGATTTAATGTTAGATTTGCTTTCGGTGAGAAAGAAAAAAAAGATAGTCGTTTTTACAGGAGCCGGAATGAGCGCAGAAAGCGGTATTAAAACTTTTCGGGATAGCGGTGGTATGTGGGAAGAATATAAACTGGAAGACGTAGCCACTCCCGAAGCCTGGCAGAGAAACCCCAAACTTGTTTTAGATTTTTACAACCAACGCCGTAAGCAGGTCATGGAAGCCAAACCAAACCAAGGACATTTTATATTAGCAGAACTGGAAAAACATTTTGAGGTACAAATTATCACGCAAAATATTGACGATTTACACGAGCGGGCAGGGTCAAAAAAAATTCTGCATTTGCACGGACAAATAATGAAAATGCAGTCTTCCTTAGATCCGGAATTGGTTTACCCAATGAAGAAACAGGATATTAACCATGGAGATAAATGCGAAAAAGGTTCTCAACTCAGGCCGCATATTGTTTGGTTTGGAGAAATGGTTCCCGAAATGGATAATGCGATTACTATGATGACCGATGCTGATATTTTTATTACTGTTGGAACCTCACTGGTTGTATATCCGGCCGCTGGACTTGTTCATTACGCACCTTCAAAATCAATAAAATACCTTGTAGACCCGGGTGATTTTGACTCTGGTGTATTAAGCAACTTAAAGCATATAAAACAAGGCGCCTCAAGCGGATTGAAAATTTTACAAGACGAGTTGAAAAATATTTCCTGAACTATTTGGTAGATTCAAATATTAATCGTAATATTGCGATATATTTGAAACCAAGATGGGAACTACAAAAACAGAAGAATTTACCGTTAAGGACAATAAAATTGCAAAATATGCCAAGGCATTAGCGCATCCTGCACGCATTGCTATACTTCAACTTTTGATAAAAAAACAAAATTGCATTTGTGGAGATATAGTAGAGGAACTTCCCTTATCACAAAGTACCGTATCGCAACATTTAAAAGAATTAAAAGAGGCTGGCTTAATTAAAGGCGACATTGAAGGTGCAAAAGTGTGTTATTGCATTGACGAAAAAGAATGGGAAACCGCTAAAACTTATTTAGCTACCTTCTTTGATTCATACTCAAATAAAGGTAAGTGCTGTTAAAAAAATTGCTTGAATATATCGGTAAATTACGATTTAATATAAATAATTAAAAAATAAAACATGAAAACAAATCCATTCCCACGCATGCACGTTAGCTTATATGTTAGCGACATAAACAAAACCGTAAATTTTTACAGTTCATTTTTTGAAATTGAACCCGTAAAAGTGAAATCAAATTATGCTAAATATATTCTGGAAAATCCTTCCCTAATTATTTCTTTCGTAGAAAATAAAGACCGCGTTCAACAAAATTTTGGTCACTTAGGTTTTCAAGTAGAAACACTTGAAGAATTAACTATGCGATTAGAAAATGCCAAAGCAAAAAATCTGGTTGCTAAAGAAGAAATCGGCACTAACTGCTGCTATGCCAAACAAGATAAATTTTGGGCTACTGATCCGGACGGAGTGCAATGGGAAGTTTATTATTTTCATGCCGACGCAGAATTTAACGACCCGCATTACCAATCAACGGAAACAGAAACCTGTTGTATGCCGCTTTCAGAAGAAGAGCAAAAAACAAGTTCTGATTGTTGTGTTCCAATAAACGGAGAAAAGAAAAAAGTAAGTCTTTCGGGTTTAAGAACTGAGGAAAAATGTTGTTGAAATGAAAAAAATTTTAGTTTTATGTACAGGTAATTCCTGTCGCAGTCAGATTGCCGAAGGTTATTTAAGGCATTTTGCCGGAGATAAAGCATTAGTTTATAGCGCCGGAATAGAAACACATGGAGTTAATACTAAAGCTATTTCTATTATGAAAGAAGATGGAATTGATATTTCTCATCATACTTCCAACAATGTTGATGAATACAAAAATATTGATTTTGATTTTGTAATTACGGTTTGCGATAATGCCAAAGAAAACTGTCCATACTTTCCTTCCGAGGCAAAAAAATTTCATTATAATTTCCCCGACCCGGCTAAGGCAGAAGGGGGTGAAGAAGAAATTACAAATGAATTCAGAAAAGTGAGGAGATTGATAAAAGAATATTGTAAAAATTTTATCACAAATAATGTATGAAAACTTACGTAGCAGAATTTCTCGGAACCTTTGCACTTGTCTTTTGCGGAACAGGAGCAATTATTATTAATGAGGAAACACAGGGAATTATTGGCCACATAGGCATAGCCATAACTTTTGGTTTAATTGTAGCGAGTATGATTTACACATTTGGTAATTTATCGGGAGCACACTTTAATCCTGCTGTTACTCTTGGCTTTTCAATTCTAAAATTATTTCCTACAAAAAAAATTCTTCCTTATTTAATGAGTCAGCTTGCAGGAGCATTTGCAGCTACTTTGGTTTTAAAATTTTTATTTCAGGAAAATGAAAACTTAGGCTCTACCCTACCCGCCGGTAGCGACATGCAATCTTTTATACTTGAATTTATTTTGACTTATTTTTTAATGCTAACCATCTTATTCACTTCACAAGGGTCTGAAAAAACACAACAATTAGCAGGACTTTTAATTGGAGGCGTAATTTTGTTAGAAGCTATGTTTGCGGGTCCAATTTGCGGTGCTTCCATGAACCCCGCACGCTCTTTAGCACCCGCAATAATTTCCGGAAACCTTGATACCTTATGGATTTACCTATTGGCACCTGTAATTGGCTCATTATCAGCCTCTTTTTCATATAAATTTTTGACCGATTAACATCATTTAAGCTTCTTGATAGAATTTAGCTCTTGCATACTAAAGTTTTTGCTTTATATTGCAACAAAATACCGTTTTACTCAATTTTTACGATATGTCGAAGAAAAGCAAGAAAAAGTCGCCAAAAAAGAAGGTTTCCGCGAAGAAGTCAAAAGGGGCAAAGAAGAAAGTAGTTAAAAAGAAGTCGGTTAAAAAAACTGTATCAAAAAAACCTGCAAAATCGAAAAAAGCAAAACCTGCTCGTAAAAAAGTTGCGGCAAAAAAGCCTGTAAAAAAGAAAAAGATTGCTCCTAAAAAAAGTAAAGCAAAAAAACAGGTAGCTCCTAAAAAAGTTGTAAAAGCAAAAATTTCAAAAAAAATAAGTGCGCCTGTTAAAACTATAGCAGCACCAAAAGTTATTGCAAAAGCAGTAGAATTAAAACCGGTGAAAGCTGAGCCAACGGTAAAGGTAAAGACACCTGTAGCTAAAAAAGCAAAAGCCGTTGTAAAAAGTACCCCAATCACTCCCGCTAAAAGAAATGTAATTATAGATATTAAAACCGGTCCCGAACCGGCAGGTAGATTTGAGCTTGAATATATTGTTCACGCTTCGGCTCCCATTTTATTTGAATTTTTAACGTCTCCAAGTGGTTTATCTGAATGGTTTTGCGATGATTTAAATATCAGAAATGGTATATACACTTTTAAGTGGGAAGAAAATGAGCAACAGGCCCGTGTAGTAAAACTTATTCATGAAAAACAAGTACGTTTTCAATGGATTGACAAGCAAGATAACAGCTATTTTGAATTCCGCGTTGAGCGCGATGAATTAACAAATGATATTTCGCTTATTGTTGTTGACTTTGCCGAAACAGCTGAAGAACGTGCTTCTACGACACTTTTATGGAACAGCCAAGTAGCTAAACTACTTCATGTTCTTGGAAGTTATTTTTAGCAAACTACTTTACCATTGACTAGGCCCGTATTTTTTTGTAACCCATTTATTTTTAGGGAAAGTCATTAATGCAATTTCATTCCAAACAATAAAAACGCCAAAAGAAATCAAAGGCGAATTGAATTTATTTTTAATAAAATTATTATTCTGAAACAGAAACCTGTACCCAATATCACCCTTTACACCAAACCATCTGAATACTTTAAACTTAACATTCACCTGAGGTTCATATAAAAAACAATACCCCTCTTCGTCTCTTTTATTTAAACCTTTATATTCATACGTGTATCCTAATTTCCCAAAGCCAATTTGCATTGGAATACTGAATTCCCATCGTTTAGATTGATAATATATATAATTGAAATAATAGCAAAGATATCTTAACGATAGCTGGCGGTTTAACTCAGTGTCTCTTTTTAATTCATTGTCATAAAAAACATGTTTGCTATAAACCGGGGTATTGGCATTTAACCAAGCAAAACCACCGCCAATTGCAATTTTTTTACCGAATGATATACCCACTTTAATACTATGTACGCTAAGTCGATTATTATCCATAAACGAATTGCGCGAATCGAAACTGAAATCAAAACTTTTACGGCCGGTAAAAGCTTTGTGTAATGAATCAGAAAACTGCGCATAACCCAGGTTAAGGGTGCTCAATAAAACTATTAAAAAAACCTTTTTCATCTTACAAAAAAACTGCTTCTGCAAAATTGAATAAAAACAAGGTTTGCCCTACCAAGAGCCCTGAATACAATTAACAATATATGGCTTAAAAGTTGCTCGTTTTACCCTTAAACTTTGTGCAAATTATGCGTAATTCGCATCTAAAGGATACACTAATGAACTTTGAGTAAAGCCCAAGGACATACCTCTTTCATGCCAAGGCTAAAAGCTATTTTTTTTCTGTGCCTTTTATTTTGCTCGTTTTCGTCCTTTTCCCAATTTAAAAATGAGGAAGAACTTAAAAAACAGGCTGCGCAATCGTTTGAAGAAGAAGATTATGCAACAGGGTTTAAATTATACTCGCAGCTTGTAGCCAATTACCCCAAAGACCCATCTCATAATTACCGCTTAGGCGTGTGCATGCTTTTTTCTGATCCCAATAAGAAAAAGTGCATTCAGTACCTTGAGTTTGCAATTAACCACATAAAAGACGCTGAGAAGGAAGCTTATTTTTATATGGGAAAAGCAAATCACTTAAACTATCAATTTGATGATGCCATAAAATTTTACACCCTCTACAAACAATCGGGAGCTCC
>CAZZEI010000166.1:0-5410 GCA_964653165.1 uncultured Flavobacteriaceae bacterium | reverse complement strand
GGCGATGGGTCTGCGTTTAAGTATGTTGTAGAAACATATCAGAACTTGGTTTACAATACATCTATGGGTATAGTTCAAAATACCGAAGATGCCGAGGATATTGCTCAAGAAGTCTTTATACAAGTATTTCATTCAATAACTCAATTTAAAGGCGATTGTAAACTTTCTACCTGGTTATACAGAATTACACTTACCAAATCGTTAGATTTTCTTCGGTCCAAAAAAAGAAAAAAACGTTTTGGTTTTATGCAAAGTTTATTCGGACAAGATAGTAATGAGCCTCTTGTTGAGCAAGCTTCTTTTGTTCACCCGGGAGTACAATTAGAAAATAAGGAACGGGCTGCCATTTTATTTAAAGCTATTGATAAATTACCTGAAAACCAAAAAACAGCCTTCACCCTTAATAAAGTGGAAGGTTTAAGCTACCAGGAAACAGCTGAAATTATGCAGGTTTCTCTATCATCTATAGAATCATTGATGTTTAGAGCTAAAAGTAATTTACAGAACTATTTAGGAGATTATTATAAAACCAATCTATAAGCGCAAGTTTTTAATACAAAGTATCGTCTAATACTTATTAAATGGAAATTAACACCGAAATAGAAAAAACATTAAACAGTTTAGATAAACTGCAAAAAGCAGAGATGCACCCGTTCCTTTATGAGAAAATCAGGCATCGTATGCAAGAAGGAAAAAATAAGCCGGTTAATGGAGTAGTTTTTTCATGGAAAATGGCTTTTGCCTTTACTGTAATACTTTCTATTAACGTTTTAGCTTGTTGGAATTATAAAAAGGACGTAGTGGTTCAAGACACCAACACTTCAGCTTCAAACACAAGCCCCGATAATTACTACTATAACACTTCATATAATTATTAAAATTATTTAAAATGAAAAAACCAAGCGCTTCTACAATAATTATTATCCTGTTGTTGCTACTTAACAGCGTAACACTTGGATTTATGTTGCTGCATCACAAACAAGGTCCACGTTCGCATTTTGGGCCCGGCATGCCGCCTCCTCCGCATGAACGACCACACGGGCCTGGTATGTTTATTGTTCACGAATTAAATTTTGACGATAAACAAAAAGATGATTTTGACAAAATGCGAAAAGCGCATCATCAAAAAACAATGGAAATTCATGATAGTCTTCATGCTTTAAAAGAAAAGCTTTTTAGCGGAATTTCTTCCGGAGATATGACACAAGCAAATGCTGTTTCTGATAAAATTGCCTCCTTTCAAAAACAATTAGAAATTGTTACTTACGAACATTTTTTAGCGGTACGTAGTATGTGCAACGACGAACAAAAACAAAAATTTGACAAAATCATTCCGCACGTTTTTGAAATGATGGCGCCACCTCCGCCTCCGGATGCTCCTCGCGGACCGGATGACCCACCTCCTCCACCCGAATCAGAAAAGAATTAAATTATGAAGGCTTTATTTAAAATCCTTTCCTGCATACTTGTTTACTCATCATTAAACGCTCAACAAACCGTTGGATTATTTAGCCAAACTCCTCAATCGCAAGACGGCTACGTTTTGTTTGCACCCATTACAAATACAACAACTTATTTAATTGATAAATGCGGCAAGCAAGTGCATGCCTGGGCAAGTACACGTAGACCCGGACAATCAGTTTACTTACTATCAGATGGAACTTTACTAAGGCCCGGAAATACAGGCAACACTGTTTTTACAGCCGGCGGAACAGGCGGAATAATTGAAAAACTTGACTGGAACGGAAATGTAACCTGGTCGTACACAATTTCATCTGCAACCGAATGTCAGCACCATGATATTTGTAATTTACCCAATGGAAATATCTTAGCACTTGTTTGGGAATTAAAAACTAACGCTGAAGCCGTCAACGCAGGAAGAAACCCAACACTTACTCCGGCAACTGTATGGAGCGAGAAAATTGTAGAATTGCAACCGGTTGGAACAAACACAGCAACTATTGTTTGGGAATGGCATGTGTGGGACCATTTAATTCAGGATTATGATAATACCAAAGGAAATTTTGGCGTGGTTTCACAAAAACCTGAGCTAATTAACACTAATTATAATGCAACAACGAGTAATGCAGATTGGTTACATAATAATTCCATCACGTATAATGCTGCGCTTAATCAAATACTTGTCAGCTCACATAACTTTAATGAATTCTGGATAATAGACCACAGCACTACTACTGTAGAAGCATCTTCGCACAGTGGCGGCACGCATAATAAGGGCGGAGATTTGTTATATCGCTGGGGAAACCCTGCTTCCTATAACACAGGTGTTGTTGCTGATAAAAAACTTTTCGGACAACATAACGCCTATTGGATTGAAACCGGTTTAAAAGATGCCGGAAAAATTATGGTGTTTAATAACGGACAAGGGAGGCCGTCCGGTAATTATTCAACCATTGATATTATTAATCCACCTGTAGATATGAATGGGGATTATACGTTAGTTTCCGGACAAAAATATTTGCCAGATTCTGCAGAATGGAATTATCAATCTGTTCCTACTTCGGGTTTTTATTCTAACAATATTTCGGGGGCACAACGATTAATAAATGGTAATACAATTATTTGTGAAGGATCGAAGGGAATTTTTTTTGAGATAGATTCGTCTAAAAATACCGTTTGGCGATATGTTAGTCCGGTAAATAATTCAGGACCAATAACACAAGGAAACGCGGCTACACAAAATCTGGTTTTTCGTTGCACTTTATATGAAGCATCATTTCCGGGTTTTATAGGACAAACCCTTACTGCGGGAAATCCTATTGAGCTTAATCCATTAAGTTATACCTGCTCTGCAACAAGTAGTGTAGCAGATGTAAAACCAAATCAGCCCTCGTTTCAGGTGATAAATCCTTTTTATCAAATTATTAATTTTGTCTCCCATTATGATTCAAAAAATGTAGCGATTTCGTTAAGTGGTTTATCAGGAAATATATTAAAAACATGGAATGCCTTAAACTTTGAAAAAGGGAAGATGAATGAATTATTTCTTTACGAAACACTGGCTCCCGGAATGTATATTCTTAGGATGAAATCTATCAATATAAATACTACCTTTAAACTTATTAGAGAGCCCTAACTAATTTAAACTTCTTTCGTATAAAATGAATATCAGATTTTGGTTTATATTTCTGTTTTTTGTTTTGGAAATAAATTTTTCTATTGCACAAACCTCCAGAAACGTAGTTTTTGAATTTCAACCTTTATTTGGAAATTCTGAGTTACGCTTAAATGAATCTTTTTATAAACTAAACCAAAAAGACAGTATACAAATTGAAACCCTAAGGTTTTATGTTTCAGGAATAGAACTTATAGATAAAAATAAAACTGTTTGGAAATCCATCGAAGGTTTTTACTTAGTTGATGCATCAAATATTAAATCATTGCAGATTTCTTTAAAAATACCTTCATCAGTTTCTTTCAACAAAATAAAATTTAATTTAGGAATTGACAGCCTCACCAATGTATCAGGAGCAATGGGCGGAGATTTAGATCCGACAAAAGGAATGTACTGGACCTGGCAAAGTGGATATGTAAATTTTAAACTGGAAGGAAAAAGCAATCTCTGCAAAACAAGAAACAATGTTTTTCAGTTTCATATAGGTGGATACCTTTATCCATTTTGTGCCTTGCAAGCATTAGCATTAGCATTAGCCGTAAAGGGAAATGAAAAAAATATTATTCTTGTTGATATTGCTAAATTAATTTCAACAATCGATTTATCCGTTCAAAATCAAATTATGACTCCCGATAAGGAAGCTGTACTTATTTCACAAAAAGCATCAAAAATATTTTCGATAAAAGAATGATGAAGAAAATGCTACTTCCATTATTAATTTTTTGTTTGCTTTTTACTTTTTTCAAAATAGTGGACGATGTTACTCTTTCGGTTCCCAAAAACTGGCCTAAACCAAATTATGATTTTTCGAAGAACCCGCTTACAAAAGATAAAATTGAATTGGGGAGGGAATTGTTTTACGACCCGATTCTATCACGTGATAATACCATTTCGTGCGCAAGCTGTCATTCTCAGTTTACTGCATTCACACACGTTGATCATGATTTAAGTCATGGTATAGAAAACAAAATTGGCACGCGCAATTCGCCTGCTTTGATGAATTTAGCCTGGCACAAAATATTTATGTGGGACGGAGCCGTAAATCATCTCGATGTGCAGGCATTAGCTCCAATCAGCAATCCGGTTGAGATGGATGAAAAAATTGAAACTGTTATCGCTAAATTACAAAAATCGAAAAATTATCCGCGTCTGTTTTTAAAAGCATTTAACGACAGTCTGATTACAGGAGAGCATACATTAAAAGCTATTTCTCAATTTATGCTTACATTAGTAAGTGCAAATTCTAAATACGATAGTGTTATGCTGAAAACATCTAAGTTTAATTTACAGCAGGAAAACGGGTATAAATTATTTCAAAAAAACTGTGCTACCTGCCATAAGGAGCCTTTATTTACTAATATGGAATTTGAAAATAACGGATTGCAAGTTGATACTTTCCTAAAAGATTATGGAAGAATGAAGATCAGCAAAAACCCCAACGATTCACTCAAATTTAAAGTGCCAACCTTAAGAAATATTGAATTTTCCTATCCTTATATGCATGATGGTCGTTTTAAAAAGTTGGGAGATGTGTTAAATCACTATGTCAACGGTGTTAAACCCTCTAAAACGCTTTCCAAGTCATTACAAACTCCTATTTTACTATCTTCCAATGAAAAAGTAGATATTATTGCCTTTTTATTGACCCTCACCGATAGGGAATTTCTGTTTAATCCCAAGCATTCCTATCCAAAAAAAATAATTGTACCTAAACCGCAAGATTAAAGAATTACCAACGTCTAACTAGTATAAAACATAAATATAGCCATCATGAAAAAATTAATTCTCCTATCTGCACTCCTATCCGGAAACCTATTAATGCAAGCGCAAACCAACCCGGCAATTACATCTTGGCTGCAAAATAATTCAATTACCGGTAGACATTATGTAGCCGGGAATTCTACACCTATTACAGATGCCACCCTTGCTAATGTACAAATTGTTCAATACTCAACCAATTGGGTATATGCGAGCACAAAAGGAATTCCAACTTATATAACGGGTCCGTTTTTAGACGGCAACCCTTCACTCGCTTCTTCACAAAATGCCATTTTTAAGTTTCCTTTAGCGCCTGTTCAAAATACTGGAACCCCAACTTCTACAACCGGCGGAAATATTGGAATATTCATTAATGGTGTTGCTTTATTTGATTACAGAGACGGTGTTTCGTGGAAAAATTCTACAGGCCTTTTAGCGGGCGGACCATACGGTGGTGTAGGTGACGGAGTATGGAACAGAGATGCAGTTGTTGGAGAGCTTGGAGGTTTGATTGTG
>CAZZEI010000165.1:0-5431 GCA_964653165.1 uncultured Flavobacteriaceae bacterium | reverse complement strand
TAGAGTGAAAAACAGAAATAAAGCAATAATAAATTAACTTATATAATGTCTAATAAAAGTAATGTTTTTTGTAACTAAATTCTCTATTTCATGAAAATCCCGCTCCGTATAATTTGTAATTTTTAGTATTTTCTTTTTATGACTGTTTATTTCAAGTTTTAAAAACTCACATGAATAAAATTGAAATTTATCTCTTGAATTAAGTAATAATTGAGCAATGTTGCTATCAATATTTAAGATTGCGCTAAAGACAATGTTTGTATCAACAATAAGTTTCAAGAATGAGGAGGCTAAACTTTTCGTTTTTTCTTTACTAAATCGATAAGGCTTTGTAAATCACTCTTTTTTGCTCTCGATTTTTTTGAAATTTCTTTATAGCGCAAAAAGTCTAAAAGATGCTGTAAATCACTCACAGCAAGTAAACCGGCTGGTATTTTAATAATTACTTCGTTATTATTGCGTTCAATTAACATCAAGCAAATTTACTAATAATTATGCAATTATTAAAACTGCTTTAACTGCTCGATAGTTTTTAAAGGATCTGAAGAAGAAAAAACTGTATTACCTGCTACAAGCACATCGGCGCCGGTTTCAACCAATTTTTTGTAATTATTCAGGTCAACCCCCCCATCAATTTCTATAAGAGTTTTGCAACCTTTTGCTTTTATCATTTTTTTAAGGTCAGCCACCTTTTGGTAGGTGTTTTCAATGAATTTTTGTCCCCCAAAACCAGGGTTTACACTCATCATGCAAACCAAATCGGTATCTTCTAAAATAGCTTCTAAAACGCTTACCGGGGTATGTGGATTAATAGCAACTCCTGCCTTCATTCCGGCAGCTTTAATGGCTTGTAAGCTACGATGAAGGTGGGTGCATGCCTCGTAATGCACTGTTAAAACATCAGCACCCGCATTCTTAAATTCTGTTATATATTGATCGGGATTAACAATCATTAAATGTACATCCAAAGGCTTTTTAGCGTGTTTTTTTATTGCTTTTAACACTGGAAACCCAAAGGAAATGTTAGGTACAAAAACCCCGTCCATTATATCAACATGAAACCACTCAGCCTTACTACTATTAATCATCTCAACATCGCGCTGAAGATTAGCAAAATCGGCTGAAAGTATAGAGGGCGCTACTATATGGGACATAATGAGAAAGGAATTACTATTCAGGGACGAATATACGAATTATGGGACTATCTCTATATCAATCGTTAACACAATAAAAACCTTATTAACGAGTTTTAACAAACCAATTCGTAAAGTTACTATTAGTAATTCGTATAAATTGTTAAATTTGCTCCTCTAAAAATAAAAATTAAGATACTATGAATAAGTTTGTTACAATTTTAAGTTCGTTGCTGTTAGCAGCAACAGTTAATGCTCAAGACCCAACTCTTCTTACTATCGACGGCAAGCCCGTAACAAAATCGGAGTTTGAAGCTGTTTACAAAAAAAATAATGGCAAGGATATGTCGGCCGAAAAAAAGACGGTGAAAGAATACCTTGATTTATTTATCAATTTTAAACTAAAAGTAAAAGAAGCCGAAATAATGGGCCTCGATACCGCGGGTGCATTCAAGCAAGAACTAAACGGGTACAAAAAACAGTTATCAGCTCCTTATCTTACCGATAAAGATGTTACCGATAATTTGGTAAAAGAAGCTTATGAGCGCAATAAATCGGAAGTAAATGCCAGTCATATTTTAATTAAATGCGCAGAAGATGCTCTTCCAAAAGATACTATTGAAGCATGGCAGCGTATTTCAGTAATAAAAAATATAATTTCCGGAAAACCTGTTACCAAAGCACAACTTGATGAGTACGAAGCATCGGCTAAAAAAAATCAATTCTCGGGCAAGGCTAAACTAAGTTTGAATGATACAATTGAAGTTAACCGTAAAATAAATTCATTAAAGGATTTAGTTGCAGGAAAAAATATTGACAAGAAAAAAGATTTATTTGATCAGGTTGCACGAGTTGCCAGCGAAGAACCTTCTGCAAAAGAGAGCGGCGGAAATTTAGGGTATTTTACTGCTTTGGAAATGGTTTATCCTTTTGAACAAGCAGCCTTTACCACAAAGCCCGGAACAATGAGCGGAATTGTGCGCTCTCGTTTTGGTTACCATGTTTTAAAAGTAATTAATCAACGTCCTAACTCGGGTGAAATACTTGTTGCACACATTATGCTAAAACTTACCAAAGAAATGAAGCATGATGATTCAGTTAAAGTGAAACAAAAAATCGATGAGATTTATGGTAAATTAAAAGCGGGAGAAAAATTTGAAGATTTGGCCAAAAATTTCTCCGACGATAAGCAAACTAATGCAAGTGGTGGACAACTAAGTTGGTTTTTTGAACGGAAATTTCCTGTTGCCGAATTTGCTCAAACTGCTTTCGCATTAAAAAATAACAACGATTACACTGCGCCAATTTTGACCAAATATGGTTGGCACATTATAAAGCGTATTGATAAGCGCGATTTGCCGGCTTTTGATGCAATGAAAACCGAGCTTAAAAGTAAAGTATCGCGCGACTCACGTTCTTACTTAAGTAAAACATCTTTTATTGCAAAAGTTAAAAAGGAATACGGTTTTAAAGAAATTCCTAAATCAAAAGATGAATTTAATGCTTTAATTGACAGCAACTATTTTAAAGGTAGTTGGAAAGCATCAGCTGCGGCAAAACTTGGTAAAGATATGTTTACACTTGCCGATAAAAAATATACACAAAAAGATTTTGCTTTGTATTTAGAAGCACATCAAACGCGTCGTGCTAAAGTTGAAGCATCTTTAATTGTAAACACACAATACAAAACTTTTGTAGATGAAACCTGTGTTGCATACGAAGAAACTCAGCTTGAACGCAAATACGCCGATTACCGTAACTTGATGCAGGAATATCGTGATGGTATTTTATTATTTGATTTAACAGACCGTAATGTATGGAGCAAAGCAGTTAAAGATTCGGTTGGCTTGGAGCAGTTTTATCAAAAAAATAAAAATAATTACCTGTGGGACGAACGTGCCGATGTTAGCATATATAAATGTGCTAATGCTGATATAGCTAAAGAAACACGTAAAATGTTAGAGAAGAAGAAAACGGAAAAGGAAATAACTGATAAAGTAAATAAAACTTCTCAGCTTAATCTGGCGGTAGAAAACATTACGTATTTGAAGGGCGAAAATAAAAGCGTAGATGCAAACTGGAAAGAGGGCGTTTCTCCCGACGTTGCGCAAGATGGTAAAGTAATGATTATTGTTGTAAATAAATTAATGCCTAAATCGCCCAAAAAATTGGCAGAGTGCCGCGGCATGGCAACAGCCGATTACCAGAATTTTTTAGAAAAGGATTGGATAGGAAATCTGCGTAATAACCATAAGGTGGCTATAATGGAAGATGTTTTAGGAACTATAAAATAATTTTTTGTAACAAAAAGGATAAAAGTTCTGCCGTTGGGTGGAACTTTTATTTTTATGACAAAATGAAATACACTTTTTTATTTTTATGCATACTTGTAATGGCTTCCTGCTCAGAAGGAACTCTTTCTGAAAAAAGAGAAAAAGCCGGAGAAAAACCACTTGCGCGTGCCTTCGAAAAAAAACTTTTTTTAAGCGATTTGTCGGCCACTATTCCTGCGCAGCGAAATAAGAAGGATAGCCTGTTATTTCTTACCTCCTACATTCAGCAATGGATATTAAACGAATTGCTATTGCATCAGGCTGAAAATAATCTCTCACCCGAAAAGAAAGATGTTGAACAAGAAATTGATGAATACCGAAAAAATCTACTCGTGTATCGCTACGAAACTGAATTGGTAAAACAAAACCTGGATACTTCAATTAGTCCGGCAGAGATAGAACAATACTATGTAACACATCAGCAAAATTTTATGCTAAAAGATAATATTGTTAAAGTAAGTTACGTTAAAGTGGGTGTGAAGTCGCCTACCATTGATAAAGTTAAAAAATGGTACGCTTCGGCGGATGAAAAGGATCGCGATAACCTTAAAAAATATTGTATACAGTACGCTGATAATTTTTTTATTGATGATAATACCTGGCTGTTGCTTGATGATGTAATGAAAGAAATTCCTCTTAGAGATTATAACCCCGAATTATTTTTAAAAACAACAAGGCATATTGAAATGAGCGACTCACTTTTTAATTATTTTTTATTTATCAAGGATTTTAAAATAAAAAATATGCCTTCTCCGTTAAGCTTTGAGAAAGATAATATCCGTCAGGTAATAATTAATAAACGCAAACTAAACCTGATAGAAGAAATGAAACAATCGATATACGGACAAGCGAAAGAAAAGAGTAACTTTGAAGTGTACTAATACAATAGAATACTGATGACACAGATTGATAGGATGAACGCGGATAAGAACAAAAGCAATAAAAAATCTTATTAAATTATAAAAATCTGCGTCATCAGCGTTCCATTACTTGTAATAACATGAAGAGAATTTTTTACATCGCATTTTTATTTTTATCATTGGTATCTATTGCCCAACCTCAAAATGTCGATAAAACTATTGCTGTTATTGGTAAATATATTTTGCTTCGCTCTGATTTAGAACGTGAGTTAAAAACTTTAAAAGCCGATAATATTGAAATAACGGATACTCTTCGCTGTAATGCGTTTGAGGAATTGCTTTATCAAAAATTATTATTGGCACAGGCTGATAAAGACAGTGTAACTGTGAAAGATGAACAAGTTGATTACGAGCTTGACCGCAGAATGAGTATTTTTTTACAGCAATTGGGTTCTGAAGAAAACTTTGAAAGATTTTATGGAAAAACAGTAAAGCAATATAAAGAAGAATTACGTAGCGATATAAATAATATTTTAGTTGCACAGCAAATGCAAAGTAAAATAGTAGGCGATATAAAAGTTTCACCTGCAGATATACGCGCTTATTTTAATAGCATACCAAGCGATAGTTTACCTAATATAAATACAGAAGTAGAAATTTGCCAGCTTACAAAAAAACCAACTGTTTCTGATGAAGCTAAACAGGCCGCACGCGACAAATTGGAAGGATATCGCCAGCGTGTAATTAATGGGGAAAGCATGAGTGTTATTGCAACCCTTTATACTGAAGATGCCGCTTCTTCAAAATCGGGAGGGAGATATGATGGTATTGCACGTGGACAATTTGTGCCACAGTTTGAAGCTGTTGCTTTCAGGCTTAAGCCAGACGAAGTATCAGAAATTTTTGAGTCAGCGTTTGGGTATCATTTTGTGCAATTAATTGCACGTAGGGGAGAGCTGGTTGATGTGAGGCATATCCTTGTTATTCCAAAAATTAGCAATGAAGATGTTGCTGCTTCTAAGCTTAAATTAGATTCAATTTATAATCAAATAATGGAGGGCCAAATAAAAATTTGTGATGCAGTAGCCAAGTATAGTGATGATAA
>CAZZEI010000164.1:0-5459 GCA_964653165.1 uncultured Flavobacteriaceae bacterium | reverse complement strand
CTTTTTTCACTCCTGACTTATCTAAATCCAATTCATTCAAACGTTCTACCTTACGTAATTCCATGAATTCTTCAATACCACCTAAATGTTCTTTCACGTGCCCATCTCTGAATTCGAATAAACGTGTACACATGCCTTTCATAAAATCTCTATCGTGACTTACCATCACAATAGTTCCTTCATAATCCAATAAAGCTTGTTTCAAAATTTCTTTCGAACGAATATCTAAGTGATTCGTAGGCTCATCTAACAACAATAAGTTATACGGCTCTAATAATAATTTACATAATGCTAATCGTCCGCGCTCTCCCCCACTCAGTACACGCACCTTTTTATCAATATCTTCTCCGCGAAATAAAAATGAACCTAAAATATTTCGGACTTGTCTCCTAACATCGCCAACAGCTAATTCATCAATGGTTTCGAATAGTGTTTTGTTCTGATCTAATTTCTCTTCCTGGTCCTGCTCAAAAACTCCGGCTAAAACATTATGGCCAATCTGTACGGTTCCATCAAATTTTGTCTTACCTGAAATCATTTTCATCATGGTAGATTTTCCTTCCCCATTTCTACCAACCAAAGCAATTTTTTCTCCTTTGGTGATAATGAATTCAGCTTCCTTGAAAATTAGTTTGTCTCCGTACGTTTTACTTGCATTCTCAACGGTTAAAACAATTTTACCCGATAAAGCCGGTTTAGGAAAGCGCATGTGCATCACAGAAGTATCGTCCTCATCAACTTCAACCATTTCCATTCGGTCAAGTTTTTTAATTAGCGATTGCGCAAACGCTGCTTTATTGGCTTTGGCACGGTATTTATCAATGAGCGCTTCGGTATGGTCAATAATTTTTTGCTGATTCTTTTGCGCGTTCTCTTGTTGTTCTTTGCGCTCTTTACGCAGCATTAAATACTTACTGTAATTTGACTTGTAGTCGTAAATTTTCTTGCTTACAATTTCAATGGTACGATTAGTTACAGTATCTAAAAATTGTTTATCATGAGAAATCAAGACAACTGCCCCATAATAGGTAGTCATAAATTCTTCCAGCCACTGTATAGCTTCGATATCTAAGTGGTTGGTTGGTTCATCTAACAAAAGAATATCGGGTTTTTGAAGAAGCAATTTCGCTAACTCAATACGCATTCTCCATCCTCCGCTAAACTCAGCAGTTTGTCTGTGAAAATCGTTGCGATCAAAACCCAGACCACGTAATATTTTTTCAATTTCCTCATCGCGATTACCTGCGCCAATAATATCTAATCGGGCAGAAATATCAGTGACTTCAGTAATTAAACTACCATAACTGTTACTTTCATAATCTGTACGCGTTTTAAATTCTTTATTTATTGCCTCAAGTCGTAGTTGAAGGATATTAATTTCATGAAAAGCACTTGCAGTTTCCTCAAACACGGTGCGTCCATGCTGGTGTATCATATCCTGCGGTAAATACCCTATTTTAAAATCTTTGGGTTTAGAAATTTCTCCTTTTGTGGGAGATTGCTCTCCGGCAATAAGTTTTAGCATAGTAGATTTACCTGCTCCGTTCTTACCTGCAAGTCCAACGCGGTCTTTCGGACTAACCAAAAAGCTGACATTATCAAAGAGGGTAAAACCTCCAAAAGAAACCGTAACCGAATTAACTGAAATCATAAAAGTTTGCAAAGATAAGTTTTAATTGAGAATTATAGAGGAAGAATTATGAATTTTGATTGGTATTAGATGAATGCTTAATTTTATGCCGTGAATAATTTAAGTAACGATATAGTCACCGAGTTCCATTTCTCTACCTCTCGCAGCGGCGGCAAGGGTGGACAGCATGTAAATACTACAGAAAGCAAGGTTGAGCTTGCATTTCATGTTGCTTCTTCTATTTATTTGACTGTTGAGCAAAAAAGTTTGATACTGGAAAAACTAAAAAATAAAATTGATAGCGAGGGCTATTTTCATTCTTACGAAAGTGGTGACCGCTCTCAGCATGCCAATAAAGAAGCACTCATTAAAAAAACGTTTAAACTTCTTCAAGCTGCAATGATAAAGCCCAAAAGAAGAAGGCCAACCAAGGTGAGTAAATCTGCAAAAAAGAAAAGGCGAAAAAGCAAGGAAATAAGGAGTGAGGTAAAGAAAAACCGCAGCAAAAAACTTGATATTTAAGCCTAAATACAAGAACAATAGAATAATAAAACATTTGAATGACGAATTAAGAAGTGTATTAGTTCGTACTTCGCGGTTCAAATGTTCAATTGTTCTTAATTCCTTTTAAACCATGCTATTCTCGCTTTGTAAATTCATGCTTTTTACAGATATTTGTCCTCCACATGAAATATAAGAGAATCCTTCTTAAACTCTCCGGAGAGGCCCTAATGGGCAAAAAAAACTTTGGTATTGATAATGAACGCCTGGCTATTTATGCTAAGGAAATAAAAGAAGCGGTAGATGATGGTTGTGAAATAGCCATAGTTATTGGCGGAGGAAATATTTTCCGTGGTATACAAGCTGAAAAAGGCGGCATGGACCGCGTTCAGGGCGATTATATGGGCATGCTGGCAACAGTAATTAACTCTATGGCACTGCAAAGTTCTTTAGAAAGTATTGGTGTTGACACCCGCTTACAATCTGCCATAAAAATGGAGCAAATTTGCGAACCTTTTATTCGACGTCGCGCAGTCCGTCACTTAGAAAAGGGTCGTGTAGTAATTTTTGGCGCAGGAACCGGAAACCCTTATTTTACAACTGATACAGCCGCAACTTTACGCGCGATAGAAATAGAAGCAAACGTAATTTTAAAAGGAACACGTGTTGATGGTATTTACACCGCCGACCCAGAGAAAGATAAAAACGCTACTAAATACGATAACATTACTTTTTCTGAAGTATATGAAAAAGGTTTGCAAGTAATGGACATGACTGCTTTTACACTTTGCAAAGAAAATAATTTACCCGTTGTAGTATTTGATATGAACAAAGCAGGTAACCTTAAAAGAATTTTACAAGGAGAAACTGTTGGAACCTTAGTGGAGGTTTAGCTATTTATTTTGGGCGTTGCCCGCGCCAGCAAATTTCTTTCATTTTATAATCTTAAGCGGGCCCGGGCTGACGGCAGTCGCTTTTTGCTCATCATAGAATCTTAAACCAAATTTATCCACGCAAAAGAGCTCCAACACCGTGCCTTCATCCCTAACGCAAAAAGCAAATACAGTATATGCGTTAGCGATTGTAGTGGAAAGCCCGCAGGAGCCTGCCACCGGAGGCGACGAGGACTTGAAACGGAAAGCGCGACCCGAGCCATAATTTACTTGCAATGAAAAATGTTCGCCGAGGGAAACGCCCCAATCCAACTAAAAATTAACTTTACACAAATATTTACAATCAACAATGATAAACTTCTCATCCTACAGCTACACAGTAACAGAAAGGTTTTTGCGCTATGTAAAAATAGATACACAAAGCGATCCAACCTCTACCACTACTCCATCGACCGAAAAACAAAAGAATTTAGGGAAAATTTTAGCCGAAGAGTTAAAAAAAATAGGTCTTACAGATGCGCATATGGATGAGCATTGTTATGTGTACGCAACGCTTCCATCCAATACAAGTAAAAAAGTTCCTGTAATATGTTTTTGTTCTCACATGGACACTTCTCCTGATTGCAGCGGACTGAATGTTAATCCGCAAGTAAATATGAAATACAACGGAGGTGATATTGTTTTAATTAATGATAAAACACAAATTATAAAATTTGCAGAACACGAAGATTTAAAAAACCAGATTGGCAACGATATTATTACTACTGATGGCACTACTTTGCTTGGTGCAGATAATAAAGCGGGACTCGCAGAAATTATGGATGCCGTAAATTATTTAATTACACATCCCGAGATAAAACACGGAACAATAAAAGTTTTATTTACTCCTGATGAAGAAATTGGCAGGGGCGTTGATAAAGTTGATTTAAAAAAACTGGCTGCTGATTTTGCTTACACAATGGATGGAGAAACATTAGGGCATATTGAAAATGAAACATTTTCTGCTGATGGAGTAACAATAACAATTAATGGTTTGCCTACACATCCGGGTTTTGCAAAAAACAAAATGCAACATGCTGTAAAAATTGCGGCAGAAATAATTTCTCTTATTCCAAAAGATAAAACTCCGGAGACTACAGAAGGGAAACAACCTTTTATGCATCCTACTGCAATTAATGGTGGCTTAGAACAAGTAATTATAAAATTTATTATTCGCGCTTTTGATACTCCAACGCTTCATGCTTTAGAAAGTGAATTAAAACAAATAACAGAAACTGTTCTGGCAAAATATAACAAGTGCACTTTTAAATTTGAAGTGCAAGAGCAGTACAGAAATTTTAAAGATGTTTTAGAAAAAAATCCGGAAATAATTGCGAATGCAATGGAAGCAGTAAAGCGCACCGGAGTAAAACCGATTTTAAGCAGCATACGTGGCGGTACAGATGGCTCGCGACTTTCTTTTATGGGCTTACCTTGTCCGAATATATTTGCCGGAGAGCATGCTTTTCACAGCAAACAAGAATGGGCAAGTGTACAAGATATGCAAAAAGCTGTTGAGACAATTGTGCATCTTGCTGCTATATGGGAAGAGAACACTTAACCGCTATTATGTATATATTTGAGTGATGAAAATCATTCGGCTTCTACTCCTATTTATTGTATTACCTTTTTTTTCTTTCTCACAAAGATTAGGTACCCCACTGCTACGTTACTATTCTCCGGTAGAGTATAAAGGCTTTGCACAAAACTGGTGTGTTGCACAAGATAACCGTGGTGTTATGTATTTTGGAAACGGAAAAGGAATTTTAGAATATAATGGTAAAGCCTGGAGACGCTTTCCAACCGAACAACATACAACTGTTTTATGTATGACTAAAGATAAAGCCGGTCGTATTTATATTGGCGGTGATAATGAAATCGGTTATCTGGCTCCCGATTCTGTAGGACAAATGCGTTTTGTCTCACTAAACAATAAGATAAGCGAAAAGGAAAAAAATTTTACGTATGTATGGGCAGCCCATGCCACCGATGATGGAGTTTGCTTTGCTGCCGGGGAAAAAATTATTTGCTGGGACGGCAAGAGTATGTCTTATTACTATCCTAAAAAAGGTTTCTTCACCTCTTTTTGCGTGAATAATAAACTCTACATCATAAGCACAGGTGTAGGCTTAATGAAATTAGATAATGGAAAGCTGGAATTACTTCCTGGTACAGAAAGTTTGACCGATGCCTCAGTACGATATGTTGGCGCATACGGAAATAAATTATTTATAGTCGGACGCAAAGGTTGTTTTACATATGAAAGCGGTATTTTACATAAAATTGAAAACGGACTCGAAAGCATTTTTACTGAAAAAGGTTTATACAAGGGAACTTTGCTGCCTGATGGCAATTTTGCTTTGGGAACTATGGGAGGTGGTGTTTTTATTGTAAAC
>CAZZEI010000163.1:0-5502 GCA_964653165.1 uncultured Flavobacteriaceae bacterium | reverse complement strand
CGCTACCAGTTTGTTTAATTTAAGTCCGATCTATAAAGAAGCCTTACCCTCAGGATATAATCGTTACACAGCAGGTATATACAGCAATTTTGATAAAGTTACCACAGACAGGGCAAAAGTAAATGCATTTGGAATAAAGGATGCTTTTATAAGCGGATATTTAAATGGCAGAAGAGTTACAGTAAACGAACCACTTGATAAATTGGCAGGTAATGCTCAGTACTTATCCGAAAAACCAATTATTTTTCCGAACGGTATAAATAATACTACTTCACAACCTGAAACAAATAATACTACGCAACCAGTAACTAACAACATTCAACCTTTTAATAATGGTGTAACGCAAGGTCCTGCTCCTACCGCTGCAAATGGTGTAAAAACAACAGATGATGGAATAACATTTAAAGTACAAATTGGTGCTTACCGCAATCTAGTTCCGGCAGGTGTTTCAGATAATTGGTTGAAAGTAAAAACATGGCCCATTAAATCGGCACAGGTTAACGATTTATATTTATACACTGTAGGTTCATTTACCGAAGCGCGTTTTGCCAAAACATTAAAAGCAGAAGTTATTTCATTAGGATTGACGGATGCTTTTGTAACTGTATTTAAAGACGGGAAAAAATTATACGGTACCGAGGCAGCACAGTATTTGAACAGGTAAATTTACTTTTTCTCCTCGAAAAAGGAGGTAAAAGCCTAAGGCATGGGGTGGTTATTCCCTTCCTTTTTCATGAATCAAATATTGCAGAATGCAGCTTGTCCTTAATACCAACGCATTCTATAGCAATACTGTAACGAAAAAAAATTGAATCAGTTAGAATCTGTATTATTTTCTAAACATTACTCGAGATTTCATTTTCTTTTCGGGAATGAAGCCCCAGTTACGGGAGTCAATGGAGTTATCAAAATTATCGCCAATTACAAAATAATAATTTTGCTTAACAGAATATAAATAAGTTTCTTCATCATTTATAAAAATTTTATTTTCCCTTACTTCAAGTTTATTATATTCAAAATCGATAATAATTCTTTTATATAATTTAATTGTGCTAGTATCTAATTTTAGCGAGTCTCCCTTTTTTGGAATATACAATGGGCCAAAGTAATTTCCATTCCACTTAAACTGATTATCGTATGGAAAAACATTTTCATCAAAAATAGCTGAGTCCTCAGCATTAGAAATAAGTGACGAAAATATTTTTTTATTCAGCAATTCATTATATACTTTTTCAGTTAAAGGGAGCATGTACACGCAACTATCATCAATTAAGTATTTGTCATTAATGTTTTCCTTTTCAAAAACTATTGAATCAGAACGCAGTTTAATTTTTGCAATATAATTATGTAAAAAAATATTATTTTCATCAACCAATTTTCCGTTGACAATAACTTTAGCGATTCGAATTTCAACAGTATCTCCGGCAATTGCTACAATTCTTTTAAAAACGTAAGAAGAAACAATATCTGTATCGTTTTTAGAAAGGGGTAAATAAATTCTAACCAAATTATTTCGTTCAGGGTTAAAAAACTTTTTTACAAAAATCCAGTCGCCGCTTTTTAATGTCTTTTCCATTGCGCGAGAACCCACAATAACAATATCAAATAAAAATGATTTAACGAAAATAAAAACAAGCAGCGTGGCAAAAAAAGGAATTAAGTATTTTGAAAAAATACCCACCTTAAGTGCAGGCAGTTGTTTCCTTGCTTTTTTCATTAGGGTTGTGATTTTGCCGCCCTTTTTCTTTTTATTTTTCGGTATTTAGCAATACCCCACCATAAGCCCATTATAACTAAAAAGTGTATAAAGTATGATTTTGAGATTCCATCGTCCGTTACGTAAGTAAAGAATCGTTCCCAACGATACTTGCCCTCTTTAGAATTTTTTGTCAGCGAAGAAATAAGGCCTTTGCCCGAAACAGGATTTTTATCCGGGTCTTTCATGCTAAACCAAATAAACAAAGGCTTTCCAACCACATGATCAAACGGTACCATTCCCCATGAACGTGAGTCGGCTGAATTATGACGGTTATCCCCCATCATAAAATAATAATCCTGCTTAAAAGTGTAGGTATTTGTTTCTTTATCGTTAATAAAAATTTTACCGTTTTTTACATCGAGCTTATTTCCATCGTAAACACCAATTACTCTATCGTATAAGGAAATATTTGAAGTATCAATTTTTATTGTAGCGCCCTCTTTGGGTAAAGTTAGCGGACCAAAATTATCGTTGTTCCAGGGATAGCGTGTGTTGTGCGGGAAAATATGAGCATCATATTGTCCGGCCGGATAATTCATTTTTGTTACTGACATAACACCCGTAATTCCTTTTACTCTTGCAGCTACTTCTACCGGCATAGTTAATGCATACTCAATGGTATCACCTTTAATATCTTTTATAAAAGCTTCGTTCACATAAATATCTAATTTATCCAGCAAGGCTTTATTCGGATTAAACCCCGTGTCATACGTTCCAAAAATTGGACTTGTTGTGGTTACAAAATAAAAATGTTGTGCATGCTTTGGAGTAGCAACCTTTTTATCGTTAATAATTATTTCGCCATCACGTACTTCAAATTTATCTCCGGCAATAGCTACACAACGTTTTACATAGAATTCTCTTTTATCAGCCGGACGTGCAACAATTCTTCCCACAGGTTTTTCAGTCCCTTCCGGTGTAAAATTGGGGTTTTGCATATTTTGGTAACCGTATGTTCTTACTAAATCATAATAACTACGGTCTTGAGCACCAATTGCAACTGTATCACCGTCAGGATAATTAAAAACAACAATATCATTGTTCTTTGGTTTTCCTAAACCGGGCAGGCGCCAGTACGGAAGTTTTATACACTCTAAATAAGACTTGGTACCTGTTGTAAAAGGCATAGTATGATGAGCGAAAGGAAAAGCTAAAGGGGTTTGAGGAACTTTTGCACCGTAACTGAATTTACTTACAAAAAGAAAATCGCCCACCAATAAAGATTTTTCTAATGAAGATGTAGGAATAGTAAACGCTTCCAAAAAGAAAGTACGGATAACTGAAGCAGCAACTACAGCAAAAATTAATGGATCAATCCAGTTTTTAATAATAGGATGCTCTTTGCCTTTCATATCGGCAATACCGGTAAGTTTTGTTTTACTATCAAAACCTAAATACGGAATGTATAAGAACGGCATAACTGCAGCCATAAATAAATCGCTACCCTTACGTTTACCAAAATAGCGTGCTAAATTAAAAGTAAGTACGCCATACATAATAATATTTACACCGGGCACAATCATGAGTGTTACCCACCATTTTGGTTTTTCGACCAGTTTAAGCAAAATGAAAAAATTATAAAAAGGGATGAAAGCTTTCCATGCAGGTAGTTCCGCTTTCAAAAAACATTTATATAAACCAATCCATGATATTAAAACGAGAATTAAAAAAATTTGATTTCCTACGTACATAATTTATTACGGGTTTTATATTTATTGTTTTGGGTTAAATTTTATAGTGCAAAGATGCTAAATATATCTAATCACAACCAAAAACGAGATGGAAGCCCTTTTATTAGGATTTTAGCGTTCTTTAACATTATCGGCTCAAAGTCTTGTTTTGCTCAGAGGCCAGTTTACGCCCGAAAACAACAAAATGCACCAATCCTTTCAAATATCCGCTTCCGTACGACCAGTGCAATATCAAATACGAGTAAATAATTTTAAATGCATCCTTTTTTTCTTCGGCTTTAGTAAAGGCTGAAATAAATGCTAAGAGCAAGTAAAGGAGCAAGCCCGCGAGATAACAAAATGCTACATATTTATTAAGAATAGCCAAAATTAAACCCGCAATTACGCACCAAACAAAAACGGCAGGAACAATTTGTCGTAAAGTTGTAATTGTTTTGTGCTTACGATTAACATATACTTTCCAATACCCGTATTGAAAATATTGCTTGTATAAATTTTTATAACTGGCCCTCACAAAATATTTCATTCCGGTTTTTCCGGTAAAAAATATTTTGTACCCATTTTTTATAAGACGATAATTTAATTCATCATCCTGATTGCGAACGAGCTCTTCATCAAACAAACCAACTTCATCAAAGATAGATTTACGGTAAACAGGTGTACCAACTGTATCTGTAAAGCCATCCTCTTCCATATTCCTGAAATTACCACCCCCTACTCCAAAAGAAGAAGCCATAGCAGTTGCAATTATTTTGCTTGTTGGGTTTTCATATACATTATTTACTTTTCCGCCAACGCAGGCAATTTGCTTATCTGAATTCAAAATGTTTATACAATGACTGATGTAGTTTTTTTCAATTAATTGACGAGAACCTACAATGACAATATATTCGCCCTTAGCATTTTTAATACCTAAGTTAAATGCCAGCGGAGTTATTTTTCCGACATTATCAATTAATTTAATGTTTGTGTTTTTCTTTGCCTCTTCAAGAATAATACTTCGCGAAGTATCATCACTCATGCCATCTACAATAAGCACCTCGATATTGTCCGCACCAATATCATTCGCAAGAATTGCTTCTATGCATAATTTAATATGCTTCTCTTCATTGCGGCAAGGGATTATGACAGAAACTTTCATTTACGAATACGAATAGCTACAGCACGAATATACGAATAGCTACGGGAGATACGAATAGTACGAATAACAGCCGCCAATGCCTACATCTTATTCTTCGTCATAGTATTCCACTGCTCTTTTGTAAGCACCTTTATTTCCGATAATTTATTTTTAGCAAGTACAGCATTGAATTTTGGAAGCTCTGCTTTAAATAAATCATCAGCTTTCTTTTGTACTTCATCAAGTTCCTTTTGAAGTGCATTTATATATGCTAATTGTGAGTCGGTTGGACGGGAAATACTTTGTGAAACTTTAAAGTATAACATACCAATTTTTTCACGTAATTTTTCTTCTCCGGTAATTGCTGTTCCGGCAATAGTGGCTGTAAGAATTTTTAAAACCTCTTCGCTTTTCTTATCCCAAGCTTTAAGTAATGGATTATACTCTTTGTTACTTCCAAGTTTTTCTGCACGCGCATAAGCCGTATCGCCCACAGCACGAATTTTTTCGCTTAGTAATGATAAATCCTCCTGCAAACTAAATATTTTTAATGTTGCTTCCTGTCTTTGCTTCATATCCTCAACTGATATATGAGCGGTTGGGTCGCACTTTAAATCCATTGTTTTTTCCAGAATCTTATCGCTTACAATTAATTTGAATTTATAGGTGCCTTCTGTTGCATACGGACCAACGAATCCGCTAAAATCGGCTTTAACACCCTTAGCAACACGTGGAGGCTTGGTACGCATATTCCAGGTTACTTTATTTAAACCTTTACGTTTTGAAGCAGGTAATGAAACAATTAAATTATTAGCTGCATCATACACTTCTAGTTTAGCATCTCCTTGTGTAACACGTTTTTTTAAATAGTAGGTAATTAACAATTCTTCCTCCGGGTTATCACCCGCGAAACCACCACTAGGCCATCCGCC
>CAZZEI010000162.1:0-5504 GCA_964653165.1 uncultured Flavobacteriaceae bacterium | reverse complement strand
CCCTCTTTACAAAGAGCGAGCCTACGTCATTAATATAGAACTTACAAGGGGTTTTAATTCATCCCACAACAAAGAACTTTTATTTAATGAAAACATGACGGGAACTATTGATATAATAATGAATGACTTATCAATATTAGAACGAATTATTCTCAAATTAAATAAATTATAAGCTTATTAGCTAAAGTTTCGCTCTGCTTTATAGCGAATTTTTTAATTCTCTCCTTTTCACATCCTTATAAAAAGTAAAAATTATCTTAAAATTTGTATATACCCTCTTATACTTTTTACTTGTATATCTATTCCGCAATCTATTTTGTATTGTGCGGTGTAAAAATAAGTGCCATCTTCTCCGTTTGGTTTCCAAATGCAATTTGGTTCTGAGCACTCAAATAATTTTTGTCCCCAGCGGTTATAAATTTCTAAATGAAAGGATGAAAATTGATAACCACTAAAATCAATCACATCATTTATGTTATCGTTGTTGGGTGTTACGATGTTTGGCATTTTAAAATCGAAGGCACTTAATTGCGGGCGTACAATCATTGTGTCTTTTGCCTTGCAACCATTCGTATCGGTTATCGTAACAAAATAAGTTCCTGCTTTTGTTGCAATAATACTTTGTGTAGTTTCTCCTGTGCTCCACAAAAAATTTGCAGTTGGGTTTTGTGCATTCAAATTTAAATTACCCAGACAAAAAGTTGTATCAGCACCAATGTTTACTGAAGCAGCCGGAAATATTGTAAGATTAATACTATCTCTAATTGCGCAACCATTTATGTAAGAAATATCAACCCAATAAGTTCCTGAAGTAGTAAAATCTCTGATTGGATTAGTATTTGCATCGTACCAATTGTAGGCAAGCACTCCGCCTTGTGTAACGTTTGCTGTGTATGCAGGACCGCAATAAATTGTATCTTCCTTCAAAGGCTTTAATAAGTATGCATTTACGGTATCTGTTCTTGAACATCCTTGCGCACTTGTAACGGTTACCCAATATTTACCGGGGCTATTTATAGTGATGGTTTGTGTACCCGCGCCTGTGCTCCAAAAATAATTTGTAAATCCTGTACCTGCATCAAGTGTATCTGTTACAAAAGTATTGCACAGTTGTATATCGGGAATATTAATTTGTATACCGGCATAGTTGGCATCTATAAAATTGGGGAGGCCAAGCCGACTATTACTATTCGTGCCTGAAATTGAAAAGCCATCGTATTGAAAATTACAACTTGTACCTAAGTTATTAGGGTTGTTTATTACTGCCAATGTATCTGAGGCAGAGGTAATGCCGTACCTTGCTATATAAATTTTTCCATCAGGAGCTATTTGCATGGCAGCAACTTCACTACCTATATAAGAATTGGAATACTCTGTTATATGTGAAATAAGTGTTTGTGAAGCGATAATTATGGAGGGAATATTACTACTTAAATCGTATTGATATATCCAACTCGCACTGTCGCTATGCGGAGCTGCATACAACTTTGAATTATCCGGCGAGAAGCTAAGTCCGTATGGTCCCGAGAGTCCCGGATAATTTATTGTTATGGGATTACTCACTACACCTGTTGAATTATCAAAATCAAATATTTCAAGAATAGGAATAGATTTTGTATTAATTCCTGAAGCTATTCTTTTTCCATTTGGTGATACTTTAAGATAACCTATACATTCGAAATGTGGCGTGTTTGAATTATAAACTATAACACCTGCATTTGAAACAACGGGAGTTGTATCAATACCGGAGGAAGTAACAAGGTAGGCGTTGAAAGTATTTGTATTAAAAGGATGCGTTAATATCCAGTAATCTGTACCATTACAATGTCTCACTCCGGCCAATTTGTCGGTTGTTGGAGGAGGTAGAAGCATCTTATTTTTTATCGTTATAGCGCCCAACCCACCTTGTAAACTCATATCTACAACAGAATAGCGTACCCCATTATTGTATGCCCATATTGGATCATTAGAAATTATATAATAAATACTTGTACTCCCTGGTTTAGGAATAATAAGAGCTCCCTGTGAACCATAACTTTTCAATCCCGCTCCATTAAACATAATAGCACCATTTTTATTAAATGCTTTATTAGACCCAACACTGAAAAGATATTGTCCAGTATTAATATCACTTATTGACGCGCATCCCTCATCGGCTAAAAATTGAGTGGACCCAGTTCCCGGAATAGGAATACCCGAACTAAAATCCATTTTGCATTTATACCCGTAATACCAATGCCAAGCTTCTTTACCCGATTGGGCTTTTGTATGCTGGAAAAATACAATAAATACTATGAATAAAAGTTTGCGCATTCGTAACAACAAATGTAAGACAATTAGAACAAACAATCACTACCACTTATAGGGAAAAAGCAACCAGTTACCAAAAAATACCACCACTTATTTACCTATTCTTAGTAAATTGATTTACAGTCCTTTATAATAATCTCACTTAATAATATTATCAAGGCTATCATCCAAGTTGTCGTCTTTTTTCTTCTTGTTTGAAGAAAAGTCGTCAGTTTTTTTGCGATACACCGAAAAAACATCAAAATCCTGATGTATGTTGCCAAAACGATTTTTGGTTGTGGTAGCGATTCCCTTAAGAACTTTTATGACAGTATCGGTATCATGCGTAAATTCTTCCGACCCCCGCATCTTACCATCCTTCGTGCTTTGGCAGATTCCTATAATGGCTGATTTATTGTATTTATCCCGGATAGCTTGCATTAATTTAGGCTCTATGCCCATATTATTTAAACTATCTATAATAATGAAGTGAAACTGGTTTGGAACTTCAGTTAAAATTTCTGCTCCGGTTTTTATTTCCGTTCCGTAATAGCGATCCACATTAGCGCCAAGCGTTTTTATTTTTTTCTGAAAGGTACTTGCGAACCCTTCCTCGCCGCTTATGTATAAAACATTGCCGAACCTTTCAGCAAGATACTTTCCAAACTGCATTGCAAAATGTGATTTACCATGTCCGCTTCCACCATGTATTATACAAAAGAAATTTGTTTGCGGCTTTCCGAAAAAATCCTCCCATTTTCCGTTAAAGTTTAATAACTCCTTTTTAAGTTTTGAGATTGCATCCATCGAAAGGATTTTATCCGTCTCCAAATTTTTCTTCTTTTTCATTTCTTTCTTATCTAAATTGTTTTCTTTGCTTAACTCTGTTTCTTTATCGGGATTATCTATTCCCGATAAGTCTTTACCTTGATTGCTTTCATTGTTCTCAGATTGATTTATGTTTTGTGTTGTGCTTTGATTTTTTGCCTGTTTTTCCTTTAATAGCTGCTCCTTTTTTTGCTTTTTTTCTTCTATTTGCTTTTTTACAGCTATATAATCGGGATTTAATTGCGGCACTTCTTTGTTAAGTGAAACGGGATGTTTCGCCAGTTCTTCGGCTAATTTGCCTTCCATTATTTTCAGTTCTTGCAAGAAGGCTTGGCACTCCCTAATAGAAGCATGATATTCTTTGATTTTTTGGGCTTTTCCCGCCTCCCTACTGTCTTCTGTTGCTGCTTTCCCTATATAGCCCGCTCCTGTGCCAACTGCGCCTAAAAGCAGGATTTCCCAAATACTTAATCCACTATTCTTTTCTGGGACTGGCTTTTTGCGTTTTTCTAATTCCATTTTCCGGCTCTTTAAAAAAATAAGCTCCTTGCCATTTTTATCATACAGTTTATCGGAACTGATAGCTTTTGAACTTGGAATATCCTGAAAATGATTATAAAGCAGTGAACCACCCAAACCAAGCCCGGCGCCAGCCAATACATAACCTGATCCGTCTTTATTCTTTTCTTCCGTAATACGCCCGTTTAAATTGACTATTTCTGCCTCAAAAGTCTTTATGTCCTTTCTGCATTGGTTCAATTGCTCGGCATAAAATGTGTATTCCGGATTTTTGCTATCAATAGCCTTAAGAATATATTTTTCTGGCAGGATTATTTCTTTTTCAGGTTCTTCCTTCTCTTCTTCCGGTGTTTCCTGTTTACTTTCTTCTTTACTTTGATTGCCTTCGTTTAATTCTGATGATACATTTTCTTCCTTAGACTCTATTTTGCTTAAATCAACCTCGCCAACCAAATTCCAAAGAGGCTCTAAATCCATTATATCTACTGTTTTGTAGATGGGTTTATCGGGAGGGATGCCCTCATTTTTTTCTGTCTTGATTTCAGGATTATAAATTAAGGCATCCTTTTTTAGCTGAAAGCCGTTTAATTCGCCTTTCTTTTTAAGTGCAGCGTATTTTGCCCTACAAGTTCCTGTACAGAATTTTGCATCAATTCGTTGAACTGTTAGGAGCTCTTCACATAACAAACAATTTTTCCTTTTCATTCTTTTTTTATTAAGTGGTTTCCTTATTCTACCGTTTTGTAAACAGACCTTGGTTATACATATGATATACTCATATTATGCAACTGATATACGTATGTTATACAGATGACATACGTTTTTTTTCCTTTTTATACGTATCATACGTATGTTTTTAAACGCAAACATCCATCAGGATGTAGAAAGGACAAGGGTTTTACAGTTATTTTGTTTTTATTTTAAAAGAGAAAACAGTCACGTTAATTCAGCGTGACTGTTTTCTGCTTAAACTGATGGTTTAGTTATCCTCTTCTTCTTCCTCTTCAATCTGTTCGATAAGCTCATCAAGGTATTCCTCTAACTCATCTACCTGTTTGGAATCTTCCTTTTCATAAAGGACTTCGATTTCTATTTCATCATCTTCGGTTCTGCCTTTAATGGAATTGTTTAATTCCAGTTCACACAATTTCTCCGAAAAATCGCCAATCACTTCTACCGGCACTTCAAAACTTACTTTTCTCATAACTTATTTTTTTAATGCCTGCGTTTTCTTGTTTTTATACGCTGACAGGGTTTTACTTTAATTTATTTTCCTTTACCTGTTTTTATTTGGCGCAGGAGCGGGCAGACTTTTTTCTTTTTGGTCTGCCCCTTTACTGCTGTATATTTTGTTTAACTGATTTTTATGCCTGTATGACTCGCTTACTTTTCAGCCCTCTCATAAAGTTTAAGACTTCATTCTTCTTAAACAGTATTTTTCGACCTATACGGTAAAAGGGCATACCCAACTTTTTATAGTTGTGTATGCTTACTTTGGAGCAGCGTAAAAATTTAGCCAATTCAAGGATATTAAAGGTCTCCGCCTTTTCTTCATCTCCTTTTTTATCGACTTCTTTTTTCTGCTCTCTTTCTTTCAGGGTTTCTTCAACCAGTTGTTTTGTCAATTCTGCAAACTCTCCTATGGTGAGAGAATACAGGGGTTTGTGTTCCGGGAACATGCTTAATTAATTTACTTCTTGTTATTACTCCGTTGGTCTGCTCTTTCTTTTCATCCCATTTCCTTTTACATACTCACCTTCCTTTCTTTCTTTTACTTACTTGTTTTAAAATCACAGCACCTTATTCTTAATGTTATACGCGAAATACACTCTGATAAATTCAAAGGGGCTACCCCGTAGTGTAACCCG
>CAZZEI010000161.1:0-5735 GCA_964653165.1 uncultured Flavobacteriaceae bacterium | reverse complement strand
TTGTATTAATTCCCCCTTCAAAGGGGGCGCCCTCTCCGAAGGAGTCCCAAGGGGAAGGGCGGGGGATGTTGTATTGGGGAGTATGACTTTAGTCGGGAAGGTATTATTACTTCCTCTTCTTAATCTCTATAACCTCACATTGTTTGCCCGCCATGCACGAACTCATTTCTTGTTTTTTACTAATCGAATATTTAACCCAAATCTTTCTTTTATCTTTTTTAAAATCATCCGGCATTTTGTCGGGCACAAGTTTTGTTTTTTCTTTATCTGCCAACTGAATTAAAAACCCGCAGCCATCAATTTTGTAATTAATTACGGTAGCTTTTACATAGCCTTCTTTTGCGTAATTAACAGGTTGCTTTTTCTCCTGTGCGTTTAGCGAAAAAGTCATCAATGAAAGTGTAATCCCGATAGCTATCGGCATAAAAAGGAATTTTTTTCGAAACATAAATTGATATATTTGTTAGCGCAACAAATTTACTAAAATTGGGGGCATATACTAAATCGAAAATAATAGCTATTGCAGCAGGACCACTTACCTGCTTGTTGTTTGTTTTTTTTATTCATCTCGATGAAAAAAATCCGCACATAAGTTATATGGCGGGTATTACTTTGTGGATGGCCATTTGGTGGTTTACCGAAGCTGTGCATCTTGCTGTTACTGCTTTTGTGCCTTTTTTGTTTATTCCATTATTGGGAATAGCTGAAGCTAAAATTGTAGCGCAACAATATTCAGATAGCATTATATTTTTATTTTTAGGCGGTTTTATGTTGGCATTTGCCATAGAAAAATACGATTTACACAGGCGTATTGCACTAAAAGTTTTGTCGGTTGTTGGTTCAAATCCAAAAAGTGTTTTGTTTGGAGTGATGCTTTCAACGTATTTAATTTCTAATTGGATTTCTAATACGGCCACAACCATTATGTTATTTGGAGCTGTGTTAGCACTGGTATTAGAATTAGAAAAGCACATGCCAAAAAACCATGCAAAATTTGCTACAGCAATGTTGTTGGGGCTTGCATACGCTGCTACCATTGGCGGAATGGCAACACCAGTTGGTACGCCGCCCAATATGTATTTCTTTAAAGAGTATGTAAAAAATTATCCCGAGCTGCATGACCTTAATTTTTTAAAGTGGGCTGTAATTGGTTTTCCGTTATCAATGGCGTTTTTACTGGCATGTTATTTTGTGCTGAGTAAATATTTTTTGAAAGATGTGGATAGATTAGATGTCAAAAAAAGTTTTTTTAAAGACAGCTACAAAGAGTTAGGCAACGTATGTTACGAGCAAAAAGCAATAATGACTATTTTTTTCGGATGTGTTTTACTTTGGTTTACGCGCGAAGATTTAATTTTTGATTCGTTTACTTTTAAAGGCTGGAAAAATATTTTTGCCTTGCCAAAAGCCGTCGATGATGGAAGTGTTGCTATTGCAGCAGCACTTTTATTATTTTTAATTCCATCTAAAAAAAACAGGGGAGAAGGCTTGCTTGTATGGGAAGACGCAAAAAAAATACGTTACGATATTATTTTACTTTTTGGCAGTGGCTTTGCACTTGCTTATGGATTTGAGCAATCGGGTTTAAGTGATTGGCTTGCCCTGCGTTTAGTTTTTATGAAAAGTGTTCATCCAATAATACTCATTGCCGGAATTTGTGTAATTGTAACAATCATAAGCGAGTTTGCTTCCAACATTGCCAGTATACAACTTTGTATTCCGATTATGATTGCGCTTCAAAAAGAAATTGACGTACCTCCTTTATTATTAATGATGCCTGCAACTTTTGCTGCTTCATTAGGATTTATGTTGCCGGTTGCCACTGCTGCAAATACTATTGTTTTTGGCTCCAACAAAATTAAAATAAAAGACATGCTTAAAGTAGGGTTGGTTCTTGATTTAATAGGCATTATTATAATTACCTTAATGACTTATTTCTATCTGAGTTGAATATTAACCGTACGTTATGTTAATTTACCACTCATAACAAAGCCCTGCAAAACCAAATTTTGTGCTTGTTCAAGTATGGTTTTATGATTCGTTTTATTTACATTTGCCTAAATTAAAAAACCCGAGAAATGAAAAAAATAATATTTTCTTCTTTAGCAGTAGTTTTAATGTTAAACTTATCTGCACAACGTAAATGTGGTGCTACGGAGCACGAACAGTTTCTTCTACAGAAAAATCCTAATCGCGCTCAAGAAAGAGCAGATTATGAAAAGGCAATTCAGAAATATATTGCAAACAACGAAAACAAAAAAACAACGAATCCACAAACCGGACAAGTAATTGTTACAATTCCTTTAGTTGTTCACATGGTATGGAATTCTGCCTCAGATAGTGTTTCTGATGCGCAGATTTTTTCACAGATAAATATTCTTAATCAGGATTTCACAAGAACAAATCCGGATGCTGCTAATACACCTGCTCCTTTTGCAGCTGTTGCATCATCACCACAGATTAATTACTGTTGGGCACAACGTGACCCTGCGGGAAATCCAACAACAGGTATAGAACGCAGAAAATCTACTACAGTTACCTGGTCAACTGATGATAAAGTAAAATTCTTTTCAACGGGTGGTTTAGATGCATGGGATCCTTCACGTTATTTTAATATTTGGGTTTGTCGTTTATCATCCGGACTTTTAGGCTATGGAGAATTTCCTTCGGGCACTTTAAGCAATACATACGGTTTTGTAGCTCAATTTAATGCTTTTGGAAATACAGGTTTCGCTCAAGCTCCGTTTAATGGAGGAAGAACCGGTACACATGAGGTAGGACATTGTTTAAATTTATATCATATATGGGGTGATGATGGAACTGCATGTTCAGGATCAGACGCGTGTGCTGACACACCAAACCAAGCAGGAGAAAATTACGGTTGCCCTACTTACCCTCTTTTGGATGGCTGCTCAGGTACTGCCCCCGGCGTTATGTTTATGAACTATATGGATTATACAGATGATGCTTGTATGAACACATTTACCGCTAACCAATCAACCCGCATGTTGGCTGTTGTAAACAATCCTCCTTACAATTCGTTGACAACTTCTACTGGTTGCCTGCCATTAACCTTGCCACCAATCGATGCCGGTATTACTACTATTACTAAACCTGTAGGAACTGTTTGTGCAACTACATTCACACCTAATGTTACTATTAAGAACTGGGGTGCTAATACCTTAACATCTGCCACTATTAATTACAAAGTAGATAATGGAACTGTGCAAACAACTCCTTGGAGCGGCAGCCTTGCTTCTTTAGCTACTGCAACTGTTGCTTTACCTTCAGTTACTACAACAGCGGGCACACATAGCTTTACTGCTTATACCAGTGCACCCAATAGTGGTACTGATGGAAATGCAGCTAACGATCAGGCGCTAAGTAATTTTACAATTGTAGCAAGTGCATTAGCCCTGCCATATTCAGAGGGATTTGAAAGTACTACCTTTCCTACAAACGGAATGACTTTAAATAATCCGGATGCAGGTATTACATGGGCTAGAACTACGGCAGCTAAAAAATCAGGTGTCGCATCTGCCTTTTTAGACAACGCCAATTATGCTTCAAACGGACAAATTGATGATATAGTTTTGCCAAATCTGGATTTAACCGGAGGAACGAATCATCAAATAACTTTTGAGGTGGCGTATCAGCTATATACAGCGCCTACAGCAAATCCAAATTATTCAGATACTTTATCTGTATTACTTTCAACTGACTGTGGCGCTACGTGGAATCAGATTTACAAAAAATTCCTTACTGCTCTTACTACAACTACCCCTGCGTTTTCAACTACAACATTTACTCCAACTGCAAACCAATGGAGGCAGGAAACAGTTAGTTTAACAACCTACGCCTCGTTTAATAATGTAATTATCAAATTCAGAAATGTTACCGATTATGAAAATCAATTGTATATTGATGATGTAAATATTACCTCAACAATTGGTATAAAAACAGAAGCTCCTTTGATGGGTATTTTTATTTATCCTAATCCAAGTGCTGATGGTAAGTTTATGGTTGATATAAAGAAAAACCAAAATGATGTGAATAAACTTAGTGTGTATGATGTATTGGGCAACAAAGTATATGAAATAAATCAAAAAATACCTGTTGGTTCGTACGATATGGATTTAAGTAATTTAAGCAACGGTACGTATTTTGTTGAAGTAATAAAAGACAGCAAGTTGGTGTTTACAAAGATTGTGATTAACAAATAAACTATCCCGATAGCTATCGGGAGTAAATAAAAAATCCCGCACCGTTCGACAGAACTCACGCCGAAGTCTCAGGGTGCGGGATTTTTTAATAAGGTTTATAGTAAGTGATAAACACCGTAAATAAAATGGCTGCGCAGGTAATAAAAGTGATTACAAAAGTTAGTTTGCTGAGGTTTTTTTTATTAAGCGGTGTTTTTTCTTTACTGCCAAGGTTTTTTGCAAACGTAAATAAATCTTTTCTAAAAATAACACCTACTACTAAATAAGGGACCGACATTAAAAAAAGTATTCCTTTATTTAAACCTCTTGCAACCGATTTGGGATTGGCTTTTACCGAAGCTTCTGCCGCAGCTTTACACATAGCACATTGAGAGAATGAAGTATAAGAAGATAGTATAAGAATAAGGACTATAAGTGTTTTTTTATACATTGGATTAAAAAGGGTAATAGGGTTTCACCATCAAATATACAACAACTCCGGTTATTGTTACGTAGAGCCAAATAGGATAGGTAAAACGCACTATTTTTTTATGCTTTATAACCTCGTTTTTTAAGCCGAAGTAAAAAGATAATAAAATAAGTGGCAAAACTCCTGCTGCTAAAATAATATGAGAAGTTAAAATGATAAGATAAGGCCCGCGCAGGGTTGCAGCTGTTTTTTCAATTGCATCTAATGCTCCATCATGGTTTACATCACCAAAACGCACATCGGGCATAAAATAATGTGCCAGTATATACGAAACTAAAAACACCGAAGAAAAAATAAATGCGGTAATATTTATTTTTTTATGCAACTGAATTTTTTTACTCTTAATAGCCCATAGCGAAAAGAGTAATAAAATAGTGCAAGAACCATTAAGTATTGCGTTAAGCATTGGTAAGTAGAATACAAACACTGGCATTACATCGGGTGCCGGTAAAATTTTACGATTAAGAATTACAACAACCCCTAAAACAAAAACACTAATAACGGTTACTAATCTGAAGACTGCTTTATCGCTCATTTTTCTTTTTTTAGAATTGTTATATCATTCATTAATTTATCTACCTGCAAACTGTCTGTCCCATCATAAATACCGCGTATTCTGCGCAGTTTATCAATAAGCAAAAATGTTTCACTGTGAATAAAGCCCTCGGGAGTGCCGTCATCCTGCAAAGCATTTACCAAGTAACTGTTTTTAGCCATATTGTAAATAGATTTTTTTGAGCCCGTTAAAAAATTCCATTTGTCTTTTATTGCGCCATACTTATTTGCATACTCAAGCAAAACCTCGGCTGTATCGTGCATTGAGTTTACGGTGTGAGATAAAATTAAAATATCATTATCATCTTTAATGACTTTTTGCACGCGGGTAAGTTGTGTTGTCATAGCCGGACAAATACTTTGACAGGTAGCAAAGAAAAAATCGGCAACGTAAATTTTACCTTCAGTTGTTCTATGTGTTACAAGTTCTTTATACTGATTGGTAAATGAAAAATCTGCAATGGTATGATACAGGGTATCGCCCTCTT
>CAZZEI010000160.1:0-5757 GCA_964653165.1 uncultured Flavobacteriaceae bacterium | reverse complement strand
TATCAGATCCGGTTCCCTGGCAACATTGCCCGTTGCGGACACTGGAAACAGTATATGTGTTGTTAGGATTTGCGGTAAGGTTAGCAGTAAAAGTTGTAACTGCAGTACATGTAGCGCAAGCCTGCGCCTTTACATCTGCATTTGAAAAAAATAAAATCCCGCAAAGTAATAAGTAGATTCTCTTCATGCGCATGGTTTTTTCGTTATTAAGCTTTAACTTTTTTAATCAACTGAACCATAAATTACGGCGCTAACTTAAGTTATTAAACCCAAACTTCAAAACATTTTCGACGATTCTTTAAAAATCTTACATGCATGTTTTTGGGCTTGTTAAGTTACTTATTTTACGTGTCTAAGAGCAAATGGTTACAAAAGAGTTCAAAAACTTCATGAATATACTGTAACTCAAACTTCCTTGCAGAATTAAGATGGATAATAAATTCTAAAACATTAGATTTTCAACTTTTTATTAAAACAAGTTTACATTTTATTGTTATAATTTGAATTTGCGCACTATTTATTATTTCATATATTTGGTTAAAATTTTAAACCTTATAGGTATGAAAAAAATCCTTACCCTAACTATCTTATCGTGTTTTTTTATTTCGGCAAAAGCGCAACTTGATTATAAAGATGTGGCCGGAATTTTTTATTCGCGCTGTACATCCTGCCATCATCAAAACACCCCGGCACCTTCTATGATGAATTACTACGAAACAAAACCGTGGTCATTCGCAAATCAATTTGATTTAAATAACAATATTATGCCTCCTTGGAATCCGGATACCACTTATACCCGTTTCCTTCATGAAAGAATTATAACCACCTCCGAAAAAAACGCAATTCTAAGCTGGATAAGTACAGGTTCTTTGCAGGGTGATACTACTCAGGCGCCACCGGCTCCAACTTATCCTACCTATCAATTAAACGGAACGCCTTCTTTAATATTGAAAATTCCTAATTTTGTTAGTAACGCAACCTCTTCGGCTGATGCGTATAACTGTTTTGCTATTCCTTCTACTTTAACGCAAGATATGTATTTAAGGGCTTATGAAATTGTGCCGGGTAATCCCGCTATTGTGCACCATGTAGTTGTTAACGTTGATACTACGGGCGCAGTTGCCAGTGATTTAACCGGTGCTTGTTTTACTGAGCCGGGTCAATTTAGTCTTGGTGGTTATGCTCCGGGTGCTAGTCCAACTGTTTTTCCGGGTGTTTCCCCACTTAAAGCAGGTGTTCGCATAAAAGCTGGTTCAAAAATTATTATGCAGATACATTATCCCGCCGGTACAGCCGGTCAATTAGACAGCACACAAATACGCATGTATTTTTATCCGGTTGGCGCTATCGGAATACGTACTATATATACTACCGTTCCTCTTCAAAACTGGTCGCTTTTTATTCCTGCAAATACAACGCAAACATTTACTGCTAAGTATCCTTCCAGCGGGGGTTTAACTGCGCCTATTTCAATATTTTCTGCTTTCCCTCATTCGCATAAAATATGCAAAAGTATAATCAATTATGCTGATAACGGTACTACAACTATTCCGTTAATCCGTATAAATAACTGGAATTTTGATTGGCAGGGATATTACACATATAGAAACCTTGTGCAAGTGCCAATGGGCTATACTTTACGCTCAAGTCACGTTTTTGATAACACAACTAACAATCCGAATAACCCCAACCCTGTAAATGTTTCTGCCGGAACAAGCACAACTAATGAAATGTTATTCGATTCATTTCAATGGCTCTATTATCAGGCAGGTGATGAACTTATTGATTTAGGGAGTTTGTATACAAACGATTCATTACTTGTTGATGTTAAAAAACTTCCTTCGGCAAGCAATAACGAAACCTTTAAAACATTTGTTTATCCGAACCCCGCTCAGGGAAAAATATTTATTGGCTATATGCTCAATTCTCCATCCGATGTAAAGGTTGAGATATTCGATATTTATGGAAAGAAGGTTAATCAAATCTTTCAAAAAAATAATAAGGCCGGAACTGCAGAAGTGGAGTGGGATGGAAAAGGACAAAACGGTGAAGAAATCAGCGAAGGAGTTTATTTTTATACGGTAAGGGCTGGGAAAGCATCTGCCAGCGGGAAAATAATGATGTTCTCGGGAAAATAAAATTTTAATGTACTATACACTAAAAGGGAAATGTAAGCAATTGCATTTTCCTTTGTGTTTTATAGAAAAAAAAGCGTATCTTCGCGTTATATTAAAACAAACAATTAATTAACAAAAAAACAAAACAATGAGCAACGGAACAGTAAAATTTTTTAATGAAGCAAAAGGATTTGGATTTATTAAAGTAGAAGGTACAGGACAAGAAGTGTTTGTACATGTATCAGGTTTAAAAGAAGAAATTCGCGAAAACGATAACGTGTCTTTCGATATCGAAGAAGGTAAAAAAGGCTTAAACGCCGTAAACGTAAAACTTGCGTAAGTTTTCGTAACAGTTTAGAATATATAATTGCATTAAATTAATTTGTTCTTTAATCCCCACGCCTAGGCGCGGTCTTATTACAAGCTGTTAAATGAATTCAGCCCTGGAGTTTTTAGAATGCTTCAGGGCTGTTTTTTCTGCTCTCTTATAATTTAAATTTAATTTTATTCCCCCACAAAAATGAGACAGTTAAAAATAAATAAGTCAATAACAAACAGAGATAGTGCTTCACTTGATAAGTATCTTGCTGATATTGGCAGACACGAATTAATAACGGCCGAAGAAGAAGCAATCCTTGCACAGAAAATTCGTGCAGGCGATCAGGCGGCTTTAGAAAGACTTACAATTTCTAACTTACGTTTTGTCGTTTCAGTTGCAAAACAATATCAAAATCACGGATTAAGCCTACCTGATTTAATTAATGAAGGTAATTTAGGTTTAATTAAAGCTGCCAAGCGTTTTGATGAAACTCGTGGTTTCAAATTTATTTCTTACGCAGTTTGGTGGATTCGTCAATCTATTATGCAGGCTGTTGCAGAACAATCACGTGTAATACGTTTACCATTAAATAAAATAGGTTCTTTAAATAAAATTAAAAAGACACTTGTAATTTTAGAACAAAAATTAGAAAGAGAAGCAAGTGTTGAAGAAATTGCACAAGCTTTAGAAATGTCTGAAGACGAAATCCGCGTTACACTCAGTGTTTCTAATCGCCACGTTTCTACTGATGCTTCTTTTGCCAATAGCGAAGACATTAGCTTGTTAGATGTACTATATAATCCTGCCGATCCAATGCCGGATAATATGTTGATGGCAGCATCTTTGAGCACAGAAATAAACAGAGCACTTGCAACACTTACCGAGAGAGAAAGTAATATTGTTACTTTGTTTTACGGCATAGGTTTTAAACACGCTTTAACACTTGAGGAAATAGGTGAAAAATATAACATTACCCGCGAACGCGTACGTCAGATAAAAGAAAAAGCTATCCGTCGTTTACGCAGTGCTTCTAAGAGCAAGATACTAAAAACGTATTTAGGTTAGTTTAACCGCAAAGCGCGCAAAGTTTTTTTCGCAAAGCACACAAAGAAAAGTTAATACATTTTTTTTTAAAGAAGGTTGTTACAGATTTAACAAATTAGCGCAAATTATTTTTGCGCTTTTTTTGTGCCTAGCTAAAAAATAAATCAGGAAACTTAATGCTGTATTAAGTTTCTCCCCTTGAGGGGAGACGTCCCATGCGTAGCGGGACGGAGGGGTGTTGCAGATGTCGGGGTTAGTGTTGAATGACAATCTTTTTCGTAGCAATTACTCTCTGTTGCAAATCTCTCACCGAAATAAAATACACGCCGTTTTGTAAACTATTTACATCGAAGGAAAATTTCTCCCCCTTGGGGGAGATGCCGCTCGAATGAGTCCCTATGGGAAAGGCAGAGGGGGTCATGTCTTCACCTAACATATTTGTAATTTGTATTTCATAATTTTCACCCTGAGCTTGTCGAACGGCTAAATTCATAATTGTGCTCCCCGGATTTGGCCAAACTATTAACTGCGCACTGCTGCTGCCTACAGCCGACTGCACACCTGTAGCTGCAGTCCCCTTTAAAATAATTGCTGTTGTTGATAATGCAGGCAATGAAATACTAAAAGAATTAGAAGTTGCAGTAATTGTTCCTGTACTCAAGGCATTAACAGTGTTCGATACAAAAGTTTCTGATGAGGGTAAATTTTTTAATTGCTTGCTGTCATAATTCCCATTGGGCACAGTAAAATTTGTAAGATTTATTGTGGTAACATGTGCGGCAGATAAATTTCTGTTTACTAAAACTACTGTCATAGAATCGCCAACTATATTTACAGAAGAATAAGCAGAAACATTCAGTTCATTACTTGAAACTGATTGCACACGCGTGCCTTTTGCATAACGACTAAAAAGATGCAAAGTCTCCCACATGCCCGGGTACCAATACCAGGGGGTAAATAATTCTACATTATTATCTGCAAAAGTCCCCAGTATAGAAGAATAACTATTTGCTGTAACATTGGCATTGTTATTTACTAATCCAAATTCTGTAACTCCGCAGGTCACTCCATGACCCGCACCCATATATTGTGTAAGCCATTTGTTACATCTTCCAAAAATATATTCTTGCGTAATGCTGTTGTTCCATCCCGAAGCATCTGTTGTTTTACAGCCATTAGCCCCCGGGTAGTTATACAAACTATCAAAATAAACTCTGTGACCCTGAACAATATCTGCGCTATTACTTTCGTTCGGATAACTGTGAATATCTATTACATCAAGTAATCGAATTCCGGATAAAGTTTGTTCCTCTGCACAACGTTTAATAAAGAATTCAAGCCAGTTGTAATCTGTTCCGGCTACAGTTATTTTTGCATTATCTCAAGTGTACCATTGCCACTCGCTCATTGGTATGGGGCCTGTTAATTTTATATTCGGAAATTTTGCTCTTGCCTTTTTTGCGACTGCAAAATACAATTGCATAAATGCTTCCGCTGTTGGAAGTGTTGGCATAACATCATCGTGCGTGCTGTTCCATCCGTCGGGTTCATTATCCATACTCCAGTACTGTATTTTATTTTGGTTTAACCCCAAACCTCCACTTCCAAACCAATGATCTAAAATTGAAACAGTCGAATCATCTGTCCATGTTTTTAAATATAAATTTGGATTTCCGTTTACATTTGCGTTACAACCTCCGCCACCGTTTACGGTTCCGCCACCGGCTAAATTTTGGCAAGCGCCGCTCCACCAGATAGAACTGTTATAACTCCAGTCGTCAAAATTATTTGTGTTGTTACTTGCAGCATAACCCATAAGCTGAAACCCCCACATACCTTGTGCTCCCGGCATGCTGTCTCCTAAAGTTTTTGCTTCATAATCCCAATCGTGGTTGTAAACATTGTTATACCAATCGGGGTGAGAAGTTAATTTTTTTCTGTAATTGTATTTAGTGGAATTATTACCTTCATTTTCTCTCATAAATCGTAAGCCTGCTTCGCGCATCATTTTCCAATTTGCCCCGCTTGTAGGTGAGCCCGGGTTATCAGAAGTACAATTGTTTTTACCATATATATAAGGCGAAATAGTTTTTCTTCCTGCGTTTGCATCTATTTGTATAGTTACAGCTTGTGCAAAAGTGTTTTGACTTATTGCTAAAGCAAACAGACTGAAGATGGCGCATTTTAATTTCATGATAATTGATTTGTATAACAAATATAGGATAATAGACATTATATAAGTTAATTTATTATTGCTTTATTTCTGTTTTTCACTCT
>CAZZEI010000159.1:0-5787 GCA_964653165.1 uncultured Flavobacteriaceae bacterium | reverse complement strand
CGCTAAAAACTCCGCCGCCCCTAAAACCTTTCCCTGCAACGTTTATTGATGCGCCTGCATTTATTGTAGTATTGCCTTGTACTTCAACAACTACAACCCCACCCGTTGTACCATCCCATAAAGGACTGGTAATTGTGCCCGGAGATGTTATTGTTAAAGAAGTATAACGTGGTACACGAATTACCTGCGTCTTTCCGTTAACGCCGAAACTGTCTCTTAAACCACAATCTATTGTTATAACATTTCCTAATACAGAACTAACTTCCGCAAACTCATTATTCCCTGATCCATTATAAGCGCTTACTTTTCCAAAACTTGTATCATTTGGTAACGCGTTATCCCAATTACCAAATTGATCAACATAGGCGTTAACAGTTGCTCCTTGCATTTGAATTAAATAAACCAAATCTCCGGCTGCAAACCCAGCTGCACTGGCAACACTAATGCTTGTTGCACCAACACCGGCATTTACGGTCAGACTAGTATAAACATTAACAATCGTATTTGCTACAAGTATATTTCCTGCACCATCTTTACCCTGCTGGGCAAAAGAAGTATGAAATATAAATTGGCACAGAAGTAAAATGCCTGTTGAAAAAAGTTTAGCCACCTTCATTTTATTAAAATTTAGTTGCTAACATACAAATTTCACTTGGTTTTAAATAGGTAGACGCCATTTTTTACATGAGCGGTTGCCCAGTAATTCGACAAACTAAGGCTATCTATTTGTTTTTGCACTTTTTGAGGGGTTAAAGGCCATGCGTGTATATCGGTTGAGAGTAAAATATATTGCGCATTTCTTACAATTGGGTATTGATAAACAGCTTTTTTACTTATTAAATGAGGTACGAACATGTTTTGTGCGCTTACAATAGCGTTTGCCGGAATTTCGTTCATCAAATTATACACTTCTTTTTTATTAAAATCGCTTTGGTAATGATCTGCCTGATAAAAGCGAATGCGTGTTTTATCTACAAAACCAATTGTGTGATCACATAAACGAACGGTAACCGCAAAACACAAAATCGCAACAACTGATGCTAGAATGAGCTGCGCTTTTTGTTGTTTTCCTTTCAAAACATCTATTAAACACCAAACAGCCATTGGTGCAAATTCAATATTATATTGCTGTGCCACACTCCATTTTGTTGGATCGTCGTGATACATTTTTTGCATCATTAGGGGGATGAGTATCCATAAAAAAACCGGACGATACAGCATTAAAAATCCTCCCGACAATAACCAAAAAATCCAGGTTTCTGCTTTAATAAAATTAAATGATGCTTCTGAATGATTTTGGAATAAAAGCGAAAATGCCTTTATAGGTTGCTGCACAATGTTTACAATAATTTCTTTGAAACTATTTCCCATTACATGAAACTCAATGTGCGAATATTGTTTGCCTAAAGAAAAATACGGCATCGCATAAAATAACAGCCAGACAAAAAACAACAATGAAGTAAGCGAAAGACTAATGGCAATTTTTCTTTTTACAAATGACTTCCTGTTTTGAAACAGCAATCCTGTACAAATAAAAAACATCCACAACGCCATATTTTCTTTAGCAATTACAATAAGAATAAAAATTAAAATAAGTCGCTTTGGCTTTTCGCGATTAAAAAATAAAATAAACCACGGCAACAAACAAGCTGCTACTACATTACTGTGGTAATCAAAAGAAACACCGGAAAAAATTCCGAAATACGATAGAAAAACAAAAGTTGTGGCATTGCTTATTCGGTTGTCAAGCCCTGATTGACGAGCTAATTTAAAAACCCCAAGAGCCCCAAAATGAATGGCTGCAAGCTGAACAACAAGCAGTGTAATTTGTCCGAATACCCACCAAAGAGGGGAAAAAAGCATGAGTAATAAATCAAAATGATCACTCAACATGTTTTCGGGAACCTCTCTGAAAACCTCTCCATAGCTGAAATGAAAATGAGCATAATCGCAAAGCGTCCTTGTGTAAGCGCCTAAATCAAGCGCGTAACTCCTAAAACTGTAATGGTTAACAAAACAAATAAGTGAGTATATAATAAAAAACAGGAGATTTATTCCTACAAAAATTTTGTTTCTTTTTAAGGTATTTAAAAAAGTGGCAATCATCATACAAGTTTACAAACAAAATGCTTAACGCGTTACTGTTAGAAAGTTATTTTTAAACCTTTAGGACTTTATTATTGTATTCTTAGTTTTACGTATGCGAATTTTTGTCTTTTTCGTCCTATTTTTTTTGTCTGCAAAAAATTTTTCGCAACAATTCGCTCAAATAAAAATCCGTTTTGATAGCTACCTCAATTATAAAGGAGGCTTAGATAAATACGTAGAAATTACTCCCCAAAAACTTACTTTTTATAAATATGTAAACGCAAAAAAGGAGGAAGATTTTGTATTATCAAAAGATACCTGGGCGACAGTTGCTGAATTAATTAAATTTCTTCCGGTTGATTCTTCCGGAAGTTTATACCAAATGCTAAAAGGGAAACAAAATTTCGGTGTTTATGGGGTCACCTCTTACAAGCAAAAAAATAAATCTACCGAAAAACCTCTTTCTGGAATTAAAATTATGATTGACCCCGGACATATTGCGGGCAACATGAAAATGGCCGAGACAGAACAAAAGTATTTGCGCTTTACAAAAGAAGTTTATCCGGATTTAAAAACCGACAGCATTAATATTGCAGAAGGGGTTCTTACATTTCAAACAGCAAGCATTTTAAAAATTATGCTGGAAAGAGAGGGAGCAACAGTTTCTTTATCACGAAAAAATAATGCCACCACTTTTGGTCTTACTTATGAAGATTGGTATAAAAACAAAAAAAAGAAAACACTTGATAGTTTATTAAAAGTAGAAAAAATTAATGCAAAAAAATACAAATGGTTAATGCACATGGGTAGCAATACCTTTTTTGTAGAATTTTTTAAAGACTATGAATTGCAAAACAGAGCGCGTTTAATTAATTCCTTTTCCCCCAATCTTACTGTTATTATTCACTATAATGTAAATGAAAAAAATGTACCCTGGATAAAACCTTCCGATAAAGATTTTTGTATGGCCTTTATTCCCGGGTGTATTACGGATGATAATGTACAAACAGCAGCCGGAAAAATTAATTTATTGCGTTTGCTTTTAACAAATGATGTTGACGAATGTGAAAAAATTTCTTCTTTGCTGGTCAACGAACTTTCAAAACAATTAAATGTGCCTATAGCAAAAAGTTCGGATGCAAGTTATTTAAGTGAACACTGTACCTCTACCGCATCAGCCGGCGTGTATTGCCGAAATCTTGCGCTTTGCAGGTTGGTTCAAAGTCCGCTTGTGTACGGAGAATGTTTATACCAGGACAGTGAAAATGAGTGTTACGAATTAATAAAAAACACGGAAGATAATTTCGGTATTAAAACCAACAAACGTGTTGTTCTTGCAGCACAAAGTTTCTACTCTGCTATAATGAAGTACTATTCCAATTAGGCAGCCGAAAATGGAACGCTGATGACACTGATTTATTGGATGAGCGCAGATAAAAAAATTGTTTTCCTATAAGCCGCAAAAAAATCACTTTAAATCATCCCTATCTGCGTCATCTGCGTTCCATTGTATTAGCGGATGCCCATCAGCTTTCTAAAAACTTTTTTATCAAAATTATACTCTGCGGAACAGCTTCTAAGTTTAATGTATGCCCCACATTCAGTATAATTTCAAATTTGGAATTTGGAATTGATTTATGCACTTCAGTGGCTACATGTAGTGGTAACAATAAATCTTTTTCGCCGTGAATAATAAGTGTGGGCGTAGCAATGTTTTTTAGTTTCTCTCTGTAATCCGGTCTTTCTTTTGTGGCTCGCATAAGTTTAAACAAAGCCACTGTATCACTGTTAGCATCCATGCGCGCTTGTCGCATTAATTCTATTGGGATAATAGGGTTTTTAAAATATTCTTCGCCCAAAACGCTTGGCAGCATGATATCAAACAACAAAGGATAACCCCCGGCATGAAGCGCGCTGGTCCAGGCAATTTCTATTGCTTCAAAGTAAGGTATTTTGTGCGCGAAAGTGCTCATCAAAATAACTTTATCTAAGCGCTGCGGAAACAATAAGGCAAAATGTTGTGCTACCAAGCTTCCGTAAGAAAGCCCAATGATAGTTGCCTTGTCAATTTTTAAATCGTCCAAAAGTTTTTTTACATCCTCCGCGTGTTGGTCAAAATCGCGATACTCGCTGTTTTTTGCTGATTGCCCCTGAAAAATAAAATCCAATAAAACGATCTTATAATCGTTTTTAAGGTAAGGAGCCACAAAAGCCCAGGCAATTGTAGATTGCGACAAGCCGTTTAAAAAAATAAGCGTCTTTTTGCTTTCTGTATTTCCTGTTACTTCGTAGTAAAGATTTAGGTTATCTGAGGTTTTGCTGAACATGATTTTTTATTTCAGTAAATATACTTAGAAAATAGTTTGAATTTCTTTCTTCTTCTTTTCATTGGTAGCAATACGTAGAAATACGGGTATAACCACGTATAGGTACGTGGTACGCAACCCACGTATAAATACACTTACATAGGAAATTAATTGGGTTAACTTTTGGTGTTGAAAAAGGAATTAGTTGAAACCCCTAAAAAGAGAAAATAAATTAAAAAGGAAACCGTGTAAAAGATTAAACTCCATACTACCAAGGCCTGCAGCCATTTTTAACATTTTAAACTACGTAAAAACACCCATAAGATTGCGGGTTTTACGTAGTGCATAATTGCGGGTTTTACGTATATACAGGTAATTAATTTGGTTAACCTTTGGCATTATAAAAAGGAGTTAGCCCAAAATCCTAAAAAGAGTAGGCGAAATAAAAAACAAAAATTATGAAAAAAACAAACCTATTATTAGCATTATGCCTTGCAAGTTACATGGGCTTTGCGCAAACTATTTCAAATGGTAATTTTGAAACCTACAACACCCTACCTACCTGCTCAACAAATACGAGCGTAACTCACGTCAGCACTTGGGATGGATTAGGATCTAAATATCCTAATACTTGTAGTTCTTATACTGATGCACTTGGTGCATCTTCAAATGTGGGTTATTTTAATGACGCTGCTGGTGGAACAACCTCTACTTGTGATCCTGTAACAAGTGCTAATGGCGGGACAGGTTATTGTTATATCACAACAAATGGATGGTATCCAAATTCAACAGCTACAAATGAATTAATATATCAACAAATAAGTGGCTCGTTATCTACAACTAGTACATATTCTTTCTCAGCATATTTTCAGCGAGTTGGGTCATATCAACCCGGATATCTTTACGCTTGTTTGGTTCCTACAAGTGTGGGTTCTTCCGCTTCTGCTATTTTAGGATATATTCGAGGATTGTCTCTTCCAACTGCTTTTTCTATAACAACCAGCTGGGCAAGATATTCGACAAATTTAACTGTATCTTCCAATGGAACCTATTATCTTGTTGTAGGAAATATGAATTTTTGTGATGATGGCGGCGCTACGCTTATAGGTAAAGCAGCTATTGATGATGTTACCTTTCAGGTATTATGTACAGCAAACGCAGGAACTGATAAAACAAATACCACAAATTGTTGTCCTCCCGGAGCGTGCACAGGTGTTACAATTGGCACAACGGCAATTGGTGGCTATAGTTATAGCTGGTCTCCAACAACCAACTTAAGTTCAAGCACAGTTGCTCAACCCACAGCTTCCCCGTGTAATACTACAACCCCAACATACTATACTGTTACTGCATCAGGTTCAGGCTGCGCTACTAATACAGACATAGTGAAAGT
>CAZZEI010000158.1:0-5822 GCA_964653165.1 uncultured Flavobacteriaceae bacterium | reverse complement strand
CTGTGTCATTCCGTTGTGTCGTTTCTTAAACTTGCCCATAACGTTTTGCAGCTTGGCGTTGTGCGGGTTTGAAACACTCAACTGTCTACCGAGAACAAAACTTACTTTAAAGATACTAAACTTTTTTTACCCACGTCCCCCGCATAACGCCAAACTGCTGTTAGGCACAGTTTTAATTGTTCTGCATACACAGTGTCACCAAGGTCACAGCAGAACCAATGAAAAAAGTCCACAGTTGCCAATGAAGTAAATACCAAGTCGTATCGCCTATTTTTTTAGTCTCTGATTCCAGTCGAGTTATTTCTTCATCCATTGTTGCAATGTCCCCGTGATTTTTTATTTCATACTTTGTTTCAAATCTTTTTTGCTTATGTCTTACGATGTCTTTTGTCTTACGAAAATCTTTAAGCCGATTGAAAGTCACCATTGTCCCCGTGAAAAAAGAAGCAATTAGAAGAAGATAACCCAATACAGAGAGAAACACTGCGCAACAATTTGCCGGAAGTTTAAAATCCGTTTTTGAAATTGCAAACGAAAGAAAACCGATGGAGAAAGTTAAAATTAAATTATTGGTATTGGACAATTGAGTTAAAGATAATTGTTGCCAGCGGACAAACCTTTCTCTGTACTGTTGCACTCTTTTTGCTTTTTCTATTTCATCCATTATTTACAGAATTTTTTAATGAAATCGTAGGCATCGCTTTTTCCTAACTCTCCCGCTTTACTCCAGTCTTCACATGCTTTTGTTTTGTTTCCTAATTTGTAATTGGCACGGCCTCGAAAAAAAATTGAGTTTGCGTTTTTGGAATCCATGTAAGCTACAGCGTTACAGTCATCAATGCATCCTTGAAAATCATTAAGCGCAAATTTTATCTCTTGTCTTGAATCGTATGCGGTTGAATTATTTGGGTCGACGGTTATAGCTTTGTTGATCATTTTCAGTGCGTCCGGGTATTTTTTTTGAAGATATAGTGACCATGCGATGTTGTTATATGCCATTGAAAAATCTGGCTTTAATTCTATTGATTTGTTATAGTCATTTATCGCTCCACTATGGTCGCCAAGTTGATCTTTAACTTCTCCACGATTATAATATGCGTAAGCTGACGAAGGATTTAGTTCAATCTCTTTGTTATAATCACTGATAGCTCCCATATCATCTTTAATTGCTGACTTGCAATTTCCGCGACTACCGAAAACCTTAGGCTGATTTTGATTGATGTTTAAACTTTTATCAAAGTCTTCAATTCCTAAGGCGTAACTTTTTTTTGCTTCGTATGCCAATCCTCTTAGATAATACAAATTGGCATTTTTAGGGTCGGCTGCAATAAGAGGTGTAGTATTGTAAATGACATCGTCCCATTTTTGATTTTTATAGGCTTCAACAGCTTGGTCGTAGAGTGTTTTGAGCTCTAACCTTCGGTTGGCTTTTGCAGTTGCTACAAGCAAATCATTTTCTACTTCGTATAGAAGATCAGAAATGTCAGACATCCTAATGTGAGGATGATCTTCACCGTACTTATCCATTTTTGCTCGAGTATTTTTTGCGGCATCCAGTAAATCCTTATCGGTGCTTTTCTTTTCGATTTCTATTATATATTGCATAATTATTTCAAGCTTCTTTGTATTGTCTTCAGCGGCTGCCGATTTTCTTGCGGCGTCTTGATATAGTGCCGTGTAAATATCATTGTTCATTGGTACGTACATACTCTGAGGTTTACTCCAGTTTATTGTACCTCCTGAACCCGATTGCGAACCCGAATAGGATGAAGCTAAATTACTTACTGATTTTTTTTCTAAGCCAAGCTTGAATCCTCTGTTATATCCGTCTTGGTAGCTATCGTTACTTTCGCCAATGTATGGAATAGGAGTTATGGGTGGAATTGGCGCTATGCAACCGTAGTCCTTATAACAGTATCCTTCGCTATAACCATTCTTAAAACCTCTGCCATATTCAGTCTGTCCGAGGGCAATGATTGAGAATAGAAGCAGGATCAGTGTCGTAAGTTGTTTTTTCATTTGTCGGTCGCTTTAAAATTGTGCCTAACGGTTTGCCAGTTTAATAAGTGGCGTTATGAAACAACCAACTGTCTACCGATACAAAACTTACTTTAAAGATAACACTTTTTCTTTCCCCACGTCCCGCGCCATTTATTAAAACTGGCTGTTATGCCTGAGTGCGACCTTGTGCCTGCTTACACAACGCTTGCGTGTCCGCTATACAAAGGTCTGCCGAGTGAAAAATAATTTTGTCAGCGGAGTATAACCAACTTTTTATTTACTAAATATTTCTCCCTAAATTGTTTTTTGCTTAAAAAGTTCATCGCACATTTCCCTTGAATTCAAACCAGTTTTTCTTCCAGAAGGAAACTCATCTATGCCAAAACTTCTTGCTACATCCTTTGATTCTACAAGCTTGTAGACTTGATATTCAAAATTATTATTTTTATCGTCCTTGTAGCGATAAAAAACAAATACTTCACCCGCGTCATTTTTTAACTGCCGTATTTCTAAGTTTGAGTTTGCCATAGGTTTTAATTTAAAAAATGAATTGAAAAAAAATGTTGCTATTGGTAGCCAAACTTGTTTTAATTAGTCACGATTATTATTTTCATGTTTGCCCCACCCTGACCACACCCAGCACAATCATTAGTATATCTTACTTGTTTGGTTAATCTATTATAAATTACTGAATCTATTCCTAATATAGTACTATTTGTTCCCTTAAACCTAAACAAGGTTGCTGTTGAATCAATAAAATAAACATTTCGTGATTCTACCCGTAGAGTATCATAATATTTTTGGATACTTATAGTTACTTGTTGATTTTGATTAATTACAACTCCGTTTTTATAATCGTTTCGGGTTGCTGCTTTGCCGTTTTGTTGGACGACCAAGTCTACTATACTTGGTTGGGCTGGAGTAGTAGTAGTGGATGTTGGTTGTGTTACTGATTGTTTTTTGCAGGAAACAACTATCGCTGTTAAGGCTGCTAACATTGCTATTTTTTTCATTTTCATTTAACTTTTACGGTTTATACTTGAGAAATTGCCTACTTACACAACAACTACGTCCGCCGTACAAATGTCTGCGAGGAGAATAATTTGTCAATGTACGATAACTAATTTTTTATTTATAAAGCGGTCAGCCATTTTAATTGTCAGCGTATAAATGCCCTCGTCTAAAGTTGTAATATTAATATTTGATTTATCACTTACGCCTTTGCTAAACACGTGTCTGCCGTTTACATCATACAAGTCCACAATTAGTTTGTCAGTCACGTTTGTTTCAATGAAGAACTGGTCCCTTGTTGGGTTTGGATAAATAGAAATTATTTCTTCATTACTAAAATTAGTAATACCAACCCCCGTGCAATTTAATAGTACAGAAATTTTACTACCAACCGTTGCTAAATCAAGTTTTCCATCTCCGTTAAAATCAGCGCTAACCAAGGATTGAGGAAATGAATCTACCTGAAAATTAGTAGCAGCCCCAAAACTGCCGCTACCAGTTCCTAGTAAGATGGATACATCATTTGAGACTCCACCGCCGTTGGCAGTTGCTAAGTCAATTTTTCCATCCCCGTTAAAATCAGCGCAGATAACTGAACTATGGGGAGAGCCGGCTGGAAAATTGGTAGCAACGCCAAAGCTGCCTGCGCCGGTACCTAATAAAATAGATACATCGTTTGTATTCCAATTAGCAGTTGCTAAATCAAGTTTTCCGTCACCGTTGAAATCTGCACTTATTACTGACTCAGGATATGATATTACAGGAAAGTTGGTAACAGTCCCAAAACCGCCTGTGCCTGTACCCAACAATACAGATACATTGTCAGCGCCGCAATTACCAGTTACCAAATCACTTTTTCCATCTCCATTAAAATCAGCGGCGCAAATGCCCCATGGTCCTGCACCTAATCCAAAGTTTGTTGAGGCACCAAAGCCCCCTGCGCCTGTGCCTAATAATACGGATACATTGTTTGAATAAATATTAGCAGTTGCTAAATCAGTTTTTCCATCCCCGTTAAAATCTGCACTTGTAATAGAAATAGGATTATTTCCCACCGTAAAGGATAAAGCAGACTGAAAACTACCTGTGCCAGTACCCAATAATATAGATACATAGTTTGATCCATAATTAGCCACAGCCAAATCTTTTTTTCCATCTACGTTAAAATCTCCGCTGATTACGGAATAAGGATTAGCACCTACAGCAAAAGCAGTAGCACCAGTAAAATTGCCAATGCCAGTCCCTAATAAAATTGATACATCGTTTGAAGAATAGTTACAAACAGCCAAATCTTTTATACCGTCGCCGTTAAAATCAGCACTGGTAACTGAATTTGGGCCATTTCCTGCCGTAAAACTTGTGGCAGCCATAAAACATAATTGGGCGGTCATTTGTCCAATGTAAACAACAAGTAAAAAAAGAAGTAATATTTTTTTCATGATTAAGTAATTTTTTTGCTTATAAATTTAAGTTCAATTATATTTTTAATAGCAATACTAAATATAAGTTTACTTGGATTGCCTCTTTTGTAAGAATTATAGTTGTTTTTTTTAATCCACTCGTTTAATTCCTTAGAGTATAAATCAAACCCTTTTTCTAAAGGAAGACCACAGGTCGTTTTGCAACAGTACTTTTCTTTTCCTAAAAATAATAATACACACGTGCCTCTTTTTTTTAAATAACGAATAGAGTCAGAATAACTTATTCCTAATCTGAATTTACCTTTCGTGCCAGTCGATTGAACGGTTAAAATAATTTTCTGCTTTTTCATTTTTCAAACATAATTAATTGTCGGCATATAATTGTCAATAGTTGTGATGTTTATTTCTTGTTGTCACACGATTATTTTTTGTCGTCGGGCGCATTAGGCATAACGGATTGCAGCTAAAAGAAGTGGCGGCTTTGGAACACTAAACTGTCTGTACCCACCAAACTTTATTAGATGCACAACTGTTTATATTCGCACTTCCCCCGCCATTTTTTTTAGGTGCTGTTATAGGGCGTTTTTTATTCATCTTTGTCGTTGTCAATGCTTTCTTTCCAACTTTCGCTGTCGATAAGTTCCTTTAATTTTCCATAGGATTCTTTATCGGTTTCATAGAACTTCGATTCAGTGTCAAGTAATTTTAAACCAAGTTCGTAATATGCTTTTGATTTAGTGATTTGTCCGAGATCGCAATGGAGTTGAGAGATAAAACCAATGATGTCTGTTAATCCAGTTTTGTCGTTAGAATAATTGCTCAGTTCAATCGCAAATTTTCCGTCTGCAATTGCACTATGTAAAAGTCCTTGTTTTGCTTGAACCATTGCACGCTCAAAGAATATTTCTGCTTGGTCAAAATATTGTTCGCCAAATTTTTCTACGATTTGGTTTTTGAATGTAAGAAAGTCAGCGTTTATATTTATTTCATTTTCCATTACTAAATTTTTTCTTTTAATATCAGTCTTTTTTCTCCGAACCTTTGTTTCAGTTTTTGAATATGTATGTCGTCTTTTTTGTTTGCGTCAATTTCAAATATTATAAGTCGAGGTTTGCTATCAATTTCAATGCTTTCAATGTTCTCGCCAATTAATTGGGTGAGCTTATTTCTATTGTTCAAATTTAATTCAAGCACATTTTTGTAAATGGTTTTATATGAATTTAGTATTTCAGTTTTATGAATGGAATTGTTCAACGCCATTTCATATTTTTCAATTTGTCCAAATACTTTTGGAATTGCTCTCGATCTAATTTCGGAATTATCAAAATGTTTTGCTTCGTAAAACACTAACATGATTTTTCCATTAGGGTTTTTTTCTATTGCGAGATA
>CAZZEI010000157.1:0-5865 GCA_964653165.1 uncultured Flavobacteriaceae bacterium | reverse complement strand
CGCCCTTTCCCTTTGGGGCTCCTTCGGAGAGGGCGCCCACTTCAAAGGGGGAATTAATACAAAGCATTACAAAATTTGTAACATGTCCACGTTTGGAAAAATCTTGTATTAAATTCTCCCCTTGAGGGGAGACGATATGTTCCTCGAAGAGGAACGATAGAGGGGTGTTGCAGATGCCAATCAGGTTTTTTATTAGTTGTAGAAATTATTCCTTCAAAATCTCAAACTCAACGCGACGGTTTTTTGCTTTTCCATCATCCGTACTATTATCGGCAATTGGTGCTGTATCTCCATACCCTTTATACAGCATTTTATTTTGTACTCCTTTAGTAATTAAATATTCAAACACAGCACGCGCGCGCTCTTCCGACAAACGCATATTTTTACGAGAAGAACCCGAATTATCAGAGTGCCCGCTAATTTGTATCACAAAATTTTGATGCCGAAATAAATACTGACATACTTTATTTAATTCTGCAAACGATTCAGCAAGAATATACGATCTGCCCAAATCAAAAGAAATTTTGAGCGTAATTTTTTCTCCAACATGCGCATCAGCCCTTACCTGCAAAACAGAATCTTTCTCGTATCTTTTTAAACTATCTACATCAACAATCCTTACTTCATCTTCTTTTGATTTAATCCACTTTAGTGAAACATCATCCACAAAATAATACGCTTCTTTAAAGCCCGGTTTAAACAAATTAATTTTAGCCATGTCAGTTTTAATTTTTGGGGCAAAATTGCCCAGGGTAATAAATTTTTCGCCTCCAATTGCTTTATAAATACCCTTTACCTTAAACCAACAAAAACTTCCATCCAGAGCACTTTTTTTGGCAATCGTATCAACTACATAATCCCTTTCCGGAAATTTAACCAGTTTCATACCCCCTTTAGAAAAATACACGCCAAATGATTTTAATTGTGCATTGCTCCAAAAAGCCAGCCTGATGTAACACTCAAAAAGGTAATTATTGCCTCTTTTTAAGGGCTCAGCAAGTTTTACCTCTATAAACTCTTTATAAGACTTCTGAAAACGTAATCCGGCATAGCAATCGCCTGTTTGTGCGCCTTTGCAGCGACCCGTATCATTTTTAATAGGTTCCTGGTAATAATCTACCGAAGCTATACCCACCCAAGGCAAGGCGTTTTTAATATTACCCGATTTTTTTTTAAAGTTCTCGAAACTGCCATTAGGCACTAGATTCTTCTCAATAACAGTTTGCGCCCCAGCCACTAAGCCGAGAAGCAAAAACAGGGATATAACTCTTAAAATTCCCAATTATCGACAAAAATAAGGCTTGTAGCGGATTATGTATTATTTATTTTAACTTGCAATATTCCATAAAAAGCCTATATTTGTCCCCCGAAACTAAAAAAATAAAAACAAAAGGGACTCCAACGGAGCACCCTATTTTTAACAAAATAACATGGCAAACCATAAATCGTCAATTAAGCGTATCAGACAGACAGAATCAAAGAAAGTGCATAACCGTTTTCAGGCTAAAACTACACGTACACACCTAAAACGTTTACGCGAGACTACTGATAAAAAAGAGGCAGATACTTTGTTACCAAAGGTTGTTTCTATGTTAGATAAATTGGCAAAACGCAATGTAATACATAAAAACAAAGCGGCTAACTTAAAATCTAAACTTACTAAAAAAGTAAAAAGCATTAAATAAATTGTTTTAAAATAATTGAAACCCAGGCTGACCGTCTGGGTTTTTTTATTTAGTTTTATTGAGGATGAAAAAGCAAAATTTTCAAAGCGTAGGTTCGGCAATTGAGCAGTTTTTAAAACAAAACAGGCTCGATAAAAAAATAGAGTCATCTACCCTGCTTACCTATTGGAAAGAAATTGCCGGAGAGATGATTCACAAACATACAACCCGTTTGTTTTTAAAAGACCAAAAAATGTATTTGCAGGTTGATTCGGCTGCGCTTAAAAACGAATTGCACTATTTGCAGAAACAATTAACTGACAACATTAATCAATATTTTAAAAAAGAATTGGTTAAGGAAATAATTCTTCTCTAAATACGTTTATCTTTAAGAAAACTCTGCGTTGCGCCAAACCCTTAAAAAAAATAATACCTTCCTTATTTTATACGCTCTGTTTTTTTGCGTTGCTGTATCCATAATTCTCATTTCAGATAAAATACAATTACATCAGTACTTTAATAAAGTTGTAACTCCCGCATTTAATACCTTTTTTGAATACATAACTTATTTGGGCGATGGCATATTTGTAATTAGCATTGGCCTTATTTTACTTTTTATTAATGTAAGAAAATCCTTAACCGTTTTATTGGCTTACGGATTAAGCGCGGGTTTTACGCAAGCAATTAAATATGCATTTTTTGGAGATGTTGACAGACCCCAATTAGTTTTTTGGCAACAACACCTTCCCATAAATCTAGTAACGGGAATGGCTGAAGAACAACACATACATCATAGCTTTCCATCCGGGCATGCAACGGCTGCTTTTGCATTATTTTTTTGCCTTGGATTTTTATCCGAGAAATACAGCAGCAAAGTTATTTTCTTTCTTTTGGCACTAACCGTTGCCTTCTCAAGAGTTTATTTATCACAACATTTTTTTGAAGATATAACGGCAGGAAGTTTTATTGCTGTCTTCTTTTCTACGCTTGTCTGCGGATTTTTCTATTTCTCTTCCACTTCAAAAAAATTAGAAAAACTGGATAAGCCTATCTACAGATTGTTTTAATGGAAGATAAAAAAAGTTATATACGCTATCATTTTCTTATTACCATTATCAGTGCGCTATTATTTATTCCTTTCTTGGGTGCGGTACATTTATTTGATTGGGACGAGATAAATTTTGCAGAATGCGCCCGCGAAATGATTGTCACTAATGATTACTCCCGAGTTCAGTTAAATTTTCAACCATTTTGGGAAAAGCCTCCTTTATTTATTTGGTTACAGGTTTTAAGTATGAAAATTTTCGGGGTGAACGAATTTGCAGCGCGTTTTCCGAATGCTTTGTGCGGAATGCTTACACTTAATTTAATTTATTATTTCGGGAGAAAATTTAACGACCATAAATTTGCTTTGCTTTGGGTGCTTTCATTTGCTGCCTCTTTCCTTCCCTTTTTATATTTTAAATCGGGCATCATAGACCCATGGTTTAATCTTTTCATTTTTCTTAGCATTTGCTTTTTGTTGAATTGGTTTAATAATAATGTGAGAGAAAAAATAAATCCAAACGCAATTTACGCAGGCATCTTTGCGGGTTTGGCAGTACTTACAAAAGGCCCGGTGGCACTTATTATTATAGGTTTGTGTTTACTGGTAAGCTGGCTTCGTTTAAAATTCAGCTTAATAGGGAATTTAAAAAATGTTGTGCTTTTTGCATGTTCACTTTTTTTAAGCGGATTTAGTTGGTTTTTATTTGAAATAGCTTCCGGTCATTTAGATGTAGTTCAGGAATTTATCAGTTACCAATTACGACTCTTCAGCACTGAAGATTCAGGGCACGACGGATTTTTATTGTACCATTTTGTCGTTTTACTGATAGGTTGCTTTCCGGCATCTTTATTTTTCATTTCAGCCCATAGGAAAGCAGATTCAGATACTCCTTATCAGGTGTACATAAAAAAATGGATGCTTAATTTGTTTTGGGTTGTACTTATTTTATTTACAATTGTTAAAACTAAAATAGTTCACTACTCAAGCATGTGTTATTTTCCGCTTACTTTTTTGGCAGCACATTCGCTTTATCAAATTATAAACGGACAAAAAAAATTAAATAAAAAATTATTTATTGCAGGCATTGTTATTATCGGACTGACAGGAATAGCCTTTACGCTTATTGCATTAATTGAAAATTTCAAACCTCAAATTATTTCTTCCGGTACTATTAAAGACGATTTTGCAATAGCAAGTCTGAATACTCCCGTAAATTGGAGCGGCTACGAATGGCTGACAGGTGTTTTATTTTTAGCAGGCTGTATTTATTTTCTGATAAAGTTTTTTAAAACCGGAAAAGCAAGTATGGTTTACGGATTGTTTGCTACTTCACTTATCAGCATTTGGCTTATTACTATAACCATAGTCCCGAAAATTGAACCATACTCGCAAGGACCAGCAATAGAATTTTACAAATCTATTAAGGGCGAAGATTGCTATGTAGAAACAATAGGTTTTAAAAGTTACGCTTATATGTTTTATACCGAAAGAAAGCCATTGCACAACTCGCCAAAACTACTGGATTTTATAAAGAAAAACGAACAGGCTATGGCAGCTCAGGGGCATACTATTGCAACTTCATTTAATCTTAATAGCCTTAACTGGATGCTTGACGGACCAATTGATAAAAGAGCATATATTGTGGCAAAGGTTACTGAAGCAGACCAGATTCGTAAGGATAACGACTCTATGATAGAACTTTACCGTAAGGGTGGTTTTGTTTTTTATAAGAGAGAGCCTACGGCAGTGGGCAGGAAATAGTTAGTTCAACAAGCTCACTAACCAAAAAGATGTAAATTAGGCACGGGATTTGAAACAGTACAACAATTAAAAACAATAAATATGTATAAGAAAATAATTATTGCTCTTTGCAGCATAAGTTTGATGGGTGCGCACGCACAAGGTTTAGGCGATTTGTATAACAAAGCCAAAGATGAAGTTAAAAAGAATGAAACTAAAATTACAGAAGCCGTAAAAGATGTTGTCCCCGCCAAAGATGCGGGACCAAAAATACCAAGCAACGAAGAAATTATTGAGGGTTTAAAAGAAGCGCTTAGTACAGGAACTAACAAAACAGCCTCAACTGTTTCTAAAGCTGACGGTTATTTGAAAAATACGCGGTTATTTATTCCTTTCCCGCCGGAGGCGATTGAAATGAGAAATAAATTGGTAAAACTTGGTTTAGAGAAAAAAGTAAAGGAGTTTGAAACATCACTTAACCGCGCTGCAGAAAAAGCCGCAGAAAGTGCCGCCAAAGTTTTTTTGGATGCAATTAAAGCAATGACTGTTACAGATGGCATGGCTATTTTAAAAGGTGCCGATACAGCTGCCACTTCGTATTTAAAACAAACTACAACCGCGCCTTTATACGCACAATATAAACCCATTGTAAAAGATGCCATTGCTAAAGTAAAAGTTACAGAAAACTGGAACCCATTGGTAAAAAAATACAACAAAATACCCGGTGTAAAAAAACAAAACCCCGATTTAGAAGATTACGTAACTAAAAAAGCAATGGTGGGTTTATTTTTATTAGTAGCCGACGAAGAAGCAAAAATACGTAAAGACCCATTAGTAAGAGCAACCGATATTTTGAAAAAAATATTTGGTTTTGCTGATACGCAGAAGGGGAAGTAAAAACTTACTAATTTTAAAAAGAGGTATATAACGTTTTGCGCACAAGCCCCGAGCGGCTTACGAATAACCAACTGTCTGCCGTGACAAACGTTTGTTAAAGATACAAAACTTCATTTAACCACTGAACCGCCAATTTCTTGTAGGTGCTGTTAGCTATCAGTGCCCCCACACAATGCTTGCGTAACACCACACAGCTACATGTCACGCGAGGCACGGCTGTTTGTATTTGTCGACCGTAACACTTTTGCGCGGGTAGGGAGCAGCCCTGAATAATTTTGATTTAGCACCACTGTTTTAAAAAATTTTTCCGCGATGTGCAGAGTGAAAGACGGGTGTTTATAGTTTATGACGGAAGCACACAACGATTGGGGCTGGAAACAGACAAACTCTTTTGCCACCAATAAACTACATACCTTAATTGTACTGTGGGCAAATGTGTTTGACTGTGAGCGGTCGCCCTGTGTCTCGTCCTGAAATAAGTTTACACTTTTGGGTTAATAATCCTAGTACAAGTTT
>CAZZEI010000156.1:0-5905 GCA_964653165.1 uncultured Flavobacteriaceae bacterium | reverse complement strand
GAACCCGATATGGCAGATTGAAGACAGACTCTTATTGACGACCCTACTACTCCGTTTCCAATTGTTACTCTATTGCAATTACCTGTAGTAAATGTGTATGAGCCACTGCATGAAACTTGAGCAAAAATTTCTGTTGTAAACAACGTTACCAAAACAAAAACAAATATCGTAAGTGATTTTTTTGTAAAATTTCTCATGTGTTTAGTCTTTTAGATTTGTTGTTACTTTAACAGGCTCAAATTTGTCATTGATTACGTAAATATTTTTACTCCTGTCGGTAATGCCGTTTTCTTTTTCGTATTCTCTTACTCTGTTTTCCATGATTCTGTATTCATCACGGGTAACAATGTATTTCATTTCATTTCCGTTTTCATCTTCCATTCTAACAATAATATCATGCTTTTCAATGGGTGTATTCGGGACTACAATTTTTATACTTTCAGACTCAACCTGTTTACGTTCTTCACTCTGTGCATTAGCAGAAAATGAAATCAACGTAAAAAACAACAGACTATAAAAAAGTCTTTTTTTAAGATTCAAAGTTTTACTGTTTTTCATTGTATACGGTATTGAATGGTTTATTATAATTAATATTATTTTTTCAATAATTACTAAATCGCTTTTACAAATTCATTTAGACTCGATTACGACTATACCAAAAGTACATATAATCTGTGATAAATACAATTAAATGCGCATGGTTTTAGGCTCTATTCTTTTAACATTTAGTCAGATTAATTAATTTAATAGACGAAGTATTAATTTTCTTAGACGAAAATAGAGGCAAGGCAAACGAAAAAAGAAAGGTCATCTCTTTCACTAACCTTGTTGGGATATCTCCTCTAAAACAAAGATTTTGCGTTGATCGATAGAGAGCAGAAAAATTAAGTATCTTTGTTTAAAGGAAAAATAAAATCAATGACAAGAATTGTTGCAGATATTAGGGATAAAGCAGATGCAGATATTATTTATAGCATTATAAAGAAATATACTGCCCGGGTAAAAAAAATGACCGATAAGCAATGGGAAGAATACGTGCTTGGCAGAATGGCTGTAGAATCGGAAGAAGAAGGTGAAACGGTTTCTCGTCAAGAAGTTTCCAAATGGTTTAAGAAGTATGGAATTAATTTTTAGGAAAAAATTTCTTCGGGAAGCACAAACTATTGGAAATAGAGAATTAGCATTGCAACTCAAAAAGATATTTGACCAAATTGAATTTGCTGATAGCCAGAATCAAATCGGCGGAATAGTAAAGTTGGAAAATTACGCCCATTATTATCGAATCAGGATAAAAATATCGGAAAGAAATGATTATCGGCTGGTTTTAACTATCAGGAAAAATAAAGTATGGGTGGAACGTATTGGAATTGCGAACAAAATATTTTATAAAAGGTAGCAATTGTCACCCTTGCAAAGGTCAAATAAAATGAATAATTTTTTCCGAATAATTATTTAAAAAGGGGTATTCCGGCATCCATCAGTGGCTTGGTAAGATCGTTAATCATACTTTTCCGCCAAAGTTCAAGGGTAGGATTGTTTATTGTTTCTAAAACGGGTTTATCGTCGGTTAAAATAAGTGCATCATTAATTGCAATTGAATAATCTGAAATCATTTTATTAAGAGGTTGTGCATCTGCAGCATTTAAAACGGCTTGACAGCATTTGTTTTGGCGCTCTACCTGAAGATCGGAAAAATCGGGAAGTTTTTCGGCCGACGCTACAAAAATCAAATCGCTTAATCCTTCTTCCGGTGCTTTTTCAAAAAAGTATTTTGTATCAAAGCCTGCTTCTTTTAAAGTCCGGAAAACAGAACGGGCGGCCAGGCTCATCGGACCTTTTACTTCTCCCTGATAATTTACAATTACCAGTGCATCTTTGTTAAGTATTTTTTTTAAGCCATTCATTGTTTCTATGGTGAGAACATAAGAGGGTTGCTCATCTCCGCGTAGTAAATCAAAAATTACTACGTCAAATTTTTCATTGCTTGTTCTTAAATAATGACGGGCATCGTCAATAATAACCGGACATCTTTTTTCATCCGCAAAAAAATATTTTGCAGCAACTTCTTTGATTCTTTTGTCAAGTTCTACTGCTTTGGTTTCAAAACCAAGTCCGAGCATTTCAAAGGCATTACTACCGGCGCCGTAACCTAACACCAACGCTTTTGAGCCTTTTGGTTTTATACTGGCTAACATAGAAATTCTGTGAGGATAGGACCACAATGAAATGCCTGCGTTTCCGGGCAATGTATGTGTTTGAGTAATGCGATTTACAAATAACTTTCTGCTTGTTTGTTCTTTTCCGTTTATAATCATGGGTATATCCATAACCATCACCTGCCCCAATAGGCCTTCGCTGTAATATTTTATAATATTTTCATCAGGCGATTTTTTTTTCGGTTTTGCGAAACCCCCTATTAAAATAAAAACTGCAATGCAAATTACAGAAGCGACTGTTTTTTTTCGTGTAAAAAAATACATAAGCGGACACAGGGCTAAAATAGCTGCGGAAAATAAAAGTGGTTTTTTAATTCCGAATTCGGGAATAATAAAGAAGCCCAGTAAAAGAGTTGCAAGGATTCCGCCCAATGTAGAAACTGCGTAAATTGTTCCTGCCGATTTACCTGCATTTTTTATTTGCAAAGAAGCCAACTCAATAATAAGCGGAGAAACCATGCCCATGCAAATAAGCGGAACGAGCATAAAGGTGAGGCAAGAGATGAGCGAACCGGCTCTTATTCCTATAGAAAAAGTAGCTTCCATAATGCCCGGAGCGATAACAGGCATTAAAGCAATGAATGTAGCGCCTGTAAGAAGAACAACAAAAAGTATAAATTCTTTTTTAAGATAAGTAGCAGCACGGCCCCCTAAAAAATAACCGGATGCAAGTCCGCCAAGTGTGGTAATAAAAATGGAAGTCCAAACATAAAGCGATGCTCCGTAAAAAGGAGCTACCATTTTAGCGCCTAACAATTCTATTGCCATTACGGCTCCACCTTCGATGAAGGCAATAGTCAAAAATGCATTAAGTGGAATGGTCTTTACAACTGAAGATTTATTTGCCAAATTTTTAGCCATTCATATTTTACTGAACAATAACCCTTTGAAAGAATGTTCCTTCATGGCTTTCAACCTTAATAAGATAAATCCCTTTATTTTCTAAAACAATTTCTGTTTTTAATTCTTTTGTTTGTTTTTCTGAAACCAATTTTCCGAGAACATCAAATACAGAAATAGTTTTTATTCCTTCCGGCATATTTGCAATTGTTGTTTTTGATATACATGGATTTGGAAAAACATGTAAAGAAATTTTTTCTTGAATTGCATTGATTCCTAAAGGTGACTGCATAGACCATAATTCAGTTCCGTTTACGCCTTCATCAGCAGTAAAAAAAGTTATTCCGTTTGAGTTCGTAAAAAAGGTAGGGTTTGAACCTGTTATTCCAGAAAAAATATCCTGTATTAATACCGTTCCAATAGTTGTACCGTTACTCTTCCATAATTCAATTCCATTTATTCCGTCATCGGCCTGAAAAAATAAAGTACCGTTAATATTGGTAAGTGAACCCGGGTTTGAGCCGGTAGTTCCTGCATTAATATCCGCGACTAAAACAGTTCCTATAGCTGTTCCATCACTTTTCCATAATTCAGTCCCATTTGTTGCTTCATAAGCAGAAAAGAACAGGGTACCATAAACATTAGTCAAATTAACAGGCGTTGAACCTGATGCGCCGGCAACTATATCCAGAACCATAACTGTTCCTGCAACTGAACCGTCGCTTTTCCAAAGTTCAGTACCATTAATTCCGTTATCCGCTGTAAAAAATAATAAGCCGTTTGCACTTATTAAATTACCCGGATTAGAATTTGTGCTTCCGGCTCTGATATCTTTAAGCATAATTGTTCCTGCCGATGTTCCGTCACTTTTCCATAATTCTTTACCATTAGTACCGTTACTTGCCTGAAAATAACAAGTATCATTATATGCAGTAAGTGAAGTGGGGGTAGAATTGGCGATTCCGGCATTAATATTTTTTACTAAAACTGTTCCGACTGCGCTACCATTACTTTTCCAAAGTTCTTTTCCATTCACACCATCATTTGCCTGAAAAAATGCGGTACCATTTACGTCAATTAAATTATCAAGAAAAGAACCTGCGCTGCCGCTATTTACATCTTTTATCATAACAGTACCGGTAAGACTTCCGTCACTTTTCCATAATTCATTTCCGGCAACACCATCATCGGCCTTAAAAAATAAAAGTCCGCTTGTAAATAAAAAATTAGAAGGAAAAGAAGAACCACCACCTGTAAAAATATCTTTTATTAAAACAGTTCCTCCCGTTGACCCGTCACTTTTCCATAATTCCGCTCCGTTTACCCCATCATCAGCAGAAAAAAAGAGGGTGCCGTTAATATTCATTAAATTAGACGGGAATGATCCATTAGTCCCCGGCATTATATCTTTTACTAAAACAGTACCTCCGGGAGTTCCGTCACTTTTCCATAATTCATTACCGTTAACACCATCATCTGCGCTAAAAAACAGAGTTCCGTTTACATCAACAAGATAGGCGGGTGTTGAGGTTGTTATTCCTGTAAAAATATCTTTAACCAGTAAAGGAACCTGAGCATAAACGCCGGTTGTTGTAATTAAGGCAACAGCTAAAATTGTTTTTGTAAATTTTTTCATGAGTTTGAATTATTTATTTTTATTTTTCGTTCTAAATTAAAAACTAAAATCTGTATGTAGTAATTAATTTATTTCTTGCAAATGTATTGATTATTAAAATAACCGGAAATTAAACTTGTATTAATATGTAGTTTGGAAAAATCAAGAAGTTAAAACACAAAATAAAGCCCTGTCTTCCTGATTTTACAGAAAGACCGGGCTTTGCTTTAATTTTGACATTTTCTTATTTTAGTTAAATAGGAAGAGGTTGTATGTTAATAGCCACTTCAACTCCACGGTCATTCGAAGTTTCGAAAGATACATTTCCGCCGTTTTCAATAGCTTTATTTGGCAAATCAACGTCTAATATTGGTCTTACTACATTGTCTCCGTCTCCGATAACAAAAGCTACCTTCCTGTTCGGAGTAATAATGTTTATTTTTCCTGTTGCCATAAAATTAGTTTTAAAGGTTAATAATATACAAGTATAATACTATTTTTATAATTCAAAAAATATTTTTTTACTTATATTCGTGGGTTAGATATGAGAACTATTTTTCTTGCCTTTTTACTGTTTCCTCTTTTTATCTTTTCGCAGCAAAATGAAAGGGTCGTCGATTCGTTAAAAAAATTGCTTAATTCTGCTATCAAAGATACCACGCGCATCAACCTTTGTAACGAACTGGCAAAACAAAAAGGTTTTTCTTTCGATTCTTCTATGCGGTACGCAAATAGGGCATTACAGCTTTCTCAGAATGAAAAATATAAAAATGGGGAAGCCGTTGCTTATAATAGGATGGGCAATTGTTATTTTTATAACTATAATTATATACAAGCAATGGAGTGCTATACCAAAGCCTTAAAATTGTATGAGGTTTTGAATAATAAAAATGGGGTAGTAAATATGTATTTTTATATTGCTACTTGTCATCAATACGACGGAAAATATGATAAAGCGATTGAGTATTATATAATTGCTTTAAAAAGAAATCAGGAAGCAAATAGTATTAAAATGGAAAGTGATATACTCAATAATATTGGTACACTTTATTACGGACAAAAGGATTATCACAAAGCACTTGAGTATTTCATTCGCTGTGCACGGATTCATAATAAAAATAATTATAAAATGGAAGAGGCAAATTCCTTGGGCAACATTGGGCAAGTATATGCCATCATGGATGAAAAAGGTGTAATGAATGAAAACACTAAAGCTCTGCATTATTCTGACAGT
>CAZZEI010000155.1:0-6085 GCA_964653165.1 uncultured Flavobacteriaceae bacterium | reverse complement strand
TATGTCATTACCACGGCATTACAACATTAAATGTTTTGCAATTATTTGTTTTAATTTTATTTTTTGAAATATTGCAGTATTTTCAGAGCACTCCTGTAGGACATTGTTTTCAAGAAATAAAGAATTTTTATATAAGGGTCGGGCTGTATGTAACATTTACTTTCATGCTGATTCTTTTAAGCACAAGACCCGATATTACATTTCAATATTTTCAATTCTAATGACTTTAAGGAAGAAATTTATATTAATTATTTGCTTGCTAATATTGGTACATACAGTATTGTATTACTGTTTTTATTTTTTTGCTTATAAGAAAAATGAATTGTTAATCAGGTCAAATGAGTGTCAAAAATTAAACGGGCAATATGATGTTTTGTTTTTTGGAGATTCTCACGTTGAACGCAGTATTGACGAAAAAAAAATGGGGAATAGATTTTGCTCTGTGGCTTATTATGGCGAAAATAATGTGATGAATTATTATCGTTTAAAATACTATTTTGAAAATGATTTATTCAAACCAAAATACATTGTATTACCCTGTGATGTGGTTACCTTTGCAATGGGATATAACCTGTATCGAACCAATACATTTTTTTACTATTCTTTTATTCCCATTTCTGAGCTTACCTATTTTGAAAAGGATTTGTTTTCTGCCTATTATAATTTTTTTAAAATAAAGATTTTCCCTTACACTGAATGGCAGTATGGTTTAAATCTGGCTAACCCAAACAGAGTAGCAAAGGGTAAAGAAAAGTTTGCTGAAAGAACAGAAGCTGAAAAAATTAGCAACAGCCAAAACTTTGTTCAAAAAGAACTAATGTGCTCCGGAAATTCAAAAAATTTATTTTCGCCTATAGCAATCGATTATCTTAAGAAAACAATAGCTTTATGTAAAGAGCATAATGTAAAAATGGTTTTCATAAAATTTCCGATGACAAGGAATTTGCTTAATGAAGTTAAATATCATGTTGACAGCTCTTCCTTTGTAAGCCGACCTTCTGAAAAAATAATTGATGCACATAGAATACCGATAGTAGATTTTGAAAGAGTATTCATCAATAAACCTGAATTGTTTATTGATTGCCATCATTTAAATATTTACGGAAAAGAAAAATTTACTCCTCTACTTAAACAAAAATTAGATAGTTTGTTACAAGTGTATTAATGTTTCATAAAAAGGGCGGTTGTTTTTAGCAACCATCTACGGCTCCATTTGGGCAAATGTTTTATGAAATAGAACTTCTGAAATTTTAATTGCCACCAAAGTGTTGCATTTATTTCAGCGCAAATCTTTTTCTTTTCTGAAATAAATTCTTCTCTTAACACATCAATAATCAAAACCCAACGTTCATTAATTGTGTTATTCCATGCTTCGTGTTCATGAGCGTCGCAAAAGGCAAATAATTTTCCGGTTTCCCAAGAAGTTGTTTCTGTGCCTACACGCAAACCCATTTCAGGTAAAGTAGCATTTGATTTTAAAGTTAAGTGGCAGCGATACATAACATTGCTATCACCATGGTGCGGTTTTATTTTTGTATTGGGTTTTAATATTGAAAAGGAACAAGAAGTCAGCCCCGGAATTTGTGAAATAATACGTAACGTTTCAGGAACTTTTTGACAATTCTCAGTAAATTTTTTACCCCATAGTATCAGCGGAAAAATAGTCCAGGAAGAAGGCTTTGTTGCAAGAGTTTGATTAAAATAGGGGATTATATTTTTATCATTCTCAGAAATGAGTTGTTGTAACTCGTTTAATATAACTTGATATTTTCCTTCCAATAATTTTTTCCAGGGTTTACCAGAAACATCAAAAAAATAGGGTTCATTGCCCGGATATTCTGAGCCTTCTGAGAATGAATACCATTTTTTAATTTCCGACATTAGTAAATTCTTAATTTATTGCTGGTAAATATTGCAAATTGTGCCAATGGTTTTAGTAAAATTACAAGGAATTTAACAAAGAATGGTTTTGTATTAAGTAAGAACTTAAATTTTTCAGCTCTTTTTTGAAGGAAGAGGGATGTAAGTACTGTTGAACATACCTTACTTTTTTCACTCGTAAATTCATCTCTCAATACATCTATTAAAAAGATATAACGTTCCTTGTCGGTATCATTCCACGCTTCATGAACATATGCATCCATAAAAATTAACCATTTGTTCTGTTCCCATGCTTTGTCCTGACAATTTACTTTTATTCCGCAATCGGGTAAGCCTGCCGGTATAACCAGTCCAAGATGGCATCTGTAAATAGCATTGGTATCTCCACAATGTGGATGTATTTTACTGTTAGGAGTTAATAAATTAAAAGAGGCTGAAATAATTTGAGGATATTTGTTTAGCAGCGCTGTTGTAAGCGGAAATTTAATTTGATTCTTAAAAAGTTCAATACTCCAGGTTTTCAGGGCGATTGTTTTCCAGCTGTTTGGCTTAGAAACCATGGAGGAGTTAAAATAGCTTTGTAAATTGTTTGCTGTTAAATATGCCTGTAATTCTTTCTTTATGGAATCAGCTTCTTTTTCAAAATCTTTGGCCCAATTAAATTGTGATGGTTCAGCAAAAGGTGGTTCAGGACCTTTGTAGGAAAAACTAAAATCAAAAATACTGAACCATATTTTTTTCATCAATATTCTTTTTTACTTTTACTAAGTATATTTCCTTTCAAAATGAGCGATTATAAATTTACTGAAAAAAATCCACGTTTCTTTTATACGGCGAATGATTTTCCTCATTTGAAACTTTTGACAAGTAATTTCGAATTAATTAGGGGAGAATTACTTGAATTACTAAAAACTCAGAGTGAGGAGCATTGGTTGCGTACGTTTCCCGATTATGTGGAATCTGAAAGTCATAAAGCCTGGAAAGTATTTTCCTTTATCTTTTTCTCTATGAAATTTCCCTCTCATGCAAAACTTTGTCCGAAAACGGCCGCTTTAATTTACTCTATTCCTGCTATTTTATCCTGCGATTACTCGTACCTGGAAGCCAATACACACATTTTACCTCACAAAGGCTATTCAAAAATGGTTTTACGCTGTCATTTACCATTGATTGTTCCCGATGAAGAATTATGCGGAATACGGGTTGGTAATGAAACAAGGCATTGGAAAGAAGGGGAGTTATTGGTATTTGACGATTCTTTTGAGCACGAGGCCTGGAATAAAAGCGGAAGTAAACGAGTTGTGTTAATGTTTGATATACCTAATCCTTTATGGGAATACTCAGCCTATGAAATTTCTAAATATAAAATTGAGCACCTTGAAGATCCCTTTTTGTTATCTCTGGCTTCTAAAGCAAAATGGGAAGAAGCTTTTCGTGACGGAATTTTTCCTTTAGAGAGTTTTTCCGGAAAGTAATTGGTTTACTTCCTCCAGATTTTTATCAGTGACAGTTCCTGTATAGGTCAGCGTAATATCTCCTTCGTTTAAAATGCAGGCAGCCTTGTTTAATTTGGTTCCGTGTTTTATATAATCCTCCAACGATAATTCGTATAATTGGTTCTCTGTGTTTTCTTGTCCGGATAAAAGTTTATACCCAATTAATTGATTGTAGTGAATAGCTCTTTGGTTTGAATGCAAAATGCGCGCTCTTGATTTTTCACATAATTTTAGAGTAAAAAAAACAAAATTTAATAAACACAAAGTGCTGTAGACAGCAACCAAGGAGTTAATGTAATCTTTATCCCATATAAAAATCCCACCTTCTCCAAAACCTTCTTTTGGGTCGTAATTTTTTGAATTTATTAATCCAACTTTCTTTCCTTCAACTTCAATAATAAAATAGTAGTTGAATTTGTTGTTGATATTTTTAAACCAAATTACTTGTGCTTCGGGAGTAATAAAATTTCTGTACTCCATATAATTTGCAATATCGCTTTGGTTACGCCAATGTCTTACCAGTTCTATATCTTCTTGAGTAAGCCTGCTAAGTTTTACGCCGTATTGTTCAAGAATTAGCATATTACTTCATCTTCGCTATAAGACGGCGCGTTATTAAGCACTTTTAACGACTGATTAAGATATTGTGCTAATATACCAATACAAAAAATTATTAATCCGGTAGAAAATAAAATACTCACAATGAGCGAAGTGTAACCCGCCACTTCTATTCGTAAAAAGAATTTCTTAATTAGATAATATATTCCCACAATAAAATTAACGCTCGATAATAATAAACCAATATAAGTAACCAATTTTAAAGGAAAGGTAGAAGAAAACATGATAACTGTACCTGTTAAAGAGAACAAACTGCTGAGTTTATATCGTTTCTTTTTAATGTACTCTTTATTGGCAGGTACTGCCACAAAGGCAAGTTTAGTTGTGTACCACAAACATAGCTCGTCAATAAAAACAAATTGTTTATGATTATCAGATAATTTTTTTGCCAGCGATTTTTTAAGTAACCTGAAACTACTGCCTTTTCCTTTTTGATTACCTTCTACTTTAGAAAGAAATTTATAAATTTTAGTTAAAATATTTCTAAGCGTGGGTTGATTTAGCTTCTTATAGGTTCCATAAACCAAATCACTATCCTTTAATTTTTGTGTTTCAATAAGTTTGTCTATTTCCTCCGGATGCACTTCCATGTCATCATCTATGGTAATAATAAAATCTCCTTTGGCATATTTAAAGCCACAAATTGTAGCACCGTGTTGCCCGAAGTTTTTGCTGAGCTTTATCAGGGTAATTCCGGATGCCGTCTGTTTTATTTTTTTTAAAATTTCCCAGCTTTTATCTTCACTGCAATCATCTATATAAATAATTTCGAAGGTCTCTTTGTTCTTAAAATAGGCACAAATGCTTTCGTGGAGTTTTTCCAATGAATTTTCTGCACCAAATACCGGAACTATCACGCTATATTTAATTTTATCCATTTTATTTTTTGCTGCTTAATACTAACCCTCCATCCATTTTTAATTCGCTGCCCGTTATCCATTTTGCTTCCTTGCTTAGTAAAAAACAAACAGCGTTGGCAACATCTTCCGGTTCGCCAAAACCAAGAGGGTACTGTTTTTCGTATGCTTTAAATTCTTCTTCTCCAACAGCATCTTTAGTTTCTTCCAACATTTTTGTTTTTACCAATCCGGGCAATAAAACATTTGAACGCATTTTCTTATGGGCAATTTCAATTGCCAGGGTTTTACTGAATGCATCTAAGGCAGCTTTTGAACTTACATAGGCAGCTCCGCCTAAATAGGGGTGTTGTGAGGAAATAGAAGAGATAAAAACAAAAGAGGCTCCATCATTCATTTTTTTTGCGTGTAATAATTCTGCAGTAAGCAAAACGGGTGCAAAATAATTAATTGTAAAAATTTCGTTAAGATGAATTTGTTTTAAAAATTTAATGGGACGGGGGTTAATAATTCCTGCACAGTTTACTACTCCGTCTAAATTTTTTACTTGTCCGGCGAATTTTTTTAATTCTTCTTCTTGAGTGAGATCAAGAATATAAATTTCAGTAGAATTTGTACATAGGGCTACAGTTTTTTTTAATTCGTTTTCATTTCTTCCGACTAAAATGCAATGCGCTCCTTGTTTATTTACTTCTATGGCACATGCTCTTCCTATTCCCGAAGAAGCTCCTGTAATTAAAATTGTTTGATTATGTAAGGAAAATTTACTCATTTAAACGTTCTATTGCTAAAAATTCGGGTATGTATGAAATCGAAATGTTATTTGCAACTAAATTGAATATAAAGGTACGAAATGTTTTTTATTTACTAGTCATCCAGCTCACGCCAAACCCTGTTTTAGTGGCAGTCTCATTATTTAAGTTTTCAAAACGTCAAAATATTTCTTGAATAAAAAAGTATGTGAGTTAAAGGGTTAGCTATTTTTGAAATAAGAAATTAAATCATACACTCCTCTGAAAAAAATAACTCCTAAGAGAAGATAAAAAGTTGGTGAACGACTAAATCTATTCTCTTTAGGGTATTGTGCTATATCTTTAATAAAAATTACCAAAGCAAACAATATCATAAAAATTCCAATCCATAACTTCATACCAAAACTATAATTGTAATAAACAATGTAAAACTATTGCAGCAGCGCATTGTGCAGGGAATATCATGCATAGTATCGACCCT
>CAZZEI010000154.1:0-6249 GCA_964653165.1 uncultured Flavobacteriaceae bacterium | reverse complement strand
CCAGGTACCCCATGCCCAGTAAAATCAATTGCTGCAATAAATATTTTATTTTTTACGGGTCTGGCCCATTAAAAATCGCCACTTACTACATCTTTGGGTTTAAATAAAACAAACCACTCCGTCAACCACTGGTTCAAAAAATTTTCTTCCGGAAGAATAACATCCTGAATACTTTTAGCGTATTCTATGCTATCGGTTATTAAAAGACTTTTTTCTTCTACTATTTTTTTCTGTTCTGCAATGGCAATATTTTTTTCTTCCAACACATTATTTGCACGCCGCTTTTGTAAATAACTTCGATAAGCAAATACAGCAAACACAAATACAAGAAGCAAAAAGCAAGAAACAAGAAGCAAGACGTAACCTTGTCTGCGTTTCTCCGCAGCTGTAACAGCATCCTTTTTATCCTGAATGGCCTGCGTTGCCATTTCCTTTTTCTCAAAATCGTAAGTCATTGCACTTTGCATTGTTTGACTTTTTGATTCTTCATTATTTATACTATCTCTATAAATAATATATTGCTTGTGGTTTTCAAAAGCCTTACTAAAATTTCCTAATGTGCTATCTAAAATAGCCAAACCCGCATAACTATCTCTAATAGCATCCTTATTCCCAATTTCTATACTAAGCCGTAATGCTTTATTCAAATAATTTTTTGCTTCATTCATCCTGTTCCCATGAAGGCGGGAATCTATTCCTGCAAGTTTGATATATGCCGCCCCAAGGTTGATAAAAGAAGTTATTGTGCCATTCTTATTCCCAATATCCTCATATAACTTTAATCCTATTATGTAATTCTTTAATGCGTCGTTATACTTGCTCAGCACAGAATCAGTTTTATGGATAAGTCCCGACTTTCTCAGAGCTTCACCCTGATCCATATAAATAGCACCGATATTGTTGTAAGCGTTAGCAGCGCCATATTTTTCTCCTAACTCTTCCTCCATTTTTAATGAAGCAAAGTAATTTTTTAAGGCTACTGGATAATTGCCCTGATTTGCATAAATATTTCCAATATTGTTGTAGGAATCTGCAATACCTAATTTATCTTCTACATCCTCTTGTATCTTTAATGCGGCTAAATAATTTTTTAATGCCTCTTCGTAATTGTTTTGATTCCAGTATATCAGTCCGATGTTGTTATAAGTAGATGCAATGCCTAATTTATTTGTTTTATTGTTTGGATGTTTCGCTCTAATCCCCTCCATTATTTTTAACGCCGAGAAATAATTTTTCAATGCTTCAGGATAATTGCCTTGATAATAATTAATAACGCCTATACTGTGTAAAGAACTTGTAATAAGATTGCTAAAGCGCGGATTTAATTGTTTTGCCAGTTGCAATAAAAGGTTTCCATATTTTAAACCATCGTTATAAGAGCCGATGGCCATATATTCGTGGCATAAATTATTAAAGAGAAGTACTATATTGGTGTCGGCCTTTTCGGTTTTTAATAAAGTGAGCATGGAATCTATACGATTTTATTGGGCAAAAGAGTATTGAGCACTGAGTATTAAGTATAGAGTATAGAGAAATAAGGAGGATGCATAATTTTTTCATATACCATGTAAATCTAATAAAAATTATGTTTTTTCCAAGCCATAAAACAACAACAAAGCAGTAAATACTTTAATTTTATAGCGTGTTAAAATACTTCCTCTTACCCATTCTGATTCACTGCGGACTTATAGCCCAGCAAAAACCACAAACAGATTTTACAGTTATTATAAAAGAAACAAGCATTAACAAGGTTTTAAAGGCTATCGACTCCGTAAACGGAACCAATGATTACGAAGTGGTTTTTATTAAAGGAAAATATCACTGGACAGCCAAAAATTTTAAAATAAATATTCGTCCGGATAGTTCTCAATTTATTTGCGATGTAAAGGTTGTTGTGGGTCCGTTTACACATAAAACTTCGGTTTCGGGCGACGTAAAAATTAGTTATAACAAAGCCACCAATCAAATTCAGATAAAAGTGATGCGGGCGGTTTTTGAATTATTTACCATGGTATTGGGGCAAAAAATTCACATTAAAGACATTGATTTAGCTGATAATTTTAAAGAACCTTTTAATTTTGAGGGTCCGCGTAGTTTATCAACCGACTTAGACTTTACATTGCCGGATGGAAAAATTAAAAAAATTTATATGCAACCCACTGACTGCGAGTTGAAAATAAAATGGGAAGAGATAATTGCCAATTTTGAATTGGAGACTTGCGATGTGCCGTTTATTACCGGGAAAGGCACAAACAAGAATTAAACCGCAAAGGCGCGAAGGCCCAAATAGAAATTAATGATTGGTGCTTAAGTTAGAGTGTTTAAAAGGCGCAAAGGAAAATTAAAGTCCGATTTTCTTCTCAAGCAAATAATTATTCCGAACGGAAGAATTACGCAGTATTAATTCGCTTACAAACCCGGTTAAAAATAAAAGAGTTCCTAAAATCATTGTGGTTAACGCAATAAAAAACCAAGGATTACTTGTAAGCAATGGCATACGCTCGTTCTGATAAACCGTATAAAGCTTTTCTGCTCCCAGCCAGAAAGCAAGACCAAAGCCCAGCATAAACATTAAGGTGCCAAGCGTTCCGAATAAATGCATGGGGCGCTTGCCAAATTTTGAAATAAAAGTGATAGTAAGTAAATCTAAAAAGCCGTTTATAAATCTTTCGAAGCCAAATTTTGTTTTACCGTATTTGCGCTCCTGATGTTGAACAACCTTCTCTCCTATTTTACCAAAACCTGCCCATTTTGCAATTACAGGAATGTATCTATGCATCTCCCCATAAACTTCAATGCTTTTCACAACGTCTTTCTTGTAAGCTTTTAATCCACAATTAAAATCACGAAGTTTAATGCCGCTCATTTTACGAGTTGCCCAATTAAATAATTTGGTTGGTATTGTTTTGGTAATTGGATCGTGACGCTTTTGTTTGTACCCGCTAACCAAGTCAAAACCCTCTTGGGTAATCATTTTATATAATTCGGGAACTTCATCCGGACTATCCTGCAAATCGGCATCCATAGTAAACACTACATTACCCTGCGCAGCTTCAAAACCTACATGCAAAGCGGCTGATTTACCATAATTTCTGCGGAACTTTATAGCCTTTACAGCACTGTTTTTAGCCGAAAGCTGTTCTATAATCTGCCATGATTTGTCTTTGCTTCCATCGTCAATAAAAATAATCTCATACGAGAAATTATTGGCCTGCATAACACGCACTATCCAGTCGTGCAACTCGGGTAGCGACTCATCTTCGTTTAATAATGGGATAACAAGAGATATATCCATAAGGGCTATAAACGCATTTATGTACTGAGTATTGCTATGCGTAGGTACAAAGTTGGCGATTTTTATTTTAATAACCGAAAAAATACTAATTTCGCGGTGGGGTAAGTCTTTCACGACCAGCTCCTGCTAAATCCCCCAGGACGGGAACGGAGCAAGGGTAAGTGGTTGTAGCGGTGCGATGAAAGTAGCTTACCCCTTTTTTTTTGTTTTTTTAACAACCTCTTATTTATTGGACGTTCCCCGCACTTACATTTTCCTCCGTTCAAAAATTTTATGCGGGTCGGGCTTTCCGCTTCAAGTCCTCGCCACTTGAGCATTATTTCTTTACAAAAATTTTGAATGGCTGTGGGCTTTCCGCTTCAATCCCTAACGCGAATACAACTTATTTCTCCCACTTATCTACAATTGCAGAAGCTACAGCATTTCCAACAACGTTTGTTGCAGAACGGCCCATATCAAGAAGTTGATCAACAGCAAGTAAAAGAAGCAATCCTTCTACAGGAATTTTAAACATAGCAAGCATACCGGCAATTACAACTAAAGAAGCGCGTGGCACACCTGCCATACCTTTGCTGGTGATTAATAAAATCAACATCATTTGTATCTGGTCCGGAAATGAAATATGAATACCATACATCTGCGCTATAAACAAAGTAGCAAAGGTCATGTACATGATAGAACCGTCTAAATTAAATGAATAACCCAATGGCAAAACAAAACTTACCGTACGGTTTCGTAAACCAAAACTTTCCAACGCTTCAATAGTTTTTGGCATCGCTGCTTCTGAACTCGCTGTACTGAAAGCAAGTAAGACAGGTTCTTTTATAAAAGAAAATAATCTGAAAAAATTTATTTTGAACAAAGTGCAAATTCCAAGGAGCACTACAAAGACAAAAAATAACAATCCTCCGTAAAAGCAAGTAATTAAATAGGCATAGCTTTTTAAAACACCCGGTCCTTGTTGTATGACGACAGCTGTAACCGCACCAAAAACACCAAGTGGTGCCGCCTTCATGACATAATTTGTGACTTTAAACATGGCATTTGATACAGCTTCAAAAAACTTAATAATTATTTTTCCGTTTTCGCCCAATGAAGCGGCTGCTACACCAAAAAACAAAGCAAAAATTACGATGGGCAGAATTTCGTTATGCGCCATACTATCTACTACGCTTTCGGGGATAATATGCGAAATGAAATTTTTTGCAGTTTGTGCATTAGCCTTAATTCCGCTTTCGGCACCTGCTTCGGGCATATCCAGATGCATTTTTTTTCCCGGCTCAAAAATATTTACAATAGCAAGCCCAAGCATTAGCGCAATTAAAGTTGCCGAAGTAAAATAGACGAGCGTTTTAATTCCCATTCGTCCAACAGTTTTAAAATCGCCTATTTTTGCAACGCCAACAACCAAGACAGAAAACACCAACGGAGCGATAATCATTTTAATAAGACGAAGAAAAAATTCACTCATTAAAGAAAAAGGATTGGCAGCATCTTTCTTTTGTTGCTTTTCTACTTTTTCAATTTTATTTATGAGGAATTTTTGCTCTTTTTCAGGGAGTTTAAGCTTAACAGCGCTTTCTTTTACCTGAACAAAAGGAGATGTGTAACTTTTATTAATTACAACACCCACAATTACCCCAATTACCATCGAGATTAATATGGAGAAGATTAAAATATTTTTTTTAAACATAAATTATTATCCTTTTTTTCTTTTTCTTTCAGAACGCTTAATACTCTTTTTATATTCTTTTTTTGCTTTTTTTAGCATGCGGTCATCTTCTCTTTTTTGCTTACGACTTAAGGCATGTGTTGCCTTATTGTGTTCTACTGCCGGATTAAATCCATCTCTTTTCTTTTTTAAGCCAAAACGAAACCACATCCATTTGTGTTTTCGGGTTTCCTTTTGAGAGAAAACAGTTTCTGCAGAAAAAATTCCGGCCAATAAAAAAATTAAAAAGATATTTTTTTTTAAAAATTTCACTCTATTAATTTATTTCATGTTAATAAACTGCAAAGGCTGTCCATACTCTTTGCTCTCCAAAAGGGCAATTACTCGTTGTAAGTCGTCAATTTTTTTTCCGCTAACTCTAATAATATCGTCCATTACCTGAGAACTTACTTTCAATTTACTGACTTTTACATCAGCAATAATTTTTTTTGAAGTCTCTTTTTCTAAACCATTTTTAACTTTTAATTCCTTTTTTACAAACATGCCTGAAGGGTAATGCGCTTTACTTTCATCCAAACAACGTGGGTCTAAGTTTTGCTTAATCATACGCATGCGTAAAATATCGATTACAGACTTTAAACGCATATCGTCTTCGGTTGTTATATTGATGATAAAGTTTTTTTTATCCAGCGTAAGCTCTGTTTTAGAATTTTTGAAGTCGAAGCGGGTAACAATCTCTCTTTTCGCAACATTCATAGCGTTATCGAGCAATTGTACATCGGCTTTACTGGCAATATCAAAGGAAGGCATAGCAATATTTTTCACTAATATAATACATTGTTTTTACCTGTAAATATCAAAGGTTTTATTAAATTTGCCTCTTACATGGAAAAAGAATATTTCGCTCACCCAACTACAGTTATAGACCCTGGTTGCAAAATCGGAAAAGGTGTAAAAATATGGCATTTTTCGCATATTATGCCTGATTGTACATTGGGCGATAACTGCAATATAGGCCAGAATGTTGTTATATCTTCGGGCGTTATTTTAGGCAAAAATGTAAAGGTTCAGAACAATATTTCTATTTATACAGGCGTTACCTGCGATGATGATGTTTTTTTAGGTCCAAGCATGGTTTTTACCAATGTAATTAACCCACGAAGCGCCATTATTCGCAAACATGAATATGCAAAAACACACGTAGGAAAAGGTGCAAGCATTGGAGCCAATGCTACCATTGTATGCGGACATGATATTGGAGCTTATGCTTTTATAGGGGCGG
>CAZZEI010000153.1:0-6269 GCA_964653165.1 uncultured Flavobacteriaceae bacterium | reverse complement strand
CGGGGTTTGTAGTTACATTAAACGTAACACAATTTGACGATCCGCAACATACTCCGTTTCTGGGTGTATTAGATAATGTCCAGCTTGTATCTGCTGCAGCAGATAAATTAACCGTAAAACTGGGCGCGGTACATTGCGCTTTTACTAAATTAACAAGGACAAAAAACAGAAAAGCAAGTGTAATTTTTCTCATAGTATTGGCTTTCTGATTATTTTTTCGTGAAAGTAAGAAATTGCAAGACCGAAAAAGCGTTCCCTTAATTTTGAAGTAAACAGAACTTTGTTGGTAATTTTTTAGCATAATTTCAACTTTTTAAAAATCGCGCGACGATACTAAATTATTTTAGCATAATTTAGCAAAAGTACTTGGACAATAGCGAGTTAACTATGATTTTCGTCAAAAAAGCGCATGATTTCGAGCAATGCTAAAAAATAGATAAATTATTTTTAATCAAAATATTGGTTTTCAAATAATTAGGTTCAAAAAAATGAAACCACAAAAAGGATTTTTTTAGACTAAATTATTTGTCTTTTTCTAAATAAAGCTAATAATTAGCACCAAGCAGTATCTTTACAAAAAATTTTCATGTCTAAAATAAAAATAGGCGTTTTGCGCGAAGAAAAAACACCACCCGATATGCGTGTGCCGCTTACCCCGCTAATTTGTGCCGATTTATTAAAACAATACCCTAATCTTGAAATTTATGTTCAGCCCAGCGATATCCGTTGCTATCATGATAATGAATATACGGCATTTGGTGTTTCCCTGAAAGAAGATGTTTCGGATTGCGATATTTTAATGGGCGTAAAAGAAGTGCCCGATGAAAAACTTATTCCTGGTAAAAAATATTTTTTCTTTTCACACATAATTAAAAAGCAACCGCACAATCAACATTTAATGAAAGCTTTAATCAGCCAAAAAATTGAAATGATTGATTACGAAACGCTCACAGATAAAAATCATAACCGTATAATAGGTTTTGGTCGTTACGCTGGAGTTGTAGGTGCTTATACCGGTATTTTAGGCTACGGATTAAAGTATGATTTGTTCCGTTTAAAACCCGCACACCGTTGCCGCGACCGGGCAGAAATGGAAGAAGAATTAAAACGTGTTAAACTTCCTAATATAAAAATTGCACTCACGGGTGGCGGTCGCGTAGCTAACGGCGCCATAGAAACATTAAGCGCATTGCGTATAAGAAAAGTAACTGCCGATGAATTTTTAATGACTTCTTTTCGCGAACCGGTTTATTGTCAGCTAAACCCACGCGATTATGTAGAGCGTGCCGACGATCATAATTTTGATTTGAACGATTTTTTCAAACACCCCGAACATTTTACAAGTACGTTTGCTCCTTACACAAAAGAAACTGATTTATATATATCTGCACATTATTGGGATCCGCGTTCACCAAAAATGTTTACAACTGAAGACATTAAAGCGAAGGATTTTCATATAAGCGTAATTGCTGATATTACTTGCGATATGGATGGATCAGTACCAACAACAATTCGATCAAGTTCTATAAATAGTCCGTTTTACGGATACAATATGAAAACGGATAAAGAAGATCTGCCATTTACAAAAGATACAATTTGCGTTATGGCGGTTGATAATTTACCTTGCGAACTTCCGCGCGACAGCAGCGATGATTTTGGAAAGGATTTAATAGAAAGAGTTTTGCCGCATTTGCTGGGACACGATACAGATAAAGTTATTGAACGCGCAACCATTTGTAAAGCAGGTAAACTGACGGCTACATTTGATTACTTAAAAGACTATGCTTATTAACAGAATACTGTAAGTTAATTTGTAATAATTGAAATCGGGTAATGTCTATTTAGCTAACTTTACTTCAATTACTTTTTCATGCGTAATTTTTGCGGTTTTATAATTTTTATTTTATTTCTTTTTAACGGAAAATTATTTTCGCAAACTGATTCTTTGCGAAAACCGGTAAAACAAAAAAAGTTGTGTGAGGTAAATTTGATTGATGGCTCATCCTACAAAGGGATTATTTTAAAACAAACTGATTTTTTGGTTTATTTAAAAAGCAGCGCCGGCGTCGTAATTCATATCCCTAAAAATAGTGTGCTGGGTATAAATTTTTATAAAGGTGGCGTTGCTTCTTCAGATACTATAGGTAACATCCATAAAGCATCAATTGCACAAAAGTATTATTTTACAAGCACTAATGCTTTTCTTTTTCAGGAAAAAAAATTTTATGGCAGCTCCGCTTATTTTTTATTTTACAACCTTAATTATTCCTTCTCCAAAAATCTATCCATGGGAATATCCACTTTTCCAATTGGAGCTCCTATACTTTTTAATATCAAAACAAATTTTGAAATATCGCCTAAGTTTTATTTTGGAATAGATGTTATAGGCGGAACAATGTCGCATTTTAATTCAAAAACGTATGGAGTAGGCGCTGTTTGTAAACTTACCAATGGCACAGAAGAAGGTAAAAACTATACTATTTATGTGGGTTACGGAGATTTAGAATGGTGGGTTAAACCAAATAGGAAAAGACCGGGTTTATACAGTAATTATTACAAAAGATATTATTCACCCTTTGCCGGTTTGGCCGTTTCCATACCCTTTATGCATATGCGCAATACAAATTTTACGGCAGAGGCATTTGTTTTTCCTAACGTAAATATTTATACGGTTTCGGCAGGCATACGTACTTATCGCCGTCAAAAAGTGTCTTTTGTAGCTGGTTTACAATATTTTGGAAACAGCACTTTTAAGGTGCTTTACAGTCCACTACCATTTTATTACATTACCATGCCATATATCGGCTTCTCTTTCAGGGTTTAAGCTCCCAAAAGCCCATAAAGCTATCCTTTGCAACAAATTTGTATATTTATGGCTTGAAATTTGGGTTTAGTATTTTATGCGCAAGCTGATTTTCCTTCTTATAGCTTTCCTTACCTTATCAACCGACCTGGTTGACTATGCCTATATGCAAAAAATTGATACTCAGGCAAAAGATAGAGCTATTTATCTATACAACTTTGCCAAAATGTGCGAATTCCCTACAAAAGAAGGGAACTTTATCATTACTATAATCGGAGAGAATAACGGACTTCTTACTGAGCTTAATAATTTGGCTAAGACAAGGATGGTAGGATCTCAAAAAATTGAAGTACAAAACCATCAATCAATTAAAGAATCAGACAAGGCACATATTATTTTTATCACACCTGATAAGTCAGGACTTTTAATTGATGCAATTTCAAAATTTAAAGGTAAAGGAACTTTAATTGTTACTGAAAAAGCCGGACTTGCTAAAGTAGGGGCAACCATCAATTTTATAATTGAAGAAAACAAACCAAAATTTGAATTAAATAAGTCTGCTGCTGCAAAAGCCGGACTTAATATTTCATCCAGTTTAGAGAAGCTGGCAAAAAACGTAATTAACTGATGAGGGCAATAAAACATATCGTCTTGTTTTGTTTGCTGCTTTTGGCAGCTCGCCCGGCTCATGCTCAATTCAAAAATTTTGAGAAAGCACTTGATTATTATCAGGCAAAAAAACTTGATTCAGCACGTATATTTATTGATTCAGCGGCTATTCATCCGCAAACAAGCAAAGACTTTAATACATGGATGGTTCGCGCATTTATTTATAAAGATTTATATAAATTAAAAGAAGGAAATAATGTAGAAGCACCGTTAAGAGAAATTGCAGTTCAATCAATGAAAAAATCGTTGGCGCTTGATACTGCCAATAAAAATCCGCAGAGAGAAGGCGTTATAAAATCCTTAAAATACCAGGCTTCATTGTATCACAACGACGTAATTAAAACGTTAGATACAATTAACTATCAAAAATCACTTAATAATGCCGATAAATACGTTGAACTTTCTAAATTTTTAGATACTTCATTTAATGCCAAAAATTACTATTATGAGGTTTTCCTCACTTTGGGTTCAATGTTTGAGAGAGAGTACGAAAAAACCGATTCTAAAAACGCTTTCGACCTTGCAAAAGTTTATTTATTTAAAGCATATGAAATAAATAAAAACACTTTCTCCGTAAATAAAAACATAGGCTTCTTATATTATAATCAGGCAGTTTCCATTATTAAAAAAATGGATTACGATATTCCGCTCGATCAATTACCTGTTTACCAGGATCAGTCTGTAAAACTTGCTTTACAAGCATTGTCTTATTGTTTAATAGCACATGAGCTGGATCCAAAAGACAGAGCTGTGCTTGAAGCATTAGCCGGCATTTATTATCTTCTTAACGAAAACGAAAAGCACAATGAGTTCAAAAAGAAACTCGAAGATTTAAATAAGGAATAGTGGCATTTAAATTTACTATAGGAAGAAAAATTGGTGCCGGTTTTGGTATTGTAATCTTATTTACGGTCATAGCTTTTGTTTACACAAACGTAATTATTTCTGAGAGTAAGAAAAAAACCGACCAGGTGGTGCAGGTTGTTACCCCAAGTGTTGCTGCGCTCGAAACATTTCAACTCAATGTTCAACGGTCACAAATTTTAATTTTAAAATGGTTTCATGTTCAAAGCCCCGATGACGACCCATTTAAAAAAGAACTACGCGGACTTATTAAATTTCAATATAAAGATTTAAAAAGTGAAATTGATACCGTTTCGGTTTATTGGACGAATGACGAAAAAGATCAAATGAAAATGATTTTTTCTTTAACGGATAAATTATTTAAACATTATCAGGAAGAGATTATGGTAAAAATAAATTCTTTTTCTTCTTACGATGATGCTTCAATTACGTTTCCGGTGCAATTATCATTGGATGAGGTAGACGATCAGTTAAAAGTAATATATGAGCATTTAGAAGGACTTATAGAAGCACAAAAAACTAATGCACAAGATGTAACAGCGCAAATGTTTAAATCGTTTAACTTTTTAATGCAATTTGTAAAATGGCTTGGTATTTTACTTGTAATTGGAGGATTGTTAACGTCTATTTTTACTGTTCGTACCATTGTAAAACCTGTAAAAAAACTAAAAAATGTTTTGCAGGATATGAGTTATGGTGTGTTGCCGATCGATCGCATGAAATACCGCTCGGATGAAATAGGTGATATGAACGTAGCCCTAAACGGATTGGTAGAAGCAATGGAACGCACAACAGAGTTTGCCCGCCAGGTAGGTGGAGGCAATTTTGAATCGGATTACAGACCCCTTAGCGAAAAAGATAATTTGGGGCAAGCATTGTTAAAAATGCGTACCGATTTGGCGGAGAACGAGCACATGCTTGAGTTAAAAGTTATTGAACGTACCGAAGAGGTAGTAAAACGAACAGAAGAAGTTCAGCAAAAAAATAATGAATTAGAAATTGTTTACAAGCATATTACGGATAGCATTCGCTATGCAAAACGCCTTCAGCAAGCTATTTTACCGCCGGATGCCGTTGTAAAAAATGCATTTCCAAAATCGTTTGTGTTGTTTAAGCCAAAAGATATTGTTAGCGGAGATTTTTATTGGATTGATAAACATGAAACAAAATCTTACATGGCTGCTGTTGATTGCACAGGGCATGGTGTGCCGGGAGCCTTTATGAGTATTGTGGGATACAACCTGCTGCGCGAAATTGTAAACAACGCCGATAATAAACTTCCTCCATCTGAAATAATGGATAAAATGAGTAAGGGAGTTGTAAAAATACTGCACGCAAAAGGTGGGGGAGAAGATTCTTCGCAGCTTACAAAAGATGGAATGGATATGAGTCTTTGTGTGTTAGACTACAAAACTCTTGAATTGCATTACGCCGGCGCATTCAATCCTTTGTATTTAATACGCGATGGAAATGTTATACAACACAAAGCTGATAAATTCCCTATTGGTTACAGAGGAGATGATGAAATAAAACCCTTTACCAATAATGTAATTAAACTGCAAAAAGGCGATACATTTTATATTTTCTCCGACGGTTATGCCGACCAGTTTGGCGGGCCTAAAGGAAAAAAATATATGGCAGGAAATTTCCGCGAATTATTAGTAAGGGCAAGTCAACAACCAATAGGAAAACAAAAAGATTTTCTTGACGAAACTTTAGAAACCTGGCGCGGAGCTTTAGAACAAGTTGACGATATTTTAGTTATGGGGGTTACTGTTTAGTACCATTGGGTTATCTCAATTTACCATTCGCATAAAAATTGTTTTTAAAACATGTACATTTCTTATATTTACATGTACAATATCATTAGCTAATACCAAATACAATTATGAATTAGTCCATAAAACCCTCTATTATGGAGAGGGAAGGGTGA
>CAZZEI010000152.1:0-6285 GCA_964653165.1 uncultured Flavobacteriaceae bacterium | reverse complement strand
TATAATTTATTTCTAAAAAAACACTGGTGCCGTTAGTAGGCAAAGGAAATGCTGTGGTACTTTGCGCAGTACTCATGGAGTGTGAAAGAACGGCATCTAAGCGCATGGAAAGACATCTTTTTCCACCGTTAAATTTTTGGCTGGTATCTATTCTATAGCTAAAAGTATCGGTAGGGTTGTTATTTTTCATTTTTGTTGTGGCCGCTTCAAAATCTTCTAAAAACCTAAAGGTTACACCATTAAAATACTTAAAAACAGGAGTAAATTTTTTTATTTGCCCTTTAGTAAGTGTTAAAGTTGTGTCACATCCTTTCATTAACGGGTAATCAAGTCTAAGCCAACTAACGCCGTTAACTTTTATTACCGGCCGAATGATAAGATAGTTGCTTCCACCAAGTGGCAGTGGGATTTTGCCAGGTATTGGGTAATACCCAAACGTTTGCGTGCTTGAAGCAACATAAACATCAGTAAATTTTTGATAGTTTGTTCCTTGGGTAAAACTGTCGGTAATCGTCGTATAATCATCGATTTGCAGATAGGAGGGCGCTTCAATTTTTGGGTCTAACTTGGTACAGCCCAAAAAAAGCGCAAAAAGCAAACAGAATAGAAATAATTTTTTAAGCATTTTATTATAAAAAAGAACGCAAAAGTTGGCAGCATATTGTACGTAGTTGGTTTTTTTATGAAAATAGTCGTTTTTATAGGGTATTTGAATTTAATAGTAGTTTTGCAACATGGCAAAACGAAGGCTCAGAAGCAATGATGTGGAAGACATTCCAAAGGCAAAATTTAATAAGGAAAACTTTAAAAAATCTTTGCGACTCTTTACGTATTTGGGTCAGCAAAAATGGAAGTTTTTTCTAGGTATGTTGTTTTTAGGAGCAAGTGCAGGTATCGGTCTCATTTTCCCGTTAATTTCAGGTAAAATGTTCAGTTTTTTTGGCGAAACGGGTAAACCAATGGCCCAAATGGAGCTTGAGCTATATGATATAGGGAAAATTTTATTAATTATTTTACTGGCGCAGGGCGTAATTTCTTTTGGACGTGTTTATATGTTTGCACAGGTAACAGAAAACATTTTGAAGGGCTTGCGTAACGATACGTTTAAACGTTTGGTGCAAATGCCAATGGCTTTTTTTTCTAAAAATCAGGTGGCAGAATTAAGCAGTAGAATGGCCACCGATATTAATGTTATATCAGAGGCTTTTACAACAAATATTGCTGAGTTAATCAGGCAGACTATAGTTGGTATAGGAGGGCTTACGCTTCTTATTTATTATACATCCTGGGATATTGCTCAATGGTTTTTAATAATTATTCCACCACTTACAGCCATTGCCATACTTTTCTCAAAAAAAATCAGAAAATTTTCAAAAGCGTTTCAAGAAAAAATTGCTGAGTCGAACGTAATTGTAGGAGAAGCATTAACAGGTATAACAAACGTAAAAACTTTTACTAACGAAAAATATGAAATAAGCAGATATGAGAAAATTACCGGAGCTATTCGTGATTTTGGTATACGGTATGGTATTTTCAGAGGATCGTTCTTTGCTTTTGTAATGGTTTTTATTTTTGGAGCCATATTTTTTATTTTATGGAAAATGCTGATTCTTAAAAATAACAATCAAATTTCAGCTGAGGAATTTGGTAAATTTATGATGTTGTCGCTATTTGTTGCCGGTTCGTTGGGGGGCTTGCCTGAGCAAATTGCATCTATACAACGGGCCTTGGGTGCTACCGATAGGGTGTTTGAACTAATTGACGGAAATATTGAACTAATTGATTTAAACCTTGCCAAAGAAACTGAAAATATACCTAAGCAGGGAGAAATTGAATTTAAAAATGTTGATTTTTATTATCCGAGTCGGGTTGATTTTTCTGTGCTTAAAGATGTTTCGTTTAAAGCTAAAAAAGGAGAAACTGTTGCGTTGGTGGGCCCAAGCGGTTCGGGTAAAACAACAATAGCTTCTTTATTATTACGTTTTTATGACCCTGTAAATGGTCAGATTTTTATTGACGGAAAAGATTCAAAAAGTTATTCTCTTACTGCTTTACGCAATCAAATGGCACTTGTGCCGCAGGATGTAATTTTGTTTGCCGGTAGTATACAGGATAATATTCTTTACGGTAACCCTAATGCTTCAATTGAGCAGGTGCGCGAAGCAGCAAAAAAAGCAAATGCTTTGGAATTTATAGATAGTTTCCCTGAAAAATTCGAAACAAAAGTAGGGGAGAGGGGCGTTCAGCTTTCGGGCGGACAGCGCCAACGTATAGCCATTGCCAGAGCTGTTTTAAAAAACCCTGCTATACTTATTTTAGATGAAGCTACCAGCTCGCTTGATAGTGGTTCGGAGCATTTAGTGCAAGAAGCACTTGATAAATTAATGGAGGGAAGAACCAGTATTGTTATAGCGCACCGACTTTCAACCATCCGAAAAGCCGATAAAATAATTGTACTGGAAAAAGGTAAAGTAAAAGAGACAGGAACTCATAGTGAGTTAATAAATCTGCAAGACGGACTTTATAAAAGCCTGAGTAAGTTACAGTTTGAAGTGAGTGGTTAGTGATTGGGGATTAGTGCTTAGTGAACAGCCATATGCATGGATTGACGTTGAAAGATTAAATGCGTTACATTGCACTAAATACTATGCACTAAGCACTTTTCTCAGTATCTTTGCCAAAAATTTTTTCTTACAGTAAAATGAAAAAAATAATTATCCCGATTTGTGTTTTAACACTTCTTTCTTGTGGTGGTGATAAAAGCGATGGTAAAATTTCGAGTGAGCTGGTAAATTTCAGCGAAACGGCAAACGGTACGGTAGATAAAAGTAAACTCCCTGTAATTAAATTTACGGAAGAACATTTTGATTACGGTAAAATTATTCAGGGAGAAAAAGTATCACATTCATTTACTTTTAAAAACGAAGGTAAATCAAACCTGATTGTTGCATCTGCTAAAGCCAGTTGCGGTTGCACAGTTGCCGAACCACCAAAAGAACCCATTGCACCCGGTGCTATGGGTAAAATTGATGTTGTGTTTGACAGCAATGGTAAATCGGGACGTGTATCAAAAAGTATAAGTGTAGTCACAAATTGCGAACCAAATACAGTTATTTTAGTCATTGGCGGAGAAGTAATTGCTCCATCAGAAACAGCCCCGGCAAAATAATTGTATTACGGGTTGCGCGTTAAATGTTACGGGTCAAAAAAACAAGAAATAAATAACACGAAACAAATAAAATAAATAACACGAAATAATAAATAACTATGCAAAACATGTTTGTACTTTTAGATGCGGCAGCTGCCGCGCCCGCTGCTACGGGAGGAGGATTAGGAGCCTTCACAAGTTTTTTACCTTTAATTTTAATAGTTGGGGTATTTTACTTTTTCATGATTCGTCCTCAAATGAAAAAACAAAAGGCTGCCAAAAAATTTATGGCCGAAATTCAAAAAGGCGATAAAATAATTACCATAGGTGGTATACATGGAAAGATTTCTGAAGTTCATGAAACCACTTTTATGATTGAAGTAGAAGGCGGCATGAAATTAAAAATTTTGAAAAGCGCCGTGTCTATGGATAACTCGGCTTCTCTCGCCACAAATCAATAATTACTTTGCAAAAGAAGCCTGCGTTCATACGAAAGTTTTTTCTCGGCCGCAGGCTTTTTTCTTTTTTTGTTTGCTTACTCATTGCCACTTTTCTTTGGCTCATTAATGCGCTTAACCGAACGTACACGCGTACTTTGGCTATACCCGTAAAATTTACGCACTATCCTTTAAACAAACACATCAATAATCGTTTGCCTTCATTTATTATGGCGGATGTAAAAGCAAGTGGAGCCAAATTGATGATGTTGCTATTAAAAAAATCACTCGAAGAAATTTCAATAGATGTTACGGATGTTATAAATGTGAAACGCCGACCTGATTACGCATCGGTAAGTACTTTGAGTGCAATTGGAAATCTCTCTAAACTTTTAAATACCGATGTTGAACTTATAAAAGTGAAACCTGATAGTATTCATTTTATTTTTGGAAAAACATTTACCAAAAAGGTTTTTGTGAAACCAAGGGTGCAGATTAATTACGAAGCCTCAGAACATGTATACCAAAAAATAAAAACCAATCCACAATTTGTGGTTGTTAGTTCTGATAGTTTAACGTTGACGAAAATAGATACGCTTTATACGGAGAAAATTGTGCTTAATGATTTAAATAAAAGCATAGAACAACAGGCGGAAATTAGTATTCCCGAAGAAATAAATGATTTGGTTGTTCTATCACAAAATAAAGTAATGTTAAGGATTAATCTGGATGAGTATGTACAAAAAACAATTCAAATTCCGGTTGCGGTAACAAACACCCCTGCGGGAATGCTTATAAAAACATTCCCTGCTTTTGTTCAGGTATCTGTAAATGCACCCTATAATTTATTCGATAGTTTAAATAATTCTTTCATAAAGGCCACGGTAGATTTTAATACGCCCGAAAAAGGCGGTGGAAAATTAAAAGTAAAAGTTTCTTCAGTAAACCGTGAAGTAAAAATCAGTTCCTGTTCTCCTGAAAAGGTGGAATATATCATAAGGAAGAAGTAGCTTTAAGAAACATTAACAATTAATTTTTTTTATCAATCAGAAAAATTCTTAGTATTGTTACAGCATAACTAAGTTCAACATTTAAATGAGTGTTTTAAATGAAATGGTTTAAATACAGTTCGGTTTTATTGTTACTTCTTGTAAACTTAAAATTTACGGCTCAAATAGACAGTTCTAAAAGGGAGAATGAATTAGTTTGGCAAACTGATTTACTAAAAGCCAATGAAATTTCTAAAGCAACTAACAAACCCATTTTTGCTTTTTTTACAGGAAGTGATTGGTGCGGTTGGTGTAAAAAATTACAGAGAGATGTTCTTGCCAAACCTGAATTTATTGAATGGTCAAAAAAAGTAGTTTTATTGGAATTGGATTTTCCACGAAGAAAACAATTAAGTCCGGAGCTAACACAACAAAATGCAGGTTTACAACAAGCCTTTCAGGTACACGGCTTTCCTGTTATATGGTTGTTTTTTTTAACAAGGGATGAAAAGACTAAAAAATTAAATATTACCCCCTTAGGTAATTTAGGTTATCCCCAAGGAAGTGAACCGGGAAAAGAACAAATACAATTTCTTAACGACGCTAATAAGATTTTAGAAAAGGGTAAAGTAAAATAAGTACTCTTTCGTTTTTTAATTGATATTATCTCTGAATCACAATTTTCTTTGTAACCGCTTTCTGTTCCGAAGAAATACGAATGAAATAATTTCCATCCGGCAAACTGCTTACATCAATTTGAGAATTACGATTAACAAGATTAGCAGCATATAAAACTTCTTCTCCCAACAAATTAATAATTCTTATAGTGTAACCTGTTGTTTGTATTCCATCCTGCACTCCTAATTCTAAATTCAGAGTTGTTCTAGTTGGATTTGGATAAATGTTCATCTCTATTTGTGAATCAAAAGCGGAATTTAAACCCATTGTACATGGATCAACAAAAATTAAAATGGAAGCTGTATCTGAACAACCATTAGCATCAGTACCACTTACTGTATAAGTTGCAGTTACACTTGGCGTAAATGCTATTCCGTCGGTAACACTTCCTGTCCAGGTATAAGTTAATGCACCGCCACCATTTAATGTTACTGTATTTCCAAAACAAATTGTATCGTTAGGAGCGTAATTTGCAAGTATAATCGGTAAATTATTTACGGTTACACTAAGAGTTGCCGTGTTAACACAATTATTTGCATCTGTTCCTGTAACAGTATACGAATCTGTTGAGGAAGGATTAAATGCAATACCATCGTTAACTCCACCTGTCCACGTGTATGTAGTAGCCCCGCCTCCTGTAAGTGTTACGGCTTGCCCGATACAAACTGTGTTTGTTGTTGTATTAGCAGTAACAACCGGTAAATTATTTACTGTAATACTTATAGTAGCCGTGTTTACACAATTATTTATATCTGTTCCTGAAACGGTATATGAATCGGTTACCGAAGGGCTAAAAGAAATTCCATCTGTAACACTTCCGGTCCATGTATAAGTTGTGGCACCGCCTCCGCTTAATGTTACAGTTCCTCCTACACAAATTGCAGCAGTACTAGTATTAGCTGTAACAATAGGTAAATTATTTACAACAATGTTAACTGTGGCTGTGTTTACGCAACTATTTATATTAGTACCATAAACTGTATAGGTTGTAGTAACTGTTGGGGTAGCGGTTACACTAGACCCCGTGGTCGAA
>CAZZEI010000151.1:0-6389 GCA_964653165.1 uncultured Flavobacteriaceae bacterium | reverse complement strand
CCGGAATACAGGTAGGGTGAATTTGCGTGTAACAAGGGTTTCCGAAAAAAGCTCCTTTTTTATGTGCTTTCCATGCGGCAGTAACATTACTTCCCATTGCGTTGGTAGAAAGATAAAATACGTTTCCGTATCCTCCGCTTGCAATTAAAACAGCGTGACCGAAATGTCTTTCTAATTTTCCGCTGATTAAATCGCGGGCAATAATTCCTCTGCATTTTCCATCAATGTTTACTACGTCTAACATTTCGTGGCGCGCCATTAATGTTACGGCGCCCATTCCAACCTGACGTTGCAACGCTGAATACGCTCCTAATAATAATTGTTGTCCGGTTTGTCCGGCTGCATAAAAAGTTCTTTGTACCTGTGTTCCACCAAATGAACGGTTGCTTAACATTCCCCCATACTCACGTGCAAACGGAACACCTTGCGCAACACATTGGTCAATAATACTTCCTGAAACCTCAGATAAACGATGAACGTTTCCTTCTCGTGCGCGATAATCACCACCTTTAATTGTGTCGTAAAATAAACGGTAAACACTATCGCCGTCATTTTGATAATTTTTTGCTGCGTTTATTCCGCCTTGCGCTGCGATAGAGTGTGCGCGACGGGGAGAATCCTGAAAACAAAATACTTTTACTTTATATCCCATCTCAGCCAATGAAGCTGCAGCAGATGCTCCGGCTAAACCTGAACCAATGATAATTACTTCGAGACTGCGTTTGTTTGCCGGGTTTACTAAGTGAACCGTAGAACGATACTTAGTCCATTTTTGGTCTATCGTGCCTTCTGGAATTTTCGCGTCTAATTTTGATGAAGTTGCCATATCTTTTTAAATTCTAATTTCTAAAAACTAAATTATTTTATCCAACCCATGTACATAGATATGGGCATCATTGCAAAAACCAGTGGAACAATTATAGAAAAAGCCATTCCAAGTTTTTTAATGACGGGCGTATATTTTTTATGATTTAAACCTAAAGTTTGAAAGGCAGATTGAAAGCCGTGCATTAAGTGATACGAAAGAGAAATAACTCCCAATAAATAAATTGCTACCAAATACCACTCCGCAAAAACGACTTTCATGCTTGCAAAAGAATCATGTTCGGCATGCGAAAAAACTGCGACTTTAGTAGGAACCCAAAAATTTGCTAAGTGAACAACTAAAAACATTAATAATAAAGTGCCTAGTATTGCCATTGAGCGACTGTACCATTTACTGTTTGCTCCACCATCAGTTACAGCGTATTTTACAGGGCGTGCCTTTTGATTTTTTAAAGTAAGTGCATAGGCCTGAATGATGTGAAGTACGAGGCCAACAAAAAGACCTATTTCCATAATGCGGATTACAATATTATGGGACATAAAATGTGCTGCGGTATTAAAAGTAGCGCCACCATCGTTTACAAAAATGCAGGCATTAATGGAGACATGGACAACCAAAAAGGAAATCAGGAATAAACCCGTTAAGCCCATTATTAGCTTTTTGCCGATTGAAGATGTAAGGAAGTTTTCTTTGCTCATATTTTTATTACTTAACTCATGCAAATGTAACAGTTGAGGGCATTAAAACAAAACCTAATAATAAAAGGGCTTGTAAGGCGTTTTAAGGGGTAATTTTGTACCTTTGCACTCAGAAAATCTGTATGAAGCATAGACTTTTAAAGACATTATTCGCACTATTTGGAGTCATCCTTTCTATGGGATTATTTGCTCAGGAAAAATATCCGGTAAGTTTTACAACTGAGGCCAAAAAAATTTCCGATACTGAGTATGATATTATAATTAAAGCCCGCATTGATGAAGGTTGGCATATATATTCACTTTCCCGTAATCCTGACTGCGACGACCCTAAAAAAGATTTAACCTGCCCGAATGCGACGGAATTACTATTCAAAAAATCGGCAGATTACGAATTAGTTGGAAAACCAACCGAAAGTAAAGCAATTGAAGAGTTTGATAAAGTTTTTGAAGTTAAGGTGATCTATTTTTCTCATACTGCCACTTTTAAACAGAGAATAAAACTTAAATCAGATAAGACATTAAATGTTTCAGGTACATTTTTTTGTCAATTCTGTACCGATACAAAATGTTCTCAGTTTAATCCCGTTAAAAAATTCTCGGTAGAAATAAAGGGAGTTGAAACTGCAGTTACACCTGATACCACGACAAAAATTGCGGCTGATACATCTAAAAAAGACACTATAACAACTACAATTATAACAACTAATACTACTGCAAACACTGCTTCGGCAGCCGGCGATAATGATATGAGTTGCGATACTCCTTGGTGGGTAATATTATTAAAAGGAATTGGCTTTGGATTGGCTGCACTTATTACTCCTTGCGTTTTTCCAATGATTCCGATGAATGTAAGTTTCTTTTTAAAGAGAAATAAAAAACGCAGTGCTGCCATTAAAGAAGCCATGTTCTTCATGCTTTCAATTGTAGTTATTTATACAGCACTCGGGTTATTAATAACGGCTGTATTCGGAGTAACAGCATTAAACGCAATTGCATCCAGTGCATCATTCAATTTAATTTTCTTCGCTCTGCTTGTGGTCTTTGGAGTAAGTTTTCTTGGAGCCTTCGAAATTGTGTTGCCAAGCAGTTGGATAAATAAAATGGATTCGCAAGGAGACAGAGGAGGGTGGCTCGGAATATTTTTCATGGCTACTACTTTATCTCTCGTTTCTTTTTCATGCACCAGTATTTTCATTGGTAATTTGCTAACGGTTGTTACTGATTGTCCAAGCGGACCTTTATTCGGATTTCTTGGTTTTGGTTTTGGATTTGCCTTGCCGTTTGGCTTATTTGCCATAGTACCAAGTTGGTTACAAAGCATGCCAAAATCAGGCGGATGGTTGAATACTGTAAAAGTTACGTTAGGCTTTTTAGAAATAGCACTTGCTTTAAAATTTGCTTCAAATGCAGACTTAGTTTATCAGCAGCATATTTTAACACGCGAAGTATTTTTAACACTTTGGATTATTCTTTTTGCATTGACCGGAATTTATTTAATGGGATGGTTTAAACTCGCACACGATACCGAGATGAAACATCTTTCTATTCCGCGTTTGTTCTTCGCGATTTTTGCGTTTGCTTTTGCAGTTTATATGGTGCCCGGGTTATTTGGTGCGCCACTAAAACTATTAAGCGGTGTTATTCCTCCTTCTACTTATGCAGAGTGGCAAGGCAATACAAGTTCTGCTGTTATCATAAATAATCAAAATTCATCTTCTGGCTTAGCGAGTAAAATGGTTCCCGGCCCTGAGGGATTAAAAGTTTTTCATAATGATTACGAAAGCGCTTTAGCTTATGCCAAAGAAGTAAAAAAACCTTTGCTGGTAGATTTCACCGGTCACGCCTGCGCCAATTGCCGTAAGATGGAAGATAATGTTTGGCCCGACCCTGAAGTAAAAAATATTTTTGCAAACGATGTAGTAATTGTTTCTCTGTTTGTTGATGATAGAGAAAAAATTCCGGTAGCCGACCAAAAAGAAGTTTTGTGGCGCGATGAAAAAGTAGTTCTCGAAACAATGGGCATGAAATGGGGCTATATGCAGGACACAAGGTATAAAATAAGTTCACAGCCTTATTATGTAATTGTTGACCATGATGAAAGTTTACTAAGCGAAAAAGGTATTGGTTATGATACGGGTAAAGATATTCCGGTTTTTAAAACCTGGCTCAACAACTCGCTTGCAAAATTTAAAGCGAAGCATAAATAAAATGCAGGCTCCAAAATCTGATTGGGAAAGACTCCTCGAAATTCTTACAGAAAAATTTGGCATTGAACCCGATTTGCAAGCCGTTATCTTTTTAATTGGTGTACAGGAATTAGGAATGGGTAGCAAAAAATTTAAGAAGGACGAAAAAATAAATCTCATGCACATTGCTATTTGCACGGTTCTTGAGCCATATGGCTATTATGAGTTTGAAGGAAGAGATAAAGACGGTTGGCCGCATTTTAAAACAAAAGAAAAATTGCCCTTCTTAAAAGCCGGTGAGCAAAACAACCTAATGGTTAAAGCGGTTATAGAATATTTTAAGAAGAATGATATTTTGGTTTAGCTTCTTAACCGCAAAGAGCGCCAAGTTTTTTTCGCAAAGAAAGCTACAAAGAAAAATTTAATTGAACTTATAGCCTTAGCGAACTCTGCGCGTATTTCTCTGTGCGCTTCGCGGTTTCGGCTGTTACTTGTTATAAAAAAGTCCCGACCATAAGCCGGGACTTTTATTTTAAGTAAACCAGATTTACTTAGAGCAACAACCGCAGCATGCGCAGTCATCGCAGGTCGGGCAAGCCGAACAGCAATTTTTTTCGCATGATGTGTTTTCACTTTTGTTACTTGTGCTGTTTGCGGCATATACAGATGCGGCAGCAAGCATAATAGCTGCTATAGTACCAATAATTACTTTTTTTCATTTGTTTAAGTTTTTGAATTAATAAATTAAATTGTCGTAATATTCTCCCCTTTAATGGGAGAGGCTATATCAGATCACGTTTTCTCGTTAAGGTGTTTGGTTAAAAGCACCGGCCATGCTTCATTTGCTTTAGCTCCTGTACCTATTGTGTAAGAATCTCCGAGAGCGACGTAACGGATGGATTTTTTATTCTGGCTCATACAGCAGGAGGAAATAAAAATTAGTATCGGAAATAAAAAACGCATATACCAGCTTTTGCTTTTCAAATATAAAATAAAAAAGCCACTACTTTCGAAGTGGCTTAGTGTAATCGGGCGACCTCACCCTTATTCCCTCTCATGCAGGAGAGGGAAATTCCTTCGATGAGTAATCATCAAGACCCGCAAGCCTCGCAATCCTCCGGATTATCGAGGGAGCAACTTACTTGCGCTTGCTTTTCTTCTTCGCTAAGAATATCTGCTTGTCCGCGCTCTACTACTAATGCATCTTCGTTGCCGAGTACTGTTATTTTTTTATCTAAAGCTCCTTGATCAACTGTAAACTTAATTGCATCGGCAGCAGCTTTGGTACGTAAGTAATACATTCCTGTTTTTAAGCCTTTTTTCCACGAGAAGAAATGCGCTGAGGAAAGTTTTGCAAAGTTCGCGTCCATGATAAATAAATTCAAAGACTGACTCTGACAAATGTATGCTCCGCGATCGGCAGCCATTTCGATTAACGAACGGCCTTTTACTTCCCACACTGTTTTGTAAATCTCTTTTAGATTTTCCGGTACTTCAGGAATATCCTGAACGGAACCGTTAGCGGCAATGATTTTGTTTTTCAAATTCTCATTCCACAAACCAAGTTTTACTAGGTCTTTTAATAGGTGTTTGTTTACTACTACAAATTCTCCGCTTAAAACGCGACGTGTGTAAATGTTTGAAGTGTATGGTTCGAAGCACTCATTGTTTCCTAAAATCTGAGAAGTAGAAGCAGTTGGCATTGGAGCCATCAATAAAGAGTTACGTACTCCGAATTTTTTTACTTCTTCTTTTAATACATCCCACTCCCAACGCGGACTTGGTGTTACACCCCACATATCGAACTGGAAAATTCCTTTTGATACAGGAGAACCTGCAAATGTTTCGTAAGGGCCGTCAATTTTTGCTAGGTCTTTACTTGCCGTCATTGCAGCATAATAAATAGTTTCGAAAACTTCTTTATTTAATTTACGTGCTTCTTCGCTTTCAAAAGAATAGCGCATTAAAATAAATGCATCAGCTAAACCTTGTACACCTAAACCAATCGGACGGTGACGCATGTTACTGTTGCGTGCTTCCGGAATCGGGTAATAGTTGCGGTCAATAATTCTGTTTAAGTTTTTTGTAGCAACATAAGTCACTTCAAATAATCTTTGGTGATCAAATTCTCCTGTCTTCTCGTTCACAAAACGTGGCAGGGCGATAGAAGCAAGATTACATACTGCAACCTCATCAGCTGATGTGTACTCTATAATTTCTGTACAAAGGTTAGAAGATTTGATAGTTCCTAAATTCTGTTGGTTAGATTTTCCGTTAGCAGCATCTTTAAACAACATATAAGGATTTCCTGTCTCAATTTGCGATTCGATGATAGCAGCCCAAAGTTCACGGGCCGGAATTTGTTTGCGGAAACGTCCTTCTGATTCATATTTTGTATATAGTGTTTCAAAAACTTCACCGTGGCAATCTGATAATCCCGGAGATTCATTTGGACACATTAAACTCCAGATACCTTCTTCTTCTACGCGTTTCATAAATAAATCGGGAATCCAAAGTGCAGTGAACAAATCGCGAGCGCGCATTTCTTCTTTACCGTGGTTTTTACGAATATCTAAGAAATTATAAATATCAGCATGCCATGGCTCTAAGTAAACTGCAATAGAACCTTTGCGTTTTCCTCCGCCTTGATCAACGTAACGTGCTGTTTCGTTATATACT
>CAZZEI010000150.1:0-6414 GCA_964653165.1 uncultured Flavobacteriaceae bacterium | reverse complement strand
TCTTTATCTCCTCCTTGTGCCATAGGCATCCCTTCGGGAAAAAAAGGGGAGGAGGAATACAAGTCATTACAAAAAGTGAATGAAAAAAAAATTAGTGCGAATAGAAATTTATGAAATCTAGTAAATCTCAAAGTAAGAAAGTATTTTTTCGAACTGTGCGTCGTTTTTAAAACTGAGTGTAATATTTCCGCTGCCGTCTTTTTTACGTTTTAAATTAACGGGTAGGGCAAGGGCTTTATTTAATTTCTCAATAATTTTTTTATCCTCTAAACTCACAATGCTTCTTGGTTTAGATTTTGGTTTTATTTTTAATTTTTCTCCGCGAGCCAAACTTTCGATATCTCTGACAGATAAACCTTCTTCTAAAATTTTTGAGAATAAAGCTAGTTGTAAATCCTCATCTAAAATATTTATAAGGGCACGGGCATGACCCATACTTATTCCCTTATCGCGAATTCCTTTTTGTATTTCGGCAGGGAGTTTTAATAAGCGAAGATAATTTGTAATTGTTGAACGTTGTTTCGCAACTTTATCAGCTAATCCTTCTTGAGTTAAATTACATTCGTCAATTAAACGTTTGTAGCTTATCGCAATCTCAATAGCATCTAAATCTTCGCGTTGAATATTTTCTACCAATGCCATTTCGAGCATCACCTGGTCGTTTGCAATACGAATGTAAACTGGCACATTGGTTAAACCGGCAATTTGTGAGGCGCGAAAACGGCGCTCACCCGAAATTAGTTGATAATTATCGTAACCCATTTTACGAACAGTAATGGGCTGAATGATTCCGTGTTGCTTTATTGATTCTGCAAGTTCTTTAAGCGCATCTTTATCAAAATGTGTTCGTGGCTGAAAAGGATTTGTTTCAATCTGTGATATATGCAGTGTACTAACCGTATTTGCAACAGGTGTTTTGTCTCCAATTTGTCTTGTGGTGATATCTGTTTTTTTATTTTCTAATAAGGCGTCTAATCCACGCCCCAGAGCCGATTTTTTCATTCTATTCTAATTTAATATTTTTTACTAATCTCTAAACTCTTTTGTCACCCTGAGCCTGTCGAAGGGCTAACCATTTTTTTACTCCAATTCCGGAACATCTTCATCAACGCCAATAAATCGTTCTTCGTTGCTGATTTTAGTTAAGCCGTTTTTTTGCAGGATTTCTCTGGCAAGGTTTAAATAATTTACAGAGCCTTTTCCAATAGCATCGTACATGATAATTGTTTTACCATAGCTTGGTGCTTCTGCCAATTTAGTGTTGCGATGAATAACAGTATTAAAAACCATATCCTGAAAATGCGATTTTACTTCTTCAACTACCTGATTTGATAAGCGCAAACGAACATCGTACATTGTTAAAAGAATCCCTTCAATTTCCAGGTCTTCGTTCATTTGTGTTTGAACAAGTTTGATGGTATGTAATAATTTCCCCATTCCTTCTAATGCAAAATACTCACATTGTACAGGAATAATAATTGAGTTAGCTGCTGTAAGCACGTTTAGTGTTACTAATCCTAATGACGGACTGCAATCAATAATAATAAAATCAAAATCGTCTTTTACTTTAGACAAAACAGTTTTTAATTTTTGATTTCTATTAGGTAAGTCAACCAGTTCAAGTTCGGCGCCAACCAAATCAATATCAGAAGCGATAAATGAAAGATTTGGTGTTTCCGTTTTAATGATTGCTTTTTTTATAGTGGTTTCATCCATCAGACATTCATAAATCCCCAATTTTACATTGCGCGGATCAAACCCTACGCCTGAAGTTGAGTTAGCCTGTGGATCGGCATCAATTAAAAGAACTTTGTATTCTAATACAGCCAAACTTGCGGCTACATTAATTGCAGTAGTAGTTTTTCCTACTCCGCCTTTTTGATTTGCAATTGCAATAATTTTTCCCATCTTTCTTTTTATTTAGTGTTTTAAAATTCTTATTCCGATAGCTATCGGGACTACATTCTTAATTCATCACTTACTGATTGTTTCCCCTATTTTTAAAAGTGTTAATTTTTTTCCGGCGTTATCAAATTTTCGCTTTGCTTCCTCGTGATTAATTTTTATGGGCTCAAATGTATCGTAATGCATACCGATAATATCTTCGCAATTGATAAAATCAGTTGCAATAATGGCATTCTCAGTACCCATTGTAAAAACATCTCCAATTGGTAAAAATGCAAAGTTGATACTGCGATAGTCTCCTATCAATCTCATCTCATAGGTAAGCGCCGTATCACCGGCGTAATAAAAATTCCCCTCGGTGCTTTCAACAACAAATCCCATTGGATTACCGCCATAGGTTCCGTCTGGCAGGCTACTGCTGTGCGCGGCATAAACACATTTTATATTACCAAAATCTAATTTTACCTTTCCTCCAATATTCATCGCCAATATATTCTCAAGACCTTGTTTACTCAGCCATACCGATATTTCCCAATTACATATTACCTGTGCCTTGGTACGCTTTGCAATAGTAAGTACATCGGCAATATGGTCTTCATGACCATGGCTTAGTAAAATGTAATCGGCTTTTATTGTATCTACATTAATTGATACTGCTAAGGGATTAGGAGATATAAAAGGGTCAAAAAGCAAATGTTTGCCATTTACCTCAATAGCAAAACAAGAATGACCGTAATAAGTAATATTCATATATAATTAGATGCTCTTTGTTATTCCCGATAGCTATCGGGATTAATAGGCTTAAAAATACAGGTAATTGAACTATGAGCAGGGTTAATTTTTGAACAAAAAGAGGAACTGTGTTAAAAAATATACCGATGTTGATAAGTTGAGTTTTTTACTTGGTTAAAAAGTTTTTTACCAGCTATTTTGTCCATAGTCATGCATTATTTCATACTTTTAAAGGCATTAATTAAATAGTATGGCTAAAGGAATAGTTAAATTTTGTAACCAAATTGTGCATGTTGTTTTCGGGGTTTAAGAAACCGAAGATAGTTTTGGGCATCCTCTTAATTGCTTTTTGCACAGCGCTTTATTATTCATCCAAACTAAAGTTTGACTACGATTTTGAATCTTTTTTTCCGGATAACGATGAAGCGCTTCCATTTTTTCAAAAGCATCGTAAAACGTTTGGTTACGATAATGAATTTACTTTAATTGGCATTGAGAATAAGAAGGGAATTTTTGATAAAAAGTTTCTCGAAAAGGTAAATGCGTTATCAAAAGAATTAAAAAAGCTAAACCTTTTTGAAGAAGTAGTCTCTCCAACCAATCTTAAAAAAGTTTCGTTTGAGGAGTTTGGTGTATTACAAATGCCCTTGCTGCATTATGAAAATATCGAATTATATAAGCAGGATTCAATCTATATATATAATTCTCTCCAATGGAAAAATACTTTTTTTGGAGGCGATGCTAAATCAGTGTGTGTTTATTTAAAATCCAAAGACGGTATTTCAAAAACAAAAAGCGATTCAGTTGCAAACAACATAAGCGCTTGTGTTGAGCGCTATAATTTTGAAAATGTACATTATGCCGGCAGAATTTTTGCCCAAGCTGTTTATCTCAAAAAGCTGCAGGATCAATTTTTTTTGTTTGTAGTTATTTCTTTCATTTTTATTAGTCTTCTGTTATGGTTTACATTTAAAAAAATCGGAGCAGTTTTATTGCCCATGTCGCTTATTTTTATCTCACTTGTACTGACCTTTGGAATAATGGGTGTAGTTGGCAAACCAATTGATATAATGGCCGTAATGATTCCCGCTATGATTTTTGTTGCCGGAATGAGCGATGTGGTGCATTTTTACACTAAGTACATTGATGAAATAAATAGGAAAAGAGAGAAGAACGAAATTTTTAAACTAATTTATAAAGAAGTTGCAGGCCCTACTTTTTTAACGCTTATTTCAACTATTGCAGGTTTTTTGTCGCTTTGTTATTCGGGAGTAAAACCTATACGTGATTTTGGTATTTATACTTCGGTTGGCATTACTATTGCTTTTATTTTAACCTACACCTATTTACCTGCCATGCTTGTTCTTTTTCCTGCTCGTAAAAGCGTAAAGGAGACAAATGGAAATAGTAAAATGGATGATTTTATGCAAAATTTATTCGGTTGGGTTATTCGAAAAGGTAAACTCGTTTCCATTTATACGATTGTTATTTTATTGGTTTGCTTTTGGGGAATTTCCAGATTGGAAACCAACCAGGCTATTTTGGAAGATTTACCCAATAAGGAACCTATGAAACAGGATCTGTTATATTTTGAAAAATATTATGGAGGCGTGAGGCCACTCGAGATAGCTGTAAAAGTTAAAGGTGAGGGAAAAACAATTTGGGATTACAAAATAATAAAGCAGCTTGATTTAATGGAAAGATTTATTGCCAGAGTTTATAGTCCGGGATTTTTGACTTCCCCCGCTGGTCTTGTAAAAGCTGTTAATCTGGCATATGATAATACTTATTTAATTCCGAGTGACAGTGCAGATTTTAATAGAGATATAAAAGTTTTGCAAAAGAACAGAAATAATAAAAAACTTAAAATGCTTGTTACTCCCGATGGAAAAAGTGCTCGTTTTAGCGCAAAAATGAGAGATGCCGGCAGTAAGGAAATAGAAAAATACAATTTTATACTTGCTTATTTTATTTCAACGCGTACCGATACTTCTTCGCTTACTTTTACAAATACCGGTACCGCAAATTTAATAGATGTAAATAATAAAAATTTAATTACAAATACGATGCAAGGGTTACTTACCGGAGTAGGGGTGCTTGCTTTGTTAACTTTATGCCTGCATCGCTCACTAAAAATGATGTTTGTTTTTCTTATTCCAAATTTAGTCCCGCTTATTATAATGGCCGGTTTAATGGGACTTTGCGGAATTGAATTAAAATCGTCTACCGCCATATTTTTTTCCATAGCATTTGGTATTGCAACCGATGATACCATACATTTTATTTCACGGTTTAGGCTAGAACTAAAGGCAGGACTGTCGCCTTTTAGGGCATTCAGACAAACGTACTTTGAGACAGGGAAAGCAGTTTTTTTAACTACCCTAATCTTGTTGGGTGGTTTTATAAGCTTGATTTTTTCTGATTTTGAAAGTATTTATTTGTTTGGTCTGCTTACTGCAATAACATTATTCGTTGCCTTGCTTTCTGAGATATTTTTATTACCTGTTTTACTTACCTTTCTTTTTAAGCAAAAAAAGCAAGGCGATTGATAAACAGGCTTATTGGTTGATATTCAATGGGCCAAAACCTTATGTTTGAGCGATAATTTTTCTAAAAACAAAAAAATATTTAACTTGGCATGAAATATGTATTTTCAATATAAATCAAGGGTATGAAAAAAGGTATATGTATTCTTTTTATCGTTTCGTTTGGCTTGTTAAAAGCCCAAAGTTCATATAAGGATTTGCCGGGCAAGTGGAGGCTGGGTTTTAATATGGGAGCTATCTGGGAAAGTTCAGATGTAAAAGCTGTGCCCGGATTAGGAGGAGGTTTTACCTTTGAGAAAATACTAAACAAGCGTTCCGATGTCTTTTTAGGTTTTTCTCTTGGATTTAGATACTTAGGTGGAAGAACTTACGGATCAAATACATCTCCTACATACGCTCTTGTAGATAACAAAGCTTTAAATGGTACTTTTTCACAGGATGTAAACTACGATTCTACTCCCGGCTATTTTTATGCCAATCATAAAACATTTATACAGGAAGGTGCGCTCGAGCTAAAAATGAATTTCCCAAGTCTTGAAAAAAGAACCCGAATTATTTTTCATTTATGGGGCGGCATAGGAATTGGAAAGTACAAAACCTGGATTGATGCCCTTGATAAAGACGGAAAAATGTATGATTTTTCTACGCTAAAAGGTCAAGCTGTTTCCCAAAGTGATTTGAGTCGTGTTTTTGACAATAAGTATGAAACTTTGGCGCAAGGCTCCGGTACAAACGGAACGTTTGCTGTTATTCCATCCATAGGTGTAGGCTTAGGATATAGGCTGGGTAAAAATGTATCTCTTGTTTTTGAACATAAAGTTTCATTTCCCGGTACAAATTGGTTAGATGGAATAGACTATCCTAAAAATTGTCCAATAACAGGCTCTAAAGATTTTTACAATTATACATCCGCCAGTCTGGTTTTTACACTATATGGTAAACAAAAGTCTACAAATACCAACACAACATATACTAACACTACAACTACAACTCATACAGTAACTCCTACTAATACGGTTGTTACAAATAATACTGGTAATATAACTACCCCTCCTGCAATAGCTCCTCCTAAAGTTACAATTACAAATCCTGCTAATAATTATAATAGTCCTAGCGATTTCACGACTATAAATGCAACTGTACAAAACGTGACTAAGGCGCAGCAAATAAAAATTTCTCAAAATGGTTATGGTATTAATCATTTTACATTCAACGCAAATAACGGAGCGCT
>CAZZEI010000149.1:0-6417 GCA_964653165.1 uncultured Flavobacteriaceae bacterium | reverse complement strand
GCGCACAAAATAATTATTATGTTGATTCATTATTTGTGCGTGTTGATACTGCAACTGCTGTTGGAGTAATTCAGGTGTCAGTTGGTAGTAAGCAGTTAACAGTTTATCCAAATCCAAGCAATGGAATTGTTACTCTAAAATCTGAAAGTGAAATTGGCCCGGTTAGTATTTACAATTCCCTGGGAGAAATTGTTTTTAAGGAGAAAATAAATTCAAAACAACACCAAATAGATTTAAGAAAACAAGCTGTAGGAATTTATTTTTTACAAACTCAATCCGGAAATATTAAAATTCTTAAAGAGTAAATTAATTATTTTACTTTCTCAAGAAACTTAGCGAGCCAACTTTTATTTAACGGAATTTCGAAATTAGTTCTAAACTCGTTTTCATTTGCAACTGCAACATTGTAAACCGGAGTGTTTTCATTTATTTGTCGGCCGGAAAGTAATTCCGGTATTTTAGAAGAATGTGCAACTTTAATTTCATCAACATCTTTATAAGCAATAATTAATCTGTTCAATAAAGAAAGGTTGTATTTTTTCTCAGCTCCTTTTATAAATTGAAATTGTTTATCGATACTACAACCACTTGCGGCAAATTTTTCCTCATCAGCTTTAATAATAATAAAACGATGATGCAAAATTTCAAAAGAAGAACTTAGTGAAGTGCCATGAGCATTCCATTCTGCTAAAAAAAGTTGTAAATCAGTTTTTATAGAGGAAATTGTTGCTTCCTCCAAAACTGTTTCGCTTAAATAAACCCAAACTCTATTGTTCATATTACAAATTTACGAAAAATCGCCCACATAAGGGGTTAAGCCTTTAGTCCACCCTTTCTGCCGTTGGTATATTTTAACTAGCACTGAAGGTATTCTATAACTAAATTGCTTAAAATTCCTGCCATGAAAAAAATAATACTTCTTTTATCGAGTGCAGTTTTATCTATGCAGGCACAGCACCCCTGTTCTGTATCAAAAATTCATAATGGTTCACTTACTCCCCTAGCTTCAACATCTCTAACCAATCTTGAAAACAAATATGATCTTAAATTTTATCACCTTAACATAAACGCCGAACGTACTAACAAATTCGTTAGCGGCAATGTACGCTGTTTAGCCACAGTTAAATCTACTACACTCGATACTTTTGCTTTCGAATTACATAGTGCCCTAACCGTAGACTCAGTTATTTTAAATGGTATAAAAAGACCGGTTATCAGAAGCGGAAACGAAGCGCGTGTAACTTTTTCTTCTATTCAAAATCAAGGTACTTTATTTGATGCAACAGTTTATTATAAAGGTACAGCTCCAACAAGCGGAGGTGGTGCTATTGGCGACGGCTATAATAATGGCACTTCAGGCACTTGGGGTAACTCTGTAACATGGAGTTTAAGCGAAGCGTATTCAGCCTACGAATGGTTTCCATGCAAACAACAATTACAGGACAAAATAGATTCATCGTGGGTATTTGTAACAACCGATTCTGCGAATAAAGTCGGCTCAAACGGTTTATTAAAAAATGTTGTTACTATTGGAAATAAAAAACGTTACGAATGGAAAAGCAAATATCCCATTGATTATTATTTAATTTCTATTTCTGTTGCACGCTATATTGATTACAGTATTTATGCTCATCCTGCAGGATATTCGGATTCAATATTAATTCAAAATTATATTTACAATAATCCCGCTACCCTACCCTTTTATAAAAGTATTATCGACTCAACCATACAATTAATTGAATTGGAAAGCAGTTTGTTTGGTTTGTATCCTTGGGCCGATGAAAAGTATGGACATTGCATGGCTCCCTTTGGAGGAGGAATGGAACATCAAACCATGACTTCGTTAGGATCTTTTGGTTTTACACTTGTTGCGCATGAATTGGGTCACCAATGGTTTGGCGATAAGACGACCTGCCGCACCTGGCATGATATTTTTATCAATGAAAGTTTTGCAACCTATGCTGAATATCTTGCTTTGCAATACCTGGAACCTAACCAGGCTTATAATGACATGCAAAATACACATAGCAACGTAATGAGCCAGCCGGGAGGAAGTGTTTACAACCCCGATACTACCAATATAAACCGTATTTTCAGTTCACGTTTAAGTTATAACAAAGGTGCTGCAGTTATACATAGTCTGCGATTTATTATTAATAATGATAGTGTATTTTTTCCTGCACTAAGAAATTATTCCAATCAATATAAACATACAACTGCTTCTATCGATGATTTTAAAAATTCGATGGCTGCATTTACCGGAATGAATTTTAATCAGTTTTTTACTCAATGGATTTATGGAGAAGGTTATCCTACATTTAACGTAAGATGGAATCAGGTTAGCGGACAACTTATTTTAAAAAGCACACAAACAGTAAGTACTGCCAGTATTACCCCGCTTTATATAACAGATATAGAGTATAAAATACAGCGTAATATTGGTGATACCATTATTCGTGTATTACACGGACAAGCCATAGAGAATTATGTAGTTAATATGCCCGGCACGATTACCGGTATTGTAGTTGACCCCAATAATTGGATATTAAATAAAGTAATTGGCCCAACCTTTGATGGAACTTTACTAGGCATCGATTCGTACAGTAACAATTCGGCTATTGGCGTATTTCCTAACCCTTCTACAGGAACAATCAAGGTAAGTGGCTGTGACAACAGCAATTTTGTGTTATTTGATGTAACAGGTAAAATTATTTTAAATGCAAAAGTAAAACAAGCCGAAAGTATTGATTTATCAGGCCTTTCTAAAGGAATGTACTTTTACCGAATAGATAGCCAAAACAACGGACTATTGCTTAAAACAGGCAAACTCGTTATACAATAAATTGGCAGTATATTTGTATTATTGTTTATTCAATGATACAAAGCAAGAATTTCCATAAACCCATTTTTATTTTTTCCTTTCTCATTTGTTTGTCTTTTACGGCAGACGATACTTTAAAAAATTTATTTACAGTAAAAGCCAAAGCTGATTTTTTTTCGACCGATAATTTTGGCAATACGTATTTGGTTAAAGCCGATGAAATAAGGAAATACAATCCAAGCGGAGATTTATTGAAAATATACAGCAATAAAAACTTAGGTAAAATAACCTCAATAGATGCCTCTAACGCAATGCGTTTACTTGTATTTTATAAAGATTTTTCGAGCGTAATTATTTTAGATGATTTACTTAGTCAGAACGGAGACATAATTAATTTGCTTGATTTAAGTCTGGAACAAAGCGATTTGATTTGCTCCTCGTTTAATAACGGTATGTGGTTTTTTAACCGTCAAAATGCAAACCTGATGAGGCTCGATGATAAGCTACAAACAGCGGTAAATACAGGTAATCTTAATCGTTTATTAGGTTCTGACTTAAAACCCAATTTTATTTTAGAATACGATGGTTTTATTTATTTAAACAACCCGGAGGAGGGTATTTTGGTGTTTGATATTTACGGCACCTACTTCAAAACCCTTACCATTAAAGGCTTGCAGCATTTTCAGGTAAAAGATAAAAACCTAATCTATTTTTCTGACGGAATACTTAAATCATACCAGTTAAAGTTACTTACCACTGTTGAACAGGCTTTTCCGGGAGTAAGTGACACACGTGTTGAAAAAGAAAATTACTACCTTTTTTATAAAGATTCTGTGGTTGTAAAAACTAGCCTTAATTAATTATTTAAGCGTAATTTTATAGCGTGATTTTTTTCGGTAGATTATTAATGGCCATCTGGAAGCTTTGGTTCTTTTTGACCTTTGCAAGCATTATGCTTTTGCTTTTTCTGCCCCTGCTTTTCTTTCTTTCAAACCGTAAGGGTTATAAATATGCTTTTATCTGCCAGCTTATCATGGCAAGATGGATAACCTGGTTATCGGGTTTATTTCTTAAAAAAGAATATCACATAAACAGAAATCATATTCCGCAACCCTGCGTTATTGTGGCCAATCATTCTTCCTATCTCGATATTATTTTAAGCTATTTAATTTTGAAAAAGTATTATGTTTTCATGGCGAAGTTTGAATTAAATAAAGCACCTCTCTTTAAAATATTTTTTAAGGATATGCAAATCTCGGTTAACCGTACAAAAATGAAGGATGCTCACAGGGCATTTGCCCGCGCATCGGAAGAAATTGATGGAGGGCATAGTGTATTTATTTTCCCTGAAGGGACAATTGGAAGCGATAATGGAACTTTATTAAGATTAAAAAATGGTGCGTTTAAACTTGCCATTGATAAACAAGTGCCAATTTTACCCATTACTTTTATTGGTAATTGGAAATTACTGCAAACAGGTGGTTTCTTTAAAAGCTATGGTCGCCCGGGCTTCTCTAAAGCAATTATCCATAAGCCAATAGAGACAAAAGGCATGACTGAAGAAAATGTTGTAACTTTACGTGAAGAAGTCTATAAACTTTTTCAGGAAACTTTAGAAAAAGAAAACAAATGAAAATAGATATTAAAACAGTTGATGAAGTAGCGCACCTTGCCCGTTTAGAGTTTGATGCAAGTGCAAAAGCTGAAATTGTAACTGACATGAACCGTATGTTGGCATTTGTAGAAAAATTAAATGAACTTGATACTAAAGGAATTGAGCCATTAATCTATATGACCGACGAGAATACTGTTTTACGCGAAGATGAAGTAAAAGAAACAATCACTCAAAAAGAAGCTTTGCTTAATGCGCCTAAAAAAGACAGTGATTATTTTAAGGTTGCTAAAGTTATAGACCAGAAGTAATTTATTTCCCCACTTTTATTTTCTCCCCTAAAAATTTAGGCTTTGCGTTTGTGTAGATATCAATGAAGACTTTTAATCGCGCAAAAAACTCTCGCACGTTTGTTTTAAAACCAATGTAAACATCAACATCTTTTGCATTATAACCATAGGCAGCCATTCCAAACTTTTTTGCGATATAAACCGCTCGTTGATTATGAAATTCTTGTGATACCATAATTAATGAGTCTTGTCCGAATACTTCTTTTGCTCTAACAACCGAATCGAAGGTGCGAAAACCGGCGTAATCCAAATAAATAACCGAATCAGGTACTCCGTATTTTATTAAATCCTTTTTCATATCGGCGGGTTCATTATAAATTTCTTTGCTGTTATCGCCACTAACGATAATATATTTTATTTTTTTTGAAAGATACAACTCAACGGTAGCCTGTATGCGTTTGTAATAATATTGATTGGCTTGTTTATATTTTAACGTTTTACTTGTTCCCAACAAGAGAGCGGTTTTACAAGTAGGCAAATCTTTCACATCATTCTTTATAAAATCATTTGTCGAATTTTCTATTGTATAATTTGCCCAAGCTGTAATAATAACAAAAAGTAATACAAGTATCAAAAAGGGCTTATATATTTTCTTCAGTTTTCCCACTATTCCTTTATTTCATGATGTAAAGCATTCTCGGCAGTGTGTTTTATCATATCATGCGATGTTTCATCACCCAAATATCTATCAATCAAAAAATGAACCAAATAAATTATGGGAATAATAGCCACTGCAACTAAAAGCTTAAATGCATAACCCCAGGATGCATTTTTAAGAAAAATATCAATAGTCCATACACCCGGGATAACAAAAGCAACAAACTGGACTATAAAAGTGTCTATCAACTGACTAACAACAGTACTACCGGTAGCGCGCAGCCATAACATTTTTTTTCCGCTTTTTTCACGTAGTAGCCAAAAAATTCCGCTATCAACAAATTGTGAAACAATAAAAGCCAGTATGCTGCCAATCATAATATACATAGATTGCCCAAATACTTTTCTGAAATTCTCATCAGAAACGGGAGAAAAAGCCACGGCAGGAATTTGCATACAAATAAACAAATAGAGGAAAGTAACTCCAATGAGAGCCACGGTAATAAAAGATAATTTTCTTACTCCCGATCGTCCATAATATTCATTAACCAGGTCAGTTACAATAAATACAACCGGCCACATTACAATTCCTATGCTTTGCGTGAAGGTTCCGAAAAACAAGACCAGCTTTCCTCCTATTAACTCAGCTACAATCGCGTTGGTAATGAAAAACCCTGCAAGGACTAAAAAAACTATATCTTTCTTGTTACTCAAGTTCATTACTCAGAAAATTTTCAATACAAGCATAAATATAATTCAAATCATCATTGGAAATACAATAGGGAGGTAAAACATACAGCACATTTCCCAGGGGACGCAGAATAATACCCTTTTTGATAAACCAGGAAGAAATTTTTTCAGATAAAGAATTCATATAACCAGTTTGTTCCGGTGATTTTATTTTGATGGCTATGATTGTCCCAATACTTCTTACAGATAAAACATTTTTATTTGATTTTATTTTTTTCTTGAAATTTTCATGCAATTCAGAAATCCTGCTAATACTTTCAAAAGTTTCCTTTTTCTCCATCAAATCC
>CAZZEI010000148.1:0-6569 GCA_964653165.1 uncultured Flavobacteriaceae bacterium | reverse complement strand
GGACTGGAACAGGTTGACGATGTTTTGATTATTGGGATAAGGGTTTAAATTTTCTCAATTAAAAAACAAAACTAAACGATACATTAGTTAGCCATCCTCTCATATTTCTATTTACATCATCTGATAAGGGCAAATAATAATACACGTTACTGTCTATTAAAATATTTTTGTTTTTAAATAATTCAAGCCCAATACCTGGGTTGACAAAAGGAATTGTTTTTGTTGATTTTGGAGAAAATAACAAGCTTGCACCAACTTGGTAGCCAACATACAAATTTAAAAATTTATGACTGCCTCGCCCAAAACGCTTACTGTAAAAATCCTGACCAAAGGCTAAATTAAAAATCTCATTACTCATTGTAGTTGCCAAACTATCACTCTTGGCCTTACTATCTGCTTTTAGCACACCCAATGTAAAATAACTTTTGCCTTTTGTAAAAAGATATTTAAGAAATACACCTTGATAAGAAGGATACGAAATTCCTGATTTTGGATTTTCAATAAACAAACAGGAGTATTGCACGCCGGGCATGTTTATGAACGAAAGTTTTGTGTTGGTAGGATTATCCTGCTCATCGTTAATGGTAATTTTAACTCTATAAAGCGGACTGATTTTTTCAAGCTGGCCTATTTTTTTTGTTGTTAATGTAATTTCACTTTCAATGTCTCTTATTTTTTCCCAATGCTGATAATATTTATCCGATTTAAGCGAATCCATTTTAATAAGCATACGCTCGTATTCTTTCTTTTTATTTTCTAAAAATGTTAAATCTATTCTTGAAGCTGCCAGTTTTTCCTCATTATTAAACGAGGCTAGCTGCTTGTTGCTTACATAGCCCAAAGTGTGCGCCAAAGAGTCTATTATGTAAATTTGGCTGACCTTGCTGTCAAATTCAAAATAATGAGAAGTCTTGGTTTCTTCGTGTTTAATAACCGTGTAATTTTTTAAACGAATAAAGTTTTCCAATCGGTTTTTAGAATCTTTGTAGTCGGAAGAATAGACCGTATATTCCTGTTCGTTCAGATAAATGCTTTCATTGTTTTTAGAATTGTAGGCGTTATAAGCCTGTGCAAAATAGTTACTACTGTAAATACTCAGGAAAATAAAAAAATAAATAGAATTTTTCATGATGTGTTTTTTTTGGGTTTATATAGAGTGAAATCTAAAACATATAACCAAAGGAAATGTTAGCCCTAAAATCTAAAAGAGGCATTTTGTATTTATCGTAAAAAGTGGAGTACTCTAATTCTTTTCTTTTTGTAAAGTAACCAAGGCCAAATGCCATCCCCATATTAAAAATTATATTGTGTTTCAAAGCAGACTGTATGCCACCCTGCATACCGGAAATAATGGCAATGTAATCCGTGTTTTTATTTTCATTATAACTTCCTTTTTTGTATTTAAAATAGGGGCCTATATATGGACCATTATGAATTTTACTTACATCGGCATTTTTGTAAACGCCGTAATAATTTATGCCGGCAATAAAATTGGTTTCCCTTATGGAGGAATTAAGCATGGATTGTTTTTCGCAATGTCTGGCAGTTTCTATCCACAAACCAATATGTTTAGTTGCAATATATTCGACTTGCAAATTATATCCACGAAATAATAAGGCGGCCATATTACTTTTTACGGAAAATTTTTTTGGCTTCTCAAGTTTCAATGTGTCTGTGGCGTATGTTGATAGACTTATTGCGCTGATAAAAATTACAGATATAAAAATATTTTTCATTTTGATTTAATAATTAAGCCAGGTAACTTCCGGTTTGTTGTTTTTAAATTCTATTTTTATTTTTCCCCATTTGCTTTCCAAAAATTCTATCCTGCTGATGGACTCTTTCGCCATGTCATGTGTACTTTCATTTTTAAGATATACTATCCCATATTCTTTTGCTTCTATCAATTTTATATTTTTTATAATGGAGTTATCTTTTTCAATTATTTTTCCAGTGCCAAGACTTATTAAATCTTCTTTCTTAGATAAATCGGGCACTATTACTTGTGCTACAGAGGATAAAGTCAGCATGGCAAATGATAGAATAATTAATGTTTTCATATCCTTTAATTTTTTAGTTTTTACTGGTTTCCGAAAAAAAATTTAACCACATAGGAACATAGAGTTTTAGTTTTTTGGTAGTTGCTTAAAGTATTCGTTTACGTAGGTTTTTTGTCCTTCATTAAAAATGTTACGACAATTGAAATTTAGCAGAATGCCTTTAGGGGATTTCAATAGTTTCATATAGGTGAGAAGCTGCGCTTCAAATACAGGGCTCATTTCCTGAACTGACTTTAACTCGACAACCAAACAATCTTCAACAAACAAATCACACCTAAAGTCTATTTCCAATTCTTTAGTTTTATAAACTATTGGGATTCTCATCTCTGTTAAAAAATTTATTTTTCTATGTAATAGCCCCTCTTTTAAACACTGATGATAAACGCTTTCAAGCAACCCTCTACCCATAATTTTATGAACTTCAATAGCTGCACCTACTACCTCATAAGTTAATTCGTCTAAATATTTTTGTGTAATAACTTCTACTTTCATAAAACTATGTTTCTATGTGGTTAAATGTATTTTTTAATACCTGCTCCCTAAATTGAGAGCAGGCGTTATGAATATATTATTGTACTCTTGGTTTTTTGTAAATGTTAAATCCAAAAGAAAAACCTACAACCGTTCCTTCCTTTCGTGGAGAAACATAAATGTTTACAGGAATATTCAGGTATCCCGATTTAAATGTTCTTCCAACACTCAAAATTAAACTTGTAGAAAGTGTTGCTTCGCCTCTGCTATCTATGCGTGATGTTGTTGCATAGGGGTTTGGATCGTTAGACTGATTAGGATTATTTGGATCAACTAATGTGCTCCATTGGTTAGCAAGGTACCATTGTCCTTGTTTTGTTCCGTGTTCCCCGTCCCCATAAAAGCCATTTGCTTTTTGCACAACTCTAAAGCTTGGGCCAAAACCAAATTCCCAACCTGCTTTCCCGAATCTGAATCCATTAAAGAGAGTAACAGAGGGAATAATTTTTCCAGATTCAAGTCCGCCAATTAACCCGACACATTCAACAAGGGCCTGAAAATTTCCTGCGCTTATATATTGTTTTTCAAATTGCCAACCAAATTGCGACATTACAGGATACATATTATATCCACCTTGGCTTGTAGGTGCTACCAGCACATCTGCTGCTTCACCAAATACCATAGAGCCGCCCATTCTCGGACCGCTTAATCGCAATTGTGTTTTAGCGCTCTCAATTGGAACATCATAATTTATAAGCATGTTAACCATGTTTTGGTCCAGGGCAATTCCTAAAACTTTTTTAACTGATATTTCTATCATCTTTTGTAATTCGGGTTGCATGTTTAAGTATTCGGTAGCGTCTTGTTTTTCTACCATTTCCGTTTTTACATCAATAACTTTCAAAGAGATTACAATTTTTTCTCCAAAGCGCTCAATATTTCCTGTCACCATCTTATCAGCGCCTAAAGCTTTTCCGGCTGCTACCACGCATGATTTTCCAAAGCAGGTTTTTACATCAATGTTGTTTTTTTTAATGGCATCTGCTACATCGTATTTGTCCATCATGTTGTAGACGTTTGCTTTTTCCATTTCCAGCCGGACCATGTAACCTATTGCTTCGGCATCTTGAATTACACCTTTGCTGTCTATGCCAAGCACTGCGGCAACAGGTTTAGTTTGATTTTGCGCGTTAGTGCAAACAGATGCTCCTATTACAATGCATCCAAGCATCCATGTTTTTAGTGTTTGTTTTTCTGTTTTTCTCATGACTTTTTTGTTTTTAGTTTGGAATTCGTGAATCTTCGATTTCATTTGTTTATTTTTTATTGGTTATAGATTCCTTTCTTCTTTTTATTTAAACTTACTTTTCTTGCATTACTTCAATCATCATTCCCTTGGCCTTTTTTTTGTGTTCATACTCTTTCAGGTATTCATTTACGTTAAAGAGTTTTAACTTTTTAGCTACATCAATATCTTTTTCAAATGTGTTTCCGGTTACCGGGTTAACCAATTTTTCTTTTATTACAGGTTCAGAAAAAGTGTCTAATAAGGTTGCAGACAATGTTGTTAGCAATACAATCAAAAGGATAATTAGTTTTTTCATAGTTTTTCGTTTTTTAGTTTGTTTTAAAATTCTTTTACAAACCTACGTTGGCATGAAAGCGAAGTGAAACGGCTAAGCGCGGAGGCTTCCCATTTTTTGGCTTTTTATGCAAAAAGGAAGGGTCAGAAATAGCCTCTTTTTGGGAATAAGCACTTTTTGCAACCTAAAAAGGCATTATTTGCGTTTTTCGCAAATTATAAGTAGTTTTATTCTCATTATTCGTAAAACATTTTATGCAGGTACAGGAGATATTTATAAAAAAACTAAAAGAGAGTGTTCCTTCTAATGTTTCTTTGGTAGAAGAGTTGGCTGATTTATTAAAAGTGAGCAACGATAGTGCTTATCGCCGTCTGCGTAATGAGACAGAATTCACCTTGAAAGAGGTTTATACAATAGCTAAGCACTTTAATATTTCGGTTGATTCGCTTTTTTCTTTTAAAGATGATTTTGTTACCTGTAACTATATTAAGCTAACGGATTCGGCTGAAAATTTTGAAAAATACATTTCGGGCATTGCAAAACAAATGAAACCATTACTTCATCTTGAGAATGCTAAAATATTTTATGCTGCTGAAGAGATACCTATTTTCCATTCGCTGGGTGCTGAGCCTTTACGTGCTTTTAAACTTTTTTATTGGCAGCGCTCAGTTTTAAATGTCCCTGAATATCAAAGTAAAAAATTTACCTTAGATGTTATTCCTAAAAAAATAATGAATATTGCGGCCGAGGTGCATGACCTTTATCTTCAAATTCCGAGTATTGAGATATGGACAGATAAAACTATTCTTACTACTGTAAAGCAAATTGAGTTTTATTATGAGAGCGGTGCATTTAAAGAGAAAGATGATGCGCTACTTATTTTAGATAACATGCATAAGATGGCTGATACAATGAATCATTGGGCAGAGCATGAAAACAAAAACCCTAAAGCCGGTAAGCAGCAAAATTTTGGGCTATACAACAGCGATTTGATAATTGGTACCAATGCCATACATATTGCAACTGAACATTTTAATTCTTCATTTATTTCTTTTAATACCATGAATTCGCTTACCACAACAAATCAAAGCTTTTGTGAGGAGATTGAGCATTGGATGAAAAATTTAATGAAAAAATCTACCCTTATAAGTGGGACTGCCGAGAAACAGCGGTTTAAATTTTTCTCAAATATGCACAAAAATATTAGTGAAGCCCAAGATAAAATCAGGAATAATTAGTAGCTATATTTACTCTTCCACAAGTTTTTCAAATGATTCCTTAATTCATTTTCGCGTGCGTTGTTTCCGGGATTATATAAAACCGAGTTTTTGATTTCATCTGGTAAAAATTCCTGCTCCGTAAAATTTTGCTCAAAAGCATGTGCGTATTTATAGTCCTTCCCGTAATTTAATTCTTTCATTAATTTGGTTGGAGCATTACGTAAATGCAGCGGCACAGGTAAGTTGGGTTTAAGTTTTACAATTTCAAGCGCTTTATTAATAGCTTCGTATGACGCGTTACTTTTTGCAGAACAGGCCAAATAAGTAGCGCATTGCGATAATATAATTCTCGATTCAGGAAATCCAATCACATTAACTGCCTGAAAGCAATTGTTTGCAATTACCAAAGCAGTTGGATTTGCATTGCCAATATCTTCACTGGCAAGAATTAATAATCTCCTCGCAATAAACGATGGATCTTCACCACCTTCTATCATTCTTGCCAACCAGTAAACAGCGGCATTGGGATCGCTGCCTCGGATAGATTTTATAAAAGCCGAAATAATATCGTAATGCAACTCTCCTCCTTTATCGTATAAAGCAATATTTTGATTCAAACTTTCTTTGCATAATGCATCTGTAATAATAATCTCTTCTGCCTCATTAGCATTAACGACAATCTCTAAAGCATTTAAAAGTTTGCGTGCATCACCTCCCGAAATACGCAGTAAATAATCTGTCTCTTCTAATTTAATTTTTTTATGTTTTAATAATTCATCTTTTGCAATGGCGTGCTCCAATAAACTCACCAAATCCTTTTTAGAAAGATGTTCTAAAATAAAAACCTGACAACGGGAGAGAAGAGCAGAAATGACCTCAAAAGAAGGATTTTCGGTAGTCGCACCAATTAACGTTACAACCCCTTTTTCAACGGCACCAAGTAATGAATCTTGTTGCGATTTACTGAAACGATGTATCTCATCAATAAACATAACCGGTTTATTTTGTCCGAAAAAATGCTGGCTCTGTGCTTTTTCAATTACTTCGCGAACATCTTTTACGCCTGAGTTTACGGCACTTAGCGAGTAAAAGGGTCGTTTTAATACATTCGAAATAATGTTTGCCAGGGTAGTTTTGCCAACCCCGGGCGGACCCCAAAAAATCATAGAAGGTAATAAACCTTGTTCAATTGCTTTGCGTAAGGGTTTACCTAACCCAACAAGCTGTGTTTGACC
>CAZZEI010000147.1:0-6684 GCA_964653165.1 uncultured Flavobacteriaceae bacterium | reverse complement strand
ATAATGGAAAATATTCTATTTTATCACCGTCATAAACATTACGCGGCAAGAGTGTGGAATCTTTTAATTTTATGGCTTCAGCATAAATAAAATCATCCGGAAAACTAATGGGCTCGAAACCGAAAGGAAAACAGGAAGAGGCTGCAATTATATCTGATAAGCGGACTTCCTTTGCAATTTCAATAGGAATATGAATTTTTTTGTTTCCTATATATTCATGTGTATTATGTGTTGGGTGAAGTTTAGATTTTTCGGTTTTTTGAAAGCAGAAGGGAAGTGCAAAATTAAATTCGGTTGCGTTAAAACTTATCTCTTTTAAATGTATTTCCGGAGTTTCATTCCAAAGTAAGCCAAAAGTTTCTGATTCAAATTCTTTGTGATACATGGCAGCAAAGGCAGCAATTAAAGTACGCTGCTTCTCATGTTTCCAGTTTTCATCTTCTGCCAGGTAACTAAGTGCATTATCAACTATATGCTCGTCTGATAAAAAAGCATGTAATTTTTTATAGCAATCTTTTAGTGTTTCTCCTTTTTTTAAGCAGGCTGCATATTTTACTCCTACAAATGTTCCTGCAGATGCTGTTGCTAAAATGCGGGTTCTCTCTAATAAACTTACCTTATTATATTTTTGAGAAGATAAGTAAGTTAAAGCGCCTAAATGAAATGCAGTAGCTCTGAAGCCACCTCCCGATAAAGAAATAGCAATATTTTGAAAGGGTGATTTTGGAAGTTCATCCTTTCTTTCTTCTTTGTGGGTAGAATATTCTTCTTCTCTCTTTTCCATACCAAAATTCCGACCATCAAGGTACGAAAAATTTCTTTATAAACCAAGTTGCAGGCTACAATTGAAAAATTTATGAAATAAAAAAGGGTTCCTTTTGAGAACCCCTTTTCAGATCTTTATATGAAAACTAATAGAACATTATTTTTTGAAGTGAAGATTGTCCCTGCGTATTAGAAACTTTAAGTAAATACATTCCCGTATTTAAATCTCCTTTTTCAATTGTAATTTCTGATTGATTAGAAGAAAACGACCTTACAACTCTTCCTGAAATGTCCGTAATTTGAATAGTGTGATTTGCTGTGCCATTTTCAAAAACCACTTTTATTTTATCGTTAGAAGGGTTAGGATAAACTTCAAGCATTAAATTATTGCTTATGTTTTTAATACCGATAGCACAGGCAGTAAATGAATAAAGTGTTGCTGTTTGTGAAGGAATATTTGGAAGCTGTAAAGGGGGATTTGTACAAGCCATGCGACTAATTAAATAATCGCGGACAAAGTTTACTGTAGTATCCATATAAGCTAATTGTGCGGCACTTGTCCCTGCATAAGGAACGTGAGGTGCAGCGCGCCAAGTGTAAAAAGGATTGGATACGCCATTAGCAAGCGACTGTTCATACAACATACGGCTTCCATCTAAATACATTAATGGAGTACCGGGGTTTACTATTCCGCGATTGTATTTTACGGTTGCATCAGCCGTTCCGTGCATAGAACATAAAGGTAAATTACCTGCTTCAAACCATCCATACATAGCAAGAGCACCGCATAAATTAATTACTCCATTCACTTTTTGAGAGTAACCCGGGTTTCCACTATTTCCGGTAAGACCGCCCAAGGCATTTATCTGGGTGGTATTTAAGTATGGTTGAATTTCGCAGTTACGATCTAAATATTCTGTATGTAATGATGTTATAGCGCCTGCCGAACTTCCTCCAATAAATATATTGTTCGTATCAATTTTATAGGTATTTACTGTTGATTTATCTTTATAAAAAAAGCGTATCATGGCTTTCATATCCTGTACGGCCCGCACTACAGCTTTTACCGCATTTGCAGAATCGAACGGAAAAATTCCCAAACGATAATTCATGGATGCGCAGGCATATCCTTTTTTTGCAAAGTGCTGTGATAAACTTACCACATCGGCATCAGTACTTGTTCCTCCAATGAAACTTCCGCCATGCGCCCATATAATTAAGGGTCTTGCCTGACAAGTATCAGCTGCCGGTTCATAAAAATCAAATTTCAAAACATAATTACTTCCAAGATAGTTAGTATTGGCACCAAACGTAATTCCGCTCGTGGTTGTGAGTGTTGTATACACATCACTTGCATACCTACCTGAACTGCACGCGGTTTGAGCATTAACAGCCGATGATACCGTAAGTACACTCACAATAAATAAATAGATTTTTTTCATGGGTTAGTAGTTTAATTATTTTTACTAAGTTATAAATATTAATCACATTACGGAAAAATAATTCCTCTATATTTTGTCGCATCTACCTGAGGTATTGTCGAACCAAATTTGCTGTTAATCGCTTTAATAAATTCATTGGCTAACAAAGCCTGACCAATTGGATTTAAATGTAAACCATCCAAAGAAAAAGCGCCACCTGTTACAAACTTCATGTTTATTGAAATACCATTGTACTCAATACCCTTTTGCGCTGATTTTATAAATGAATTTACATCAACAAAAGCCAATCCTTTTGCATCGGCAATTGCTTTAATGGCTGTATTGTAAGCGTTTATTGTGTTTTGAATAGTTGTTATTTCATTGGCAGTTAAAATATATTGAGCCGGAATTGGCGTAAGCGTACCCATACCATTACATTTAATTTTTTCTAACGGAACACCTAATAAAATTAATTCTCCCGGAAAAATAAACCTCGATCCTATAAAAGGTACTGCTGTATCTTCAATTATAAAAGCATTTTTTCCTTCCTGAAAAACAAAGAGTCCAAGAAGGGCTGTATTAAGTGAATCAGCCTGTCCTGCACGTAATGTTAATCCGTTCCAGGGAATAGTTGTAAAATAGGGTAGTGAAGTAATATCGGGTATGTTTGCAATTACACCTTTAGCTCCGTTTGCGCTTAAAGAATTTACAATGGCATTGATGCTTCCGTCAAAGCCAACACCAGAAACACCGGATGTGGGTGTAATTGCATCTGATGAAGCACCCTTTAAAGCATAAGCAAGCACATCATTATTGCCAATGAAAACTGAAAAGAAAGTGGGGTTCATTGCTACGGCATCCGACAAAATGGAGGATGTTGCAGCGTTGGCAGCCATGCGATAGAAAAAGGGATTAAAATTTCCTACACCTAATGAAGAATTTCCAAATCCGGACTGTACTACTGTAATTGCTTTGGCTCCGGGTACACCCATATTATTAAAAGGACCTTGCGAAGAATACACAGAGGTATTGAATGCACTTACATCACCTGCTGTTGCAACACGTACCGGACCTAATGCAGTTACACCTTTGCAATCGGTTGAATAAGCTAATTTATAAGGAGCCAAGCTATCCATTCCAACACCAACTGAGCCGGCGTTCATTAAGGGTTGTTTAAAATCACCACCACCAATTAATTTAAATTGTTGAGCAAGTAAGTTTACGAATGAATTTTGCTGTACTTCATAATACAAAGCTCCATCTGCATATCCTGCGGTAATTGAATTACCAATGGCAACAAAGCGTGTTGCATCAACGCTTCCTTTGTCGGCAGTTGGGGCCTTTATTGTAGGTTTACAAGACATAATTAAACTTATCAGCGTTACGGGTATTACGAATTTAACTATTAAATGTTTCATTTTCTATTGTTTATTAAAAATTATAAATTAATGATAAGCCGATTACGGAAACATATGTTTTGTACGTTCCGTTTAAACCCAAAGCGATATTAGAGTCTTTTCTTGTAAAGCCTGCAAATGTATAGGAAGCATTTACCTCAAAACGTTTAGCTAATTTGTAGCTAATGCCTGCCATGCAATTTATACGGTTAGCATCAGGTGATTCGGGAGTAACATAACCGGCTTTTATCGGTGTAAGAGAAATGGTCATCCCGGCACGTGCAGTAAATTTATCTGTTAGTTGGTATTGTGCGCCATAGCGAAATGCAAAAGTATTTTTATAGCAACGGGGTAGTTTGGTATCTACCAAAGAAGTAGTATTAATGGTGTAATCAAAAGCTAAAGTATCGTAACTTTTCCATCCTATATAATTTATATCGAGCGCCAAAGAAAGTTTTTCATTGACAGAATAAGCCGTTCCTAAAGTAATTACACTTGGTAAAGTAATAGAAGAGCTAAAGGTGCCCGAAGGAAATTTTGCAGCTAATGATGCAGGTACCGTAAAAGTTGCTTCACCATCTTTTACTTTCATTTTTATTTGTGACCGATAAGCAAAAGCAATAGATAATTTATCGCAGGGTTTATAATAGATACCGGCATTATAACCGTATGCGGTTGCTTTACCTTTTAAAGCTGCTTTACCGTAATTTCCATTAGCATCCAGTATCGGTAAATCTTTCTTTAATTCTACCTCTCCGTCTGCATATACAAATCCCGCCCCTATTCCTAATTTATCACAAATCTTATAACTTACAGTTGGTTGAATAAATATGGTTTTAAGTTTTAGCGATGTAAGAGCAAAACGCCCTGTCCAACCATCTTGCCAGGATACTACACTTCCAAATGGAGTATAAATACCAAGTCCCAATTTAAGTTTACAACTATCAGGTCCCCATACGGCATAAGCTGCAAAAGGAGTACCTACCGGAGAAGTTGTTCTGGCAAATGCATTATTATTTGCGTCTAAAAAAGCGGTGTTTGCAAAAACACCATTTGCTCCAATGTTTACACTATTCTCTTTTAAAAATGAAACACCGCCAGGATTAAAAAATACGGCTGAAGCATCCTGCATCAAAGCTGAACCTGCACCGCCCATGCCTTGTTGTTTTTGTCCTTGCAAATTTACCTGAAAACCTTGTGCTTTGTCTGAGAATGGTAAAGTGATGAGGACTGTAATTAATAGTTTTATTTTGTTTTTCATTCTGATTTTGTTTTATTTTTTAACCACATAGGGCACATAATTTTTTTATTTATTTTCAAGTTTATTATAGAAGCTTCGCTTTAAACATAGAAAAAAATTAATCGGTGAAAAAAATCCCCGCCTGAATGACTGAATTCAAGAACGAACAATTTTTTCAGTCGGGCAGGTGTGTAAATCTGTGAAATCTGCGGCATTTTTTTATTTTTTATTGTTTTGTCTGTACTTTATACCAGGTATCAGTTCTTCCAATCAAAGATATGCCAATAAATCCGCGTACGGATAACATATCAGCTTTTTTGGTTATTTTACAACTGTAGGTTTTTCCGTTTTCCGGGTCATAAATAGTTCCGTCAACCCATTTATCATTTTCAAAAACAAAACCTTCAAGCATATTTAATCCCATCACTTGCCCTGTTTTTTTTGCTTTATCAGGATTGTGTTTATCAAGTTTTGGTTTTCCGTCTTCGTAAGTTGGAGTTTTAAGCCATATAATTTTTCCGCTGTATTTATTTTCGTCTTTATAAATTTGGACTACTCCTTTTTTACTTCCGGTAAGCCAATTACCGATAATGTCATCTGCTTTTACGGTCTGCCCATACGAGAAGCAAGAGCATAGAAGCAAGAGCCAAGCAAACAAACAATTCTTACCAATTTTCACAGAAATACTTTCTGAATTTAATCTGTGAAAAAAATCTGTGCTAATCTGTGGCATATTTCTAGTCTATTTTCATTTTTACTTTGTCCCAGGCTTTTATTTGCCAGTTTATTAATCCGGTACAAATATGTTGATTATTTGCATCGTATATATCTACCGTAAATTCTCTGAAAATTGCATCCAGAGTTTTTAATGGACTAAGAATATTTTCTTGCATTTCCTTTTTATCAATTTTAAATTTAACAAAAACATTGGTCTTTGCCTGATAATGGTATGTAATATTAATATTTTTTAATATAATTCTGTATTCTTTAGGAGATAGATGTAGCAATAAACTCAATCCGCTTACATATTCACACATGGTAGCAAGCAAACACGCATGTATGCCTTTAATATGATTCATGTTATTTCTGGTGTAAGGAGCGTACATGGAAACTCCTTCGTCTCCTACACTAACCACTCTTATTTTATGCGGGTTATTAAAGGGTACAGTGCGCAACAAGACAATATTAAGCAGCCACAAATAAAATTTTGAGTGTTTTGCTTTTTGTACTAATGCGTTTAACTTATCCATTTTTTGCAAACAGACTTTCTACAAGGTCAATGTATTTTTGTTGTGCATCTTCTTTGCTGATACCTTTTTTCTTTGTCCATGAATTGTATTTAGCTGCTGCAACAAAATCAAACATGGCGGGTTTCTCTACATTTATATCACCGATTGTGGCTTGTTTGCCCAAAGAGTAGATTTCTAACATTATTTCGTTAGATGGTCTTTCGGGTAATTCGTGTACCCTTTTTTTTGCGACTTCAAATTTTTCTTCTAGTGGTGTCATTTTTTTATTAGTATTAATTGTTTTTTGTGGAATAATTTCTTCACTGAAATGCTCGCTTTTTGGAATTTCCATAAATTTTATTGCCCATTCGGGAGGGAGTGCAGTTAGTTTTCTTTTTACAACGTCAATCCAGGCTCCATCAACATTAATATGCGCCGCTAGTATTCCATCTCCTCTAAAAATTTTTTGTTCGAATGACCAACGTGATCCATCGCTACGGCATTTGGTTAACTCGCAGGTAACTTTTACTGTGTCGTTGGGACGTATCTCACGCATATAAATTAATTCTTCTCTAAATAAAATTGGACCAATTTTTAATTTGATCTTGGTCTGCTTTCCAAGAAAAAAAATA
>CAZZEI010000146.1:0-6867 GCA_964653165.1 uncultured Flavobacteriaceae bacterium | reverse complement strand
AGTACTTCCTGAACATACACTTAGGTTACCTGTTGGAGCACCCGGTGCAGGAGTAGTACCACCAACTGTAAGAACAACTGAAGCACATGTGGTATTACCACAAGTTCCAACTGCACCTACAAAATAAGTAGTAGTAGAACCAGGCGATACTGAAATTGAAGTACCTGAACCTATAAACGTTCCGCCACAACCACCGGTATACCAATTCCAGCTAGCTCCGGTTCCAAGTGAACCTCCGTTTACTGATAAAGTTGAAGAATTTCCGGGACAAATTGGATCTGGGTTAGCGCTAGCGCTGGAAGGAGCGCTGGAAGGAGTATCTATACTTACAAATAAACAACTCGGTGCACTTGCCCCACATAAATTGCTGGCAGTAACACAAATATTTCCGGCACTACCGGGTGTTGCAGTAATAATATTAGTGCCTTGACCGGAATTGATAGTCCATCCGGCCGGAACCGACCATGTATAATTACTTGCATTTACCAAAGGAACAGAATAAGTGTACGCAGTACCTGCACAAACAGGGTTTGGTCCAACGGGAGTAGCAGGCTGAGTAGCAGGAGTAGCTTGGTTTGCGGGAGCATAGGCAAAAACAAGAACAACCCTGTTAATACATACGTCTAATCCGGTACACATTTGTAATGTATTGTTACCTCCGTTAACATAACCGGGCAAGCCACAAGGGTAGTTGGCAGAAGAAGTAGCACTTTGAGCACAAGGACTATTTGAACATAAACAACCGGTATTACCCTCATTAACAGCTGGCGTAGATTGCCCGTTTATTGTTGCGGTCATAGAACCACCCGCACAATCAGCGCTGAAATAATTGACTGTTACAGAAGTAACAATATTTCCGGGAGGGCAAGGATCAAAAAATGTGTTACTAAGACAGGGTGCGGTATTTCCGCAATAACTGCTCAAGGTATTGAAGCACCAGTAGTCTGCTCCGCATACAGTACAGCCGCCACAACCCTGAAAACCGGTGTAATTAATGGTAGTAGATGCCGTTTGTGAAGATGCTTTATTTGTAACCAGAAAACTGAAAGCAAACAAACAAATCAATAAAAAAAGAGGTAAGGATTTTTTCATTTTATACATTTATTTATTTTGTTTTAAATTTTGTAGGTCGTAAGCTTATTGATTTTTTATTGAATTTGAGAAACAACTATGTGCGAGAGTATATAGTCTCTCATTTTTTGTTTTTCAGTATCGCTTATCCCGATAGGAAAACTCAACACTAATTTAGCTGCATTTTCATCGTTTGCAGTACAAGACCCCTCTACACCTGTAGAGCCCGGTACTTTTACATAAACAACAGGGTTTTCAGAGCTGGTCTGGTAACTAACTGTTACAGGATAACTATTCTTATTAACGAATCGCAAATACGTAACCTCTTGCGAATTACATAACTCTTTATGGCTAAAAAATTCTACCCCGTTCAATAAATTACTTTCATTATTACCTGTTATCTTAACAGGTTTCCAAGTAAAAGCAGGATGAGCAACTGATGCCTGTTTAAATGTAACATTCTGCGCATTAAAAAAAAGCGGCTGAATCATTGCTACCACAAACAATAATGTATAAAAACTGTTTTTTGTTTTCATCGTATAAGGCAATTAAAGGTTAGTTTAATTTTTTAAGTATAACAAATATAATAATAAAAAATTAATAACTCGAAAATTATTTTTCCGGTTTTAATTGTTTATACAAAAAGTTATGTTTCAAAATACTTAATCGATTTAGATTTTTAATCGACTTAAAATCAAAGCAAAGCACCTTTTGTCTCCGCTTTTTACCAATTCTTCTAATTTGCCTAATTTTTATACCTTTCAATATACCCTGTCGCTTTTAAAAAAGCGTCTATTTGTGACCTCAAATTTGTATTATTTGGTTCAAGTTCAACGGCCTTTTTAAACTGTTTTATTGCGTTAATGGTATCTTTATTTAAAACAAGCGCATTACCTAAATTAATATAGAATTTAACTCCAAGTGGGTTTTGTTTTATGGCAAGTTCATTGCAGGCAATTGCTTTTGGGTATGCTTGTTTTTTAAGGTATAATTCGTTCAATTGAATATAAACAAGCGGATAGGTTGTTTGTGCACCAATCAGTTTCTCGTAACTTAAAATAGCCGAATCAGGAAGATTTCTTTTTTCATAACAAAAAGCAAAATTATATTGAGCTATGGGATTATCCTGTTTAATAGCGATAGATTTTTTAAAAAAAGGTTGGGCAGTAACAGCATCATTTAAAATATTTACATAAATAGTTCCGATATTACTTAATGTGGTAAAATCTTTAGGGTATTTTTCCACTCCTTCTATCATTAATCGAGCCGCTTCTTTATAATGAAAGGTAGCTTCTTTAATCATAGCCTCTCTTTTTATTCCTTTGGGCGTACTAAATATTTCAGGGTATAGTGCGGTTCCTAACAGATAATGCAAATTACACGATCTTTCAAAATGCGCTACATCATTACGAAATAATGTAAATACATCTTTCCATTTATTATTTCTCGAAATTGTAAGGACAGAATAAATAATTAAAATAATAACAGAAATCCCCACTACCGAAGGTTTGATGGCTTTTATACCTGTATTACTGTTTTTTAAGTCTATTTTAAATAATTTCAGTATAAAATAAGCTGCCAAAATGCAGAAACCTAAAGAGGCAAAATAAATAAAACGTTCTCCGATAATTCCTACCATCGGTACAGCAATATTGGCAAACGGAAAAATACCAAGGAGGTAAATAAGAATACCATAAGAAAGTATGTTTTTTTCAGAAAATTTTATAAGCGCGTAAATACCCCCGGCAACATGCAAAATTGCTGAAATAATTACGAAAGGAGAACCAAAACCTGTAATTGGAATGGCATCATATCCATAATAACAGGAAAGCGGATAAGGAAAAAGGAATAATCTTATATAATATCCTATTGTATAGAAAACTACCGGTATACGCTTTAAAAAATCAGTTTCATAAAATAATGGGTTTTCAAAAAAAGCAAATTCTCTGATACTCGATAAATCAATTAGCATGAACCTTCTAAACAAATTAAAAATTAAAAAAGCAGAAAAAAGCAAAACCCCGGGCAGCACTATTTTTCTGAGTTTAATGTCGGTAAAAAAATAAACTGTAAGTGGAATAAGAACAATAAATAAAACCGCGGTCTTCTTACATAGCAAAGCAAGGAAAAGAAAAATTGAAGCATAAAAAACAGGTAACCATTTATTATCCACTGTTCTTTTTAAAAAAAATTGCAATGCGTATAAACCAAAAAGAAAAGCCAATAACTCGTCTCTGCATTTTATATTACTTACGGCTTCTGTATGAATAGGGTGCGCCAAAAACAAACATGTTACAAGCAGCGGAAAAATAATATTGTACCCTTTTAAAACCCTGCAAAGAATTGAGAAAAGCAACATGCATGTAAGCGCATAAATTAATATGTTAATGAAATGGCTGATATGCGGATTACTGCCAAAAAACTGATATTCTATAGCAAAAGTAGTTAACGGTAATGGCCTGTACTCAAAACTTTGTTCGCGCGATTCAACATAATGACTTGTAAATATTTCAGGTATACCGCTAATTCCTTTTTCAACCCTTGGATTATTAGGCTGTTTAGCGTTGGTTACTGTTACATAATTATCGTCAAGCGCATACTCATTTTTTATGCTACTCCCGTATAATAAAAATGTAAAACCAAAAATGGCAAGAAAAAAATTCCGCATTTGCTTTCTACTTTTGTCCGTTTCCAAAGTCAAAACAGGTTTTTTCTTCATTGTTGGCTAAGGTAATAATTTTATTCATTGTGTACAAAGGTGCCGTTGCTTTAACCGGCAGTGATATTTATTAAAAATCCAAAAAATATTAATTAGATTTACAGCACTTACTATGTTGACCTCATTAACCCACATATCATTTTATTTTCCGGATAAAATTCTCCTTAACGCAGAGTTAAGCAAAGAATTTGATACAGCAGAGGATAAGATATTTAAGAGCACCGGCATAAAAAAAAGATATATTTCGGGTAAAGATGAATTAGCTTCCGATATGGCATGTAAAGCTGCGGAAATTTTTTTTGCAGAATATAAAATTAAAAAAGAAAGTATTGATTTCCTTATCTTTTGTTCAGGCTGTTATGATTACATAGCCCCCGCCACAAGTTGTATTTTGCAGGATCGTATAGGGTTAAATAAAACAATAGGATGTTTAGATGTTCCGCATGGTTGCAGCGGTTATGTATATGGATTAGCTATGGCAAAAAGTTTAATCCAATCAAACATGGCTTCCGGTGTTTTATTCATTACAGCCGATACTTCAACCAAAACCCTTCCATCAAATAACCTGGAGCTAAGAAGCATTTTCAGCGATGCCGCTTCTGTTACACTTATAAATAAAAAAAATTGTACTAACATAGGAGCGTTTATATTCGGCACGGATGGAAGCGGCAGTAAGAATATTTATATTTCAAGAAGCGCATTTCGCCAACCGATAGATGAAATTTTTATTGAAAAGGAAAATCTTCCCTCCGGTAAAATGATAATGGATGGTTTGGAAATTTTTAATTTTGCCTTACGCGTTGTGCCGAAATTAATAAGCGACACGCTGAAAAAAAATAAACTTAAAATGGAAGACATCGATCTTTTTGTTTTTCATCAGCCAACAAAATTTTTACTTGAAGTGCTTCGGAAAAAATTAAATATTCCGGAAGCAAAATTTATCATTAATATTGAAGAGCACGGGAATACTGTTTCTACTACAATTCCTTTGGCCTTAAAGGATGCCGAGAAAAGCGGTAAATTAAAAAAAGGAATGAACGTTTTAGTGGCCGGGTTCGGCATTGGTTATAGCTGGGCAGCAACTGTAATAAAAATGTAAAATGACAATAGAAGAATTTATAGCTAATCTTGAAAGTGAACTTGATGAAGTAACCCCCGGTACTTTGAAGTCCGACAGCAGTTATCGTGAATTAAAGAATTGGAGTTCTATGCACGCACTTATTATCATCGCTTTTGTAGACATACATTTTAATGTTACGCTAAACGGAAAGGATCTGCGAAGTACTCAAACAATACAGGATTTGTATAATCTGGTGCAGGAAAAACAAAAGCATGTTTAATGTTGTAAAAAATATTTCAGTGAAAGGACTTTCTGCCTGTGTTCCAAAACAGGTAGAAAAAACCCTGGACTATAAATGGATAAGTGAAGAGGAAAGAAAAATATTCATAAAAAATACAGGAATAGAAGAAAGACATGTTGCCGATGAAAAAACTACCACATCCGATTTATGCGAAAAGGCAGCCAATGAATTAGTACAAAAATTAAATTGGGATAAGGAAAGTGTTGATGTACTTATTTTTGTTTCTCAATCGCCCGATTATTTTTTACCTGCCACTTCAGCTATTTTACAACACAAGCTCGGTTTAAAAAAAACTACTATTGCATTTGATATAAATTTGGGTTGCAGCGGATATATTTACGGTTTGTATGTATTATCCAATTTAATTTCTTCCGGTACTTGTAAGCGGGGTTTACTTTTAGCAGGTGATAAATCAACTTTATCTACAAATTACAAAGATAAAAGCACCTTCCCCCTATTTGGAGATGCAGGCACAGCGACTGCGCTTGAATTTGATAAAAATGTCGAGCCACTTTTCTTCAATTTATTTACCGATGGAAGCGGATATCAATCTATTATCATAAACGATGGCGGCTGCAGAAATCACATTTCAGAAAAATCTTTTATCGAAGAAAAAATTGAAGAAGGTATTGAACGCAATCCTAAAAATTTAATTCTGGACGGAATTGAAGTTTTTAATTTTGCTTTAAGAGAAGTAGCACCAAGTATTGAAAATATTTTGCAGGAAAGTAAAATAAAAAGTGAAGCAATTGATTATTTTGTATTTCACCAGGCAAATAAATTAATGAATGAAAGCGTTCGGAAAAAATGCAAAATAGAACCCGAAAAAGTTCCCTACTCTATTCATAAATTTGGTAACACAAGCTCAGCTTCTATTCCCCTGACACTTTTATACGCACTAAAAAATGAGTTGGAGAAAAAAGAACTTATCTTGCTATTAAGTGGTTTTGGCGTAGGTTTTTCATGGGGGAATTGCATTTTAAAAACAAAAGAGGTAATTTGTACCGATATTCTGGAATTTGCTACAATATCTTCTTAAATTTTTTCTCCTACTGACAAATCCCTATAGACATTTAGCTTTGTTCTTCTTTTGGGTAATCGTGCAGTGACCAGTTTGCAATTGGTGGACAAATATTGCGTGTTTGTGATTTGTGATTTGTGTTACTTGTTTTTGCTTCGTTGAACAAATTCTACGTTAGTGTTAATTGTTTTAAAAAAAATTGGTATTCCAACTAATTATGTAATTTAGCTTTGAAATTTATTTATATGTGTAAATGTTTAACCAATCACCAATTTTGTTTACGTTCCTCTTCTGCTTTGACTGCTACAGACCAAGACTTAATAAATTTTAAAAATTCAGCAGAGTATAAAAAGTATTTGGCTACTTTTAAAACCGTTCCGCAATTTGACTTTGCAAGGCTGTTAACTTATAATAATACTACAAAGCAAGCCTTATTTATCCCTATTACTCAGTCATCAACGGAAAAAAGCGTAATCATTGTTTTTTTCGACTTACTGAAGCAAAATTATTTTACTGTTGTATTAGAAAGTAAAGGTGATCTAGATAATATGGTTGAACTTTCTGGGACATTAAACATTTATAGTGTTTCCAAAAATGTTTTATTTAATGGTAATTTTAATGATAATAAATTTATCAAAATAAGCCCTATTAATCCATTAGACCCAAGTGAAATTCCTTTTTTAGAATGCCTTACC
>CAZZEI010000145.1:0-6916 GCA_964653165.1 uncultured Flavobacteriaceae bacterium | reverse complement strand
CCGTTGGATTGACATTGCAGCAATTACCGCGTTACTTTTTGCCGGAATGAGTATAGCTGCATATCTTTTGCGGCTAAGCAGTATCATTAATTTTATAAGTGAAAATGTTTTAGTTGGATTTAAAGCAGGGGCAGCCCTTACAATAGGATTAACGCAAGTCCCGAAGTTATTTGGTGTGCAGGGAGGTGGACATAATTTTATTGAGCGCGCCAAAATTCTTTTTTTTCAGTTGCCTGATACCAATATTACAATTTTGATATTTGGTATTGTGGCACTTGTTTTATTAATTGCAGGAGAGAAAATTTTCCCCGGTAAACCTATAGCTATCTTGGTTGTAATTGCTGCAACTTTGCTTATAACTTTTACTCCAATAGCAGAAATGGGTTTTAAAACTGTTGGAATTATTCCTTCCGGATTGCCTGATTTTTATTTTCCAAAACTTGGAATAGGCAACCTTGAAAATGAAGCAACAATAGCATTTGCCTGTTTTCTTTTGGCATATATAGAAAGTGTTTCGGCAGCAAAAACATTGGCAAAAAAAACCGGCGATGAAATTGATGTGCGACAGGAATTGTTGGCTTTGGGCATGGCAAATATTGGAACGGCTTTCGGACAAGGGTATCCTGTAAGTGGCGGCTTATCGCAATCTGCCGTTAATGAAAAAGCGGGAGCCAAAACGCCAATGTCATTGATTGTGGCTTCAGTTGCGATTGCTATATGCTTGTTGTTTTTTACCGGATTATTAAAAAACTTACCAACCGTAATTTTAGCCGGGGTTGTTATAGTTGCTATTAAAGGTTTAGTTGACTTTAAAGAGTTTAAACGCCTTTGGAAGATTAATAAACAAGATTTTTTAATTGCGATCACTGCATTGGTAAGCGTGCTTGCCTTTGGTATTTTAGATGGTGTAGTAGTTGGGGCTGTGCTTTCTTTAATTTTAATAATTAAAATTGTTTCTACACCGCACGTAGCTTTTTTGGGAAAAATTCCCGGAACAAATAGATATAGTGATACAGCCCGTCATGCCGACAATGAAATTATTCCCGGAATGCTTTTAATGCGAATAGAATCTCCTTTGCTTTATTTTAATGTTAATAATATTCATAAATTAATTTTGGACAGAGTATTGATGGAAGCATCTACATTAAAAGTTGTAGTTCTTGATTTAAGTACTTCGGCGTATATCGATTCATCGGGCGCAAAGTTTATTAAGCATTTGTATTTAGAATTAAAAGTACGGGGCATTTCCTTTCGTGTTGCAGAAGCGCACTCCGTAGTCAGAGATATTCTGCGGATAGAAGATATAGAATATTTGTTTGGTCATGTTGGAAGAAGAGATTCTTTGCATGACGTTGTTAATGTTGCAGTTGAGGAGCATGGTATAGTTCCTAACTTTGGTGATAATGATTCTTCTGCAAAAAAATAACTGTCCGGTTTAATCTAAAGAATTCTTCGAGGCTCTGCCTCGGGGTTTACGTTATAGTTTTTTTTTGCCACAGATTCGCAGATTATTTTTTTATAACAATTAGCACAGACAACAATCTGTGAATCTGTGGCGACTTTTTTTTAGGATACCTCGAGGCTCTGCCTCGGGGTTATTCATTTTTTCAATCAACTTGTAAATTATAAACATCACTTTTTGTCCGCTGTATATTGCGGACTATAAATGGGTCGGGTAGGGGAATAATTTCCATCAAATCAAACTGGGTGCAGCTTTTGCTAAGGCCTCCAAAAATTAAAGTAAATTTATTTCCGTTTGTGGCGAAAGTCCAATCAGGTGCAAAAGAAATATTAAATGCAGTAAGAAGTTTTACTTTTTTTCCGCTTTCTTTTTCAATTAAAAATGTGCTGGGCCATACTCTAACTGCCATTTCGGGATTGTAGGTACAATGTACAATAGTTTGTCGCTCGGTGCTAGGCAGCGTCTTTGCTTTTGCCTTAGCTTTCTTTTTGGTCTTTGGTTTTTCTTTTACTTCTAACATTCAATTGAAAATAGTTACCTGCAATTTACGTAAAATCTATTGCTTCAGCTTCAAACACAAGTTCCTTTTTAGTTATGGGATGCTGAATGATTAATTTTGCTGAGTGCAATGCTATTGTATTTGGTTTATAAGGCTCAGTAGAACCATAAAGTTCATCTCCTAAAATGGGGCAAGCCAAACTTGCCAATTGCGCGCGTATTTGATGGTATTTTCCGGTGAGCATTTTTATTTCCCAGAGAAAAAATTTTCCGTGAGGTTTTACGCTGTACTCTAGGCTTGCTTTTTCTGCAAATGGAGTTCCTTTCGCGACAAGATGAGCTTTCTTTTTTTCTTTGCGATGCCAATGTTCTAACACGCCTGATTTTTCTTTAGGCTCGTTTTTAGTTAATGCCAAATAGAATTTAGAAACGGTACGTTGCGCAAATTGCTCGCTTAAATTTTTTAGATATTCTTTTTTCTTGGTAAACAGCACCACACCACTAGTTGGTCTGTCAAGCCTATGCAAGTGCTGAACATAAGGAACTTTCTCGCCGGTTTTTTCCTTCAAATAATTTTTTACCTCCTGTAATAAATTCGGAAAGTTATTTCTGTCGGGCTCTACCATTAGTCCGGCGGGTTTGTTGCAGACTAGTAGGATTTCGTCTTCGTAAAGGATGTTTAGCATCAGCGTAAAAGTAAGTATTATTAGTTTGTAAAATTTTCGCTCATTAATTCGTAAATTCGCCTCTCAAAACCTCGCACCTCTTGTTCAACCCCTTTGAAATAGATTTACCCGTTACCGAAGTTATTTCGGAACTGAGAACGCAATTAGCGGAGGGCAATACGGTATTACTTAATGCACCTCCGGGGGCTGGGAAAAGTACTTTGCTGCCATTGGCTATGTTTGAAGAGAAGTGGTTACAGGGCAAAAAAATTATTATGCTTGAGCCGCGACGATTAGCTGCTAAAACTATTGCGTGGAGAATGGCTTCGCTGCTAAATGAAGAAGTAGGAGAGACGGTTGGTTACAGAATTCGCCTTGATACAAAAATTAGTAAAAAAACAAAAATTGAAGTTGTTACAGAAGGAATTCTCACGCGCATGTTACATCACGATAACGCGCTGGAAGATGTGGGCATAGTTATTTTTGATGAGTTTCATGAGCGGAATTTACAGGCAGATTTAGCTTTGGCTCTCTGCAGAGAAGCGCAACAAGTATTGCGACCTGATTTGAGAATTTTAATTATGTCGGCAACACTAAACATGCCGCAACTAAAAAATTTATTGAACGCGCCTCTCATAGAAAGTAAAGGCAAACAATATCCGGTTGAAGTAATTTATTCGGGAGATTCAGATGAAACTCTTTTACCTGAACTAACAGCACGCGTTGTCGTAAACGCAGTAAACGAAAAACCCGGAGATGCATTAGTTTTTTTACCCGGTGAAGCAGAAATAAAAAAATGCGCAGAGATTCTAAGCAACGCGCTTCCCGAGTTTAAAATTCATCCGCTATACGGACAACTACCACAAAACGAACAACACGCGGCCATCATGCCCAATAAATCCGGCAAAAGAAAAATTGTTTTAGCAACTTCCATTGCAGAAACGAGTTTAACTATTAAAGGAATTAAAATTGTTGTCGATAGTGGTTTCGCAAGAACATCACGTTTCGATGTAAAATCGGGTTTATCAAAATTAGAAACCATTCGCGTTTCAAAAGATGCTGCCGATCAGCGTGCCGGTCGCGCCGGAAGATTAAGCGCAGGTGTTTGTTACAGAATGTGGACAATGGCAACGCATAGTCGTTTGTTAGAACATCGTGTTCCGGAAATTATGGAAGCAGATTTAACTTCTTTAATCTTAGATATGGCAAAGTGGGGCGTAGATGATATTAATAAACTTACCTGGTTAACGCCTCCGTCCAAACCGAGTTTAAGTCAGGCTTCCGATACTTTGCATCAGATTGGTGCGTTGGAAAATAATCGCATCACAGAACACGGAAAACAAATTCATCAATTGGCTTGTCACCCACGCATAGCGCACATGTTGCTGAAAGCAGAAACGCTTGGGATGAAACAACTCGCAACAGATATTGCAGCGCTATTGGAAGAACGAGATCCTTTGCCTCGTGATAGCGGCATCGATATTAATTTGCGCATAGAAGCTTTGCGAAGGGGGCGGATTACAAATAATGCAAATCGTTTCGCTCGTATTGAGAAAAATGCGGCTTCGTATCGTAAACTTTTAGGTATTGATGTTTCAAATGCAGTGTATGATGCTTATGATACAGGTTTACTAATTGCGTTTGCATATCCTGAAAGAATTGCGTCAGCGCGACCCGGAAATAATGCGCAGTTTCAATTAGCCAATGGAAAAATTGCAACCGCCGGACACAAAGACGATTTAGCACACGAAGCCTGGCTCGCAGTTAGTAATATGGATTTGCGTGATGGTCTGGGAAAAATATTTTTGGCAGCTCCACTTAACCCGAAAGATTTAATTCACATGGTGAAGGAGCAAGACAATATTGTATGGGATACACGTAAGGGAGGATTGATTGCCAACAAAGAATTAAAAATAGGAAGTATCATTTTGCAATCAAAACCATTAGCAAAACCCAACGAAGAACAACGTGTTGCGGCAATTTGTAAAGCATTAGAAAAAGAAGCAACGAGTTTATTAAACATCAGCGAAAACTTTACGCGTTTGCAAAATCGAATTTTAAGTCTGCGTGTTTGGAACAAAGAAGAAGAGTGGCCCGATGTTTCAAGTGAAATACTTTTTGCTAATACTCAATCTTGGTTAGCGCCCTATTTAACCAATGCAAAAGACCCCGAAGATTTAAAGCGAATTGATTTAGCAGAAGCTTTATTAAATCATTTAGAATACGTAAAACAACAAGCACTAAATAAACTTGCACCGAATTCTTTTGAAGTCCCGAGCGGTTCAAAAATTACTATTGAATATTTGCCCAATGGAGGAACGCCTGTTTTGTCGGTAAGACTTCAAGAAGTTTTTGGTTTGAGTGATACACCAACTCTCAACAAAGGAAAAATAAAAGTCAATATGCATTTGCTTTCTCCGGGATATAAACCTGTGCAGGTCACAACCGATTTAAAAAGTTTTTGGAACAATTTGTATCACGAAGTAAAAAAAGAATTGCAGCGCAGATATCCCAAGCACGCCTGGCCTGATGACCCGTGGACGGCGCCCGCTGTTGCGAAAGGGAGGAGTAAGAAATGATTTGCGGATTGTTTTTACATGATTTTTTATTCTGAACAATATTTACCTCAGGTAATTCTAGATTTGTTTATTAATTTAAACATATGTTAATGAACATGATACATGTTTGATAATCAGATTATAACCTTAAAAATTATTGCATGTATCAGGGTATAGCCGTTTTAAAAAATTTGGTATATTTGCCCTCCCAAAAGATGCTAACATCTGGGGAAGCAAGCGGAAATAGCTCAGTTGGTAGAGCGTAACCTTGCCAAGGTTAAGGTCGCGGGTTCGACCCCCGTTTTCCGCTCAAAAATCCCCTCCGTGGAGGGGATTTTTTTAGTAGTTCTTTAATATAATATTGCTCACTTAATGTGAGTAATGCTTGGGTGGTGGAATTGGTAGACACGCAGGACTTAAAATCCTGTGCTTTCACGAGCGTACGGGTTCAATTCCCGTCCCGAGTACTCAGTAAAATCAAGCCTTTCGGACCGAAAGGCTTTTTTTTGTGCCTTTATTTTTTTGCGTGTACAACATAGGTACAACATTTTGAGTTTTCCTCAAGCCATTGAAGTATTTAATCTGTATTTTATAAAACTAATTAATTATTTAATAGCTGTAAGCCTCTGTACAGCAACCCCAAAAGCCCAGTAAAAAAAGGGCTTTCCAAGGGTAAGCCCCGGTTTTTTTCTACCCTTTGGCAAAATCAATTAATGGCTTAATAGTACCTTTATCTGCTTCCCGAATTGCCTTCAGATACTTATTTCTTGCATCTCCCTTTTTTGCTAAATTATTTCTGTTCCAGGAAAAATTATCTTTTTTAAAAATATGTTTGTTAATTATATCTGCCATAAGCCTAGAATGCCTTCCGTTTCCGTTAGCAAAACAATGTATCTCTACTATTTTGTGTTTGTAACGAATAGCAATCTCTTCTTCATTAAAAGTTTTATTGGCTATCCAAAACAGACAATCATCGTTTAACTGCTTTAGACTTGTACTTATTAAATTAAATTTTACACCTAAGTTTTTTTCCGAAAATCGGAAGTTTCCTGCCCATGCCCATACATCACCAAACATTTTTTTATGAAGTTCTTTGGCAAATTCTTCGGAAATAATTTTCTCCTTTTTAAATTTTCTTTTCATCGTCCATTCAACTGCTTTCTCAATATTCATTTGCTCAAATTCATCTAACTCACCATGTGTAGTTATTGTTTCAATAACCAATCCTTCTTTTTCCTCTTCACTTAGTGGTGTCTGGCCATCGGTATATTCTAATTCTAGTCCCATAAGTATTTCGGCATTACATCAATAATTTCTTCTGTTTTATTCCTGATTGATTTATTTATTCTGGCTCTTGAATTTTCCTGACCTTCTAATTTCATTGTATTTGATGTTCTCAAAACAATTTCAGCAGCAATTTTGCCGGCTTGTTTTTCAATCATATTTTCCAAACTTTCTTCTTTGGGAATAAGAACATAAACTAATTTCATGTCTAAAGCATTGGCAACTTCTTTTAAGCTTTTTAGCGTTATGGTACCATTTGATTCTCTTTGCTCTATTTCTTTTGCACTTTGTGAAGTCATTTCCATTCGGTCAGCTAATTGCCTAAGTGACATTTTTAGAGCAATTCGTACTGAATTAACCCAACCGTTGTTTGGAACAATTGTAGTTTCTAAAGACTTAAACCTCTTTAGTTTTTTATCAATTTGTTCAATCAGTAGTTTTTGTTTTCT
>CAZZEI010000144.1:0-6933 GCA_964653165.1 uncultured Flavobacteriaceae bacterium | reverse complement strand
AGGATTAAGTGGAGGAGAAGCCGGTGCATTGAACGAAAGTTTCAGCGATATTTTTGGAACTACCATTGAGGCATATAGTCGCCCTTTTCAAAACGATTGGAAAATGGGCGCTGATTTTATGGTTAGTGGCGCAGGATTCAGAGATATGTCTAACCCTAAAAGTTTAGGACAACCTGATTGTTATTTGGGTGTTAATTGGGATTTAGGACAGCAAGTGCATCAAAATTCCGGACCGTCTAGTTATTGGTATTATTTACTTTGCCAGGGTGGCAGCGGCACAAATGATATAGGAAATGTTTGGAACGTTAATGCTATATCAATGGCTAAAGCAGAGAAAATAGCTTTTCGCGGTTTAACAGTTTATTTTACACCGAGCACAGATTATGCAGATGCGCGAATGTATACAATTCAAGCAGCAACAGATTTATACGGAACATGTTCTCCGGAATTACAAGCCACAACAAATGCATGGTATGCTGTTGGAGTAGGACCGCAATTTTCTCTTACAACAGCTACTCCTGTTTTTTCAAATAGCGGAATTACTTGTTCGGTTCCAATGGTTGTTACATTTAATAATACTTCAGCCAATGCTTTATCATATACTTGGTCTTTTGGTGATGGAGGAACCAGCATAGCGGTATCTCCAACACATACTTTTACAAGCGCCGGAATTGATACCGTAAAACTTATTGCTACAAGCTGTAGTTGGGCTAAAGATTCAATTATTAAAATACTTACAATTGGTGCAGTGGGTGTTGCTCCGCCTATTGTAGAGGGATTTGAAACAGTCACACTTCCCGGAATTGATTGGAATATTTGGAGTGCCGGACTTAATTGGGCTGTAACTACAAATGCCGCTGCCACGGGTGTTAAATCGGTTATGATTGATAATATGATTAATACCGCCGGTAATAATAGTCGTTTCGAAAGTAAATCGTATGACATCTCTACTTACATAACACCTAAACTTACATTTAAAATGGCCTATCAGCAGCAGCTGGCAATTAACAGTGATAAATTACAGGTACTTACTTCTACTGATTGCGGAAATACATGGGCACCAAGGTGGACTCGTATAGGAACCGCTTTGGCAAATGTTACTCCACCAAGTACTTCTCCTTTCGTTCCTGCTTCTTCGCAGTTTACAACGTATACGGTTAATATTAACGGTGTGTTAGGTAAACCTAATGTTCGTTTTAGGTTTGAATTTTTTGCGGATGTGGCCGGACAGGGAAACAATATTTATATAGATGACATAAATTTATTTGACGCTTCCATTGGTGTGCAGCAATTTAATTCAGATTTTGATTTGAGTATTTATCCTAATCCTTCTTCATCAAACGTAAATATTGATTTGATTCTTAGCGAGCAACATTCAATTTCAGTAAATGTTATCGATGTGTTGGGCAGGACTGTAGAAACCATCCAATCAAAACAATATGCAGCCGGAGAAATTAAACTCAGTATTGCCGAAAAAGTTTCTTATCAGCCTGGTATTTATTTTGTGAATATTTCTGTTGACGGAAAAATAATTTCTAAGAAAATAAGTATTCAGTAAAGTTTTATCCAATATCACTGTTGATTTTTACAACCGAGGCCACAGAAGCTTGCTTATCATTATTTGAACTAAAAAAAATATCCATTCTTCCTAGCCAAATTCCAGCCCAGCCTACTTGTGTGACGTAAACAGGTTTGTTTTGAGAGTTACTTTTTAATTTAGGTTCTTCCAGAAAAGTATGCGTATGCCCGCCAATTATTAAATCAATATACGAAGTTTCAGCAGATAAATCCATATCGCTTACTTTTTTATCAGGATATTTATACCCTAAATGCGAGAGACAAATAACATAATCGCACTTTTTATTTTGTTTTAAAAGTGTTGCTGTTTTTTTGGCTTCTTCAATGGGGTTTTGGTATTTTACTTTGCCAAAATTTCTTTTATCCACCAAACCATCTAATTCTATACCTATTCCAAATACTCCTATTTTAATTCCGTCCTTTACAAATATTTTATAAGGAAGAATTTTTTCGTCAAGCACTGTGTCTTTAAAATTGTAATTCGAGCACATAAAACTAAAATTGGCATGCGGCATTTGCTTAACAATATTATCTAAACCCAAATCAAAATCATGGTTACCAAGTGTAACGGCATCGTAGCCCATGGTACTCATTAATTTGTATTCTAATTCTCCAGCATAAAAGTTAAAATAAGGTGTCCCCTGAAAAATATCTCCGGCATCTAATAACAAAATATTTTTTTCTTCGCTTCGTATTTTTTTAATGAGTGCAGCTCTTCTTGCAAATCCCCCCTGATTGGGATATTTTGGATCATTCTCAGGAAATGGTTCAATGCGACTATGCATATCGTTAGTATATAATATAGTGAGCTTGGTAATTCCTTTTTTAGAAAGAGGTTCTTGTCCCAAAAGTTTAAACCCGCCACCAATCAATGCAGTAGCGCCAAACATATAACGCAAAAAATCTCGTCTATCTTGCTGTTGAAATTCTGCCATCTATAACACTTGTTACCGGTTTATTTTGTTTGTATAAGTCTTTACAATAGTCAATTAGAATATCGCGCAACACTAAATTTGTTTTAATGAATGTTTTCGGTGTTCCCACATTGAAAAATTTATCCCCGCCGCCGGCTAAATAATCGCTGGTTGCAATGGTGTAAATAATATTTGTATCTAATGCAGTTTGATGGACAAAAATTTCTTCTGCTTTGTGATTTGCAATTTTAAACCGAACCCCTGCAAGCGGTGCGCCTCCTTTATCGGCAATTCCATTAATAATTATTTGTAGTTGAGCACCTTTTAAGGGAAATAGAACTAATTCATTCTCGAAGGGCATTAATTCAAACATGTTTCTCACATATACATTTCCTTGGGGAACAGATGTGCGCAATCCTCCTGAATTAAAAAGTGCTACTAAATGTGCTGTATCTGTATTTTGAATTTGCCTAGCCCGTAAATACATTGCGTCCGAAAAAAAATTCCCTAAATTGCTTTCCGGTTGCTGTTTTATAAGTGCTTCGGGTGCAAAACCAATCACCACATTCATCTTTGTATCGAGCATAGTTTTATAAGGCAAAATCATTTTAACAATCTGCGAGTCAACCTCGGGTTGCGCAATAACCGAATGTTGTGTTTCGGTTTTTTGTACTTTCAGGTGGGTACAGGAGAGAATAAGGAATAATGGGAACGTTAGAAAAAGGAAATATTTCTTGGCTGAGGATAACATTTTTACAAAGGTAAGCGCCCCATGCTAAATAAAAACTAAATTTGTTACCAATATGTTAAAAGCAGAAACAGTTCTAAGAGTGCGCTACGGAGAAACCGACCGCATGGGTTATGCCTATTACGGAAATTATGCGCAATATTACGAAGTAGGTAGGGTAGAGGCACTTCGCAAAGCAGGGTTTAGTTATAAAGAAATAGAGGACAAAGGAATTTTATTACCTGTTGTTGATTTTGCTATTCAATATAAAAAACCTGCTTATTACGACGATGAAATTACAGTTGTTACAACCGTTAAGGAAATGCCATCAGTGCGCTTTACTTTTCATTATGAATGTTATAATGCTCAAAAGGAACTTTTAAATACCGGACACGTTACACTTGTTTTTATTGATAAGGAAAAAAATAAGCCATGCTCTCCACCTGTTTGGTTTTTGGACGAAATGAAAAAGTATTTTTAGTAAAATGCTGTTATGTCGTCCCGATAGCTATCGGGAGCAATCGAAACGCGGGCAATATTGTATATGAAGAATAAATTAGTAATATTTCTTTTATTTATTGCTTCCGTAAGCTTTGCCCAATTCGTCCCGCATGCCTATAGCTATAACGTAGATAATTTTCCGGATGTTTTTGGCGGAAAATCAGAATTGAAAAGATTTTTACGCGACCACATGGTATACCCGCCCGAAGAGCTTGCAAAAAAGAGAGAAGGTGTAGTTCAAATTTTTTTTATTGTCACAAAGGAAGGAAAAGGAATAAGTCCGAAGATTGGAAAATCAATTAGTCCGGCAATTGATAAAGAGGCTTTACGTTTGTTTAGTATGCTCGAGTGGTTGCCGTCTTCCCAAAACGGAACTGCTGTTGATGTTGACCATTCAATAGAAATAAATTTTTCCATTTCAAAATATAAAAAGTGGGTAAAAGAACGCGGGTACGAAAAAGCAATGTTTGCAGATTTTCCCTTAGACTCTTCATTTGCAATCCATGAATCGGCAGAGAAAGGCCCTTTTTTTACAAATCCTGATAAAACCTACGCTGAATTTATTTATTCAAACCTTGAGTATCCCGAGATGGCAAGCAGACAAGGATTAGAAGGAAACCTGGTAATGAATTTTATTGTGGAACCTAATGGTAAAGTCTCTAACATCAGAATTCAAAATGCGGGTATTGGAGGAGGCTGCAACGAAGAGGCAATCAGAGTAATCGGACTAACAACCTGGAAACCCGCCAAAAAAAATGGCATGTATATAAGATACCGCATGTATTATACCATGGTTTTTTCTATAAAGAACTCATATAAAGATAATAGCTCGGGAACTCAACGAAACGGTGGGCAGTAGTTTTTGAATTTAAAAACAGCCAACAATTGAATAATAGAACATTTGAACGGCGAATTTAGAAGTTTAATACAAACAGTTCTATGGTTCTTAATTCAAATGCTCACATGTTCTTAATTCAAAATTGAAGGGTGATTACCCGAAAGAACCGGTGTGTTAAATTAATTTAACATTAGGGATTAAACCTTTTTTGTTTTGGGGCATCAAACATGCAAATCCTAAAACAACAAACATGAAAAAATTATTTGTCCTTGCAGTAGCAGTTGCCATCAGTGCAAATGTTTCTGCACAAAGTAGCTGGAGAATGGGCGCAACAATTGGCTCCTTTGGCAACAAATCTTCTTTTAGCGGTGGCAACAGTGATGCCAGCGCATTATTTAACCACCAAAAATATGGTCACGGTATGTGGGGCGTTTTGTTAAGAAAAGAATTGGGTAACCATCTTAGTTTTCAAACCGGCTTAAATTTATCGAGCCTTGGTTTTGAATATTCTATGTCTAAAGATTATTCTTTGATGCAACCTTTTAGTCAGTATGATGTGAATAAAACTCGTTTAGGCATTGCCTCAATTCCTGCCACTTTAATCTGGAACTTTAACCCAAATTGCAAAAATGTAAGATGGTTTGTAGGTGCAGGTTTATCAGCAGTTGGACACAGAAAACCAATAAATGAAACTAAAAGTATTTCACTTCAAGGTGAAGGTCTTTCAACCGGACTTAGCCCTTCAGATAATTTAACTCAAACTGTTAGTGCCAGTTCTTTTCTTGTATTAAATGGTCACATTATGTTTGGAGTAGAAAAATTATTTAAGAGAGGTACTATGTTAAGTTTAGCTTGTTATTTAAACGGAGGATTTACTCCGGTTGCTACTTCAGATGTTACTTATACAGTAAACGGAAAAACTTACAATCATAGTTTTACTAATTATAATAATAATGTTGGCTTAACACTTAGTTATTACTTTAAACCTTTTGGCAGTAAAGCAGTTGCAAAAGTTAAAGTTATAAAATAATTTTTTTTACAAGCCGCAGATTACGCAGATTTTATTTAATGAATCTGCGCAATCTGTGGTTTTTATTTTTGGAGTTATCCTCACCTTCAAGAATAGAATTTAATACAGTTTTATTCAATAACAGAACAACGTTTAAATCTTGTAATGTTTTGTATTAATTCTCCCTTTGAAGGGGGTGCCCTCTCCGAAGGAGCCCCAAAGGGAAAGGGCGGGGGATGTGTAGGAGGAAAATCTACAAATTATAGTAAGCCCTAAACCCAATAGCATTTTGAAGCTTGGGTGAAGAATAAGGCCCCAATTTAATTTGCTCGAAGGAAGGATTGTAAACAAGTTGCACAGTCCACTTCTGACTAATACTAATATTCATTCCCAAACCCGCGAAGACACCAAAGCCGACGCTGGTTAGATTTTTCGCGCTGTATATATTGTATCCAAACTGATTATAAAAAGTATTTAGAGGTATAGTTAAATTATTTATTTGAATTAAATTTTTTTCAAATTTTACCAATGTAACAATCGGCCCTGCCTCCCAAAAGAAATTTAATTTTTCATCATCGCCCATTACGCGTTGGTATCCAAATTGAAACTGCATACGTTGCTCGCCTCCTACAATAGAAAAAGTTCTGTAATTAATGGCACCGGGCTGACCTGTTTGTGATGAAACGGGCTGTAATGTAATTTGAAAACTTCCGTTTACAGTCAGCTTAGAACCATTAACGCCAATCATTAGCGAGTTTTTTTTATCGAAACAATACCTGCCTTGCAGTCCCACTAAAAAAGCGATGTTGTATTTTAAACTGTTTGGGCGCGGCATACAGGTTTCATCAAAATACCAATCGCCATGTTGAACGCCCAGGGCAATGGCAATGCGGTCGGTCTGACCTGCAAAAGGACCACCTGCTCCATACTCCTGATTTATTTTAATATTTATCCAACTGTTGGCAAAATTATTTTTGTTGCTGTTCCAGTCGTAACCGTAACCATCGTATAAACTTGCGGTGTATTTGTTGGCAAAATACGGGCCCACATAAACGCCTAAGTGAAAGCCTCTTATTTTTCTGTCGGTAATGGGTGTTTCTGCATCATCTTGAGAAAAGCAAAGGTTGCTGAGGAGTAAGAAGGAAAATAAAAATGTTTTCAGCCGCATTGAAGATTTTAATTATGAACGAAATTACTTTATTTTTATTAAAAGAAAAAGTCCCTCTTTCGCAAGAAGGCTTTTGTATTCTGTATTTTTCCCCTCCTTATTTTCCCGAAGGGATGACTATGTCACAAGGAGGGGATAAAGGGCAATGTCATTAAGTCCCCTCTCATAATACCCTTTTATAGTTGAGTTCCGTTTGAT
>CAZZEI010000143.1:0-7059 GCA_964653165.1 uncultured Flavobacteriaceae bacterium | reverse complement strand
TTGCGGTGGTCAGTTTGAACCGAAACAGCGTGGTCAATTACAGCGAAATCTCCACATTATGCCAAACGCATTCAAAGCTCTTTACTTCCTACTGAAAAATATATCGAAAGAATGCTTTCATTGCATAAAAATAAAATGAAGAATAAATAGGTATGAAAGTGATTGTAATAGGCGGAGGTGCAGCAGGTTTTTTTACAGCGATTAATGCTGCCCATCTTAATCCGGATGCGGAAATTACCATCCTTGAAAAATCAAATAAACTGCTTGCTAAAGTTTTAGTCTCAGGTGGCGGACGATGCAATGTTACACATGCTTGTTTTGATACAAGTTTGCTTGTAAAAAGTTATCCGCGTGGAGAAAAAGAATTGCGCAGCGCCTTTAGCAAATTTTCTACTGCTGAAACTGTAGAATGGTTTAAAGAACAAGGAATAAATTTAAAAACAGAAGTCGACGGAAGAATGTTTCCGGAAAGTAATTCTTCTGAAACTATTGCAAATTGTCTGCTTGAAACTGCAAAACATTTGGGCGTAAAAATAAAAACGAGTATTTCTGTAAAAGAAATTAGTATAAATGCAGATCATACATTTACTTTGAAAACTGACACGGATTATAATCCTACTTGTGATAAATTAGTAATTGCCTCGGGAGGAAACCCTAAAAATGAAAATTATAACTGGTTGCGCAAAGTCGGACATACAATTGTTCCTCCTGTCCCCTCCTTGTTTACATTTAATATTCCGAATGAAAATCTTACAAAATTGATGGGAATTTCCGTTCCGAATGCAAAAGTGCAGGTTGTAAATACAAAGTTGCAGACTGAAGGTCCCTTGCTAATTACTCATTGGGGTTTAAGTGGTCCGGCAGTATTAAAAGGTTCCGCCTGGGGAGCAAGAATACTAAATGATTTGAATTATGATTTTAACGTTAAAGTGAATTGGTTTCCGAATTTTAAAGAAGAAGAGCTGAAAGAGTTGTTTAATGCGGAAAGAAGTAACAATCCCGCAAAAATAATACTGACTAATGCTCCAATAGAAATACCTAAACGTTTATGGGAATATTTTGTTGCTAAGGCAGAAATTATTGAAACAACACGATGGGCAGACGCTGGTAAGAAACAATTAAATTCTTTAGTTGCTATTCTACTGAGTGATATTTACCACGTAAAAGGCAAAACAACTTTTAAAGAAGAGTTTGTCACTTGTGGAGGAATTAGTTTAAAAGAAGTTGATTTTGCAACTATGCAAAGTAAAATTGTCCCGAATTTGTATTTTGCAGGAGAAGTTTTAGATATTGATGGTATTACAGGCGGCTTTAATTTTCAAAGCGCCTGGACAACCGGGTGGATTGCGGCTAATTCAATAAAAAATAAATAATCTGTTATTTGCAACCCGAAATAACAAATACCTAACACGAAATAGTTAGCCCATCCCAAGCAGGCTCAATCCAATCAGGTAATTGAGATTTTATTTCTTCGTGCAGACCTAATTGATGAGAAATATGAGTGAAGTAAGCTTTCTTGGGTTTAAGTTCTTCCATTAAAGCTATAGCTTGTTCAAATGTAAAATGAGAAAGATGCTCTTCTTTTCTTAAGGCGTTAACAATTATTATTTCTGAGCCTCTTATTTTATCCTTTTCTTCTTCCGAAATAAAATTAGCGTCGGTTATGTAGGTAATATTTCCAATTCGAAAAGCTTTTACGGGCATTTTGTAATGCAAAACATTTATAGGCGTAAAAATAGTTTCATTTATTTTAAAAGGCTCGTCAAAAATTGTGTGCAGTTCTAATTTTGGAATGCCCGGATACTTTGTATCGGAAAAAATATACGGAAACATACGATGAATTGCCTCTTGCACGTGGGTGGTAGCGTACACATCCATATGCTTTTTTGTTATGAAATTAAAAGCACGTACATCATCTAATCCAGCAAGGTGGTCATTGTGCTCGTGTGTAAAAACTACCGCATCAAGTTTTTTTACATTCTCACGTAACATTTGCTGACGAAAATCGGGACCGGTATCAATAACAAAAACAGAATTATTATCTTCAATTAAAACAGAAGAGCGTAAACGTTTGTCTTTTGGATTTGCTGATTGACACACTTCGCAAGGACATGCAATAATTGGCACCCCTTGAGAGGTTCCTGTACCAAGAAATGTGAGTTTTACTGACATAATACAAATATAAGCATTACGAAAGAATGGAACCGCAAAGACGCGAAGACGCGAAGAAAAATTTAAAAGGGTAGTGAAAAGGAATAGTTATAAAGGCGCAAAGAAATTTGCCTAAAATTGAAAGAATAAAATCTTTACGTCTTCCCAACAAGTACAAAAAAAACAACAAAAAAACTTTGCGTCTTAGCGCCTTTGCGGTAAAACTATTTGAATAACACTTTCTTTGTCTCTTCTAAAATAGCATCCGCTTCTGTTTTGTTTTTCGCTTCGGCATATAAACGTAAAACAGGTTCGGTTCCACTTGCACGTATCATCATCCAACTGTTTTCATCAAAAAAGAATTTATGTCCGTCTAAATCTTCAATGCGATCAATTTTATATTTTCCAAATTCTTTGTAGGCTCCATTATTACAGTTTTCAATTACTTTTTGTTTTGTTTTTTCATCAATGTGCATATCGTTACGCTCAAACCAAAATTCTCCGGTAATTGCGTAAACTTCTTTTATTAATTCACTTAATGGCTTTTTTGTCTTGGCCATAAATTCCCATATAACCAATCCCATCCAAATACCATCACGTTCAGGAATGTGTCCTTTTATTGCTATTCCCCCACTCTCTTCTCCACCAACTAAAACATCTTCGGCAACCATTATTCCGCAAATATATTTAAAGCCAATTTTCACTACATCCAAATCAAAGCCATAGTGCGCACACATGTTTTTAATTTTTACGGTTGTTGAAAATGCCGTACACACTTTTCCTTTTTGTCCTTTGTATTTTGCAAGATAGTGAATCAACAATAAAATAATATGATGCGAATCGACAAAATTCCCTTTGTTATCGTACAAACCAATTCTATCTGCATCGCCATCGGTACAAAGTCCGCAATCAATTTTACCGTTCTTCTTAATTAAATTAGAGAATTCTGTCAGGTTTTTATGTATTGGTTCAGGGGCCTGTCCATGAAACCCCGGATTTTGATCGTTATGTAAATGAATGATATCCGGAAACAAACGAGTCATTACTCTTTGTCCGGCCCCATACATACTATCATAAGCCCATGTAAAGCCACAGTTTTTTATTGCTGCAATATCAAAATTTTCCTCCACACGCTTAATGTACATTTCTTCAAGATTTTCATATAAAAGAAGTCCCTTTTTTGATGCATCTGCCAAAGAAATGTTTTCAGTATCAAGTGCGCATTTTTCAGGAATAATATCCTCTATTTCTTGTACTTTTTCAGGTGTAAGAGGCCCTCCATAATGTCCTTTTAGTTTAAAGCCGTTGTAAGACGGCGGATTATGACTAGCAGTAATAATTATCCCCAAATTAGCCTTTAAATTAACCGTTCCCAATGAAACCATAGGTGTTGAAACGAAGTCTTTAGCCAAATACACTTTTATGTTGTAATGTGTAAGTACTTTAGCAACTGTTTCGGCAAATAACTCTCCTGCAAAACGGCAATCGTGTCCAACCACTACCGAAGGGTTTTTATAGTTCTTATTTAGCCAAGTTGCAGTGGCTTCTGTTACTCTGGCAACGTTTTCTACAGTAAAATCCTTGGCTATAATAGCCCTCCATCCGTCGGTTCCAAATTTAATCTTGTTCATTCTCTAATTTTGGGGCAAATATACAATAAGAAGACTAAAAAATTGATACGGTAAAAAATACTAAATTTGCATCTTTTACGTTAGTGATAAGATTAATGTTAAAACGCACCCCATACCGCCTTCTTTTTTGTGCAGTTTTTGCACTTTTTTTGTATTCATGCACGCAGTATAAAAGGGCTTTTTTAAACCGCCATTATCATAACATTACAGCGCACTATAACGGGTATTTTTATGCTAAAGAAAGTCTGAAAGACGGAGTTCAAAAGCTCCAACTTGCCAATAAAGATGATTACAATAAATTATTACCTGTTTTTATTTATGGCACCAAAGAAACATGTAAAAATATTTTCCCGGAGATGGATCGTGCTATAAAAAAGTCTTCTACCTGCATTCAAAAACATGCGATAAAGGATAAACAAACCAAAACTGAAATACCCAATACCGGCAGATGGATAGATGATTGCTGGAATACCATTGGCAAATCGCATTTTTATAAGCGGGAATTCTTTTCGGGTATTGAGGCTTTTGACTACGTGCAGGGCGCTTACAAAAGCAGACAAAAATATGAAGCATGGCTTTGGCTGATAAAAAGTTACCTTGAACTAAATTCTTTAACTCAATCGCTAACCTATATAACGCTTATCAAGAACGACAAAAAATTCCCTTCCGAATACAAGGGGCACTTTGAAGCGTTATATGCTGAATTCTATATTAAACAAGGTGCCTACGAGGAGGCGGCTAAAAAACTTGTTTTGGCTATAAAATATACCAAGGAGAGGAGCTATAAGGCGCGTTATCATTTTATTCTGGCACAACTGTATGAAATGAAAGATGACGCCCAAAAGGCCAGAATACACTATCATTTAGCCATAAAAAATAAACCTATTTACGATATGGTTTTTTATGCCAAGATGAAAGAATCGCTTTTGTATAAAGACCCTGCCAGTATTGCTAAAGCTAAAAAGGAACTTCTGCAGATGACAAAAGACATTAAAAATGAAGATCTGAAAGATGTTATTTATTATACCCTTGGACAAATAGAAGAAAAGGAAAATAATATAGATAAGGCTTTTGATTATTATAAATTGTCGGCAAAAAACAGCATCGCTAACCTTTCACAAAAAGCAAAATCGTATTTAAAATTGGCTGATATTAGTTTTGATAGAGAGAATTATCCTGCTGCGGAAAACTACTACGACAGCACTGTAGTTATTATAAAAGAAGATTTTCCAAATTATCTTGAAATTACCAGCAAAAAGAAAAGTCTTAACACATTAGTTTTGCATCTTACAACAATAAAAAATGAAGATAGTTTGCAACACGTTGCCTCTATGGATACAACCGCAAGAAACAAATTAATCAGACAGCAAATTAAAGACCTCATTGAAGCGGAAAAGAAAGCAAAGGAACTTAAGCAACAAAATCAAACAAACGGTATGCCGGTTGGACCCAATCAGCCTTTTGTGCCCAACCAACCTTCAACAGGAGGAACAGGTCAATGGTATTTTTATAATGCCTTATTAAAAGCGCAGGGCTTTAATGATTATATTAAACGTTGGGGACCAAACAGAAGGAATGAAGATAATTGGCGAAGGTCAAACAAAGCCGTTAGTTTTGATCAACTAACTGATAACCCAGAAAAGAAAGATTCTATCGGTCATAAAAAAGACTCTTTGGTGGCAAAATCCAACAATCCGTACAGCATAGAATATTATTTAAAAAATCTTCCCCTTAAGCCGTCAGATATAGACTCCTCTAACAAAAGAATAATTGATGCTTATTATGCACTTGGAAGTCTTTACCGCGAGCAATTAAATAATACAAGAAAATCGGCCGAAGCTTTTGAGACAATGAATAAACGTTTTCCTAAAAACCAATACGAAGCCGCAGCTTTTTACCAAATGTATCTTATTTATCTTGCACAAAAGAATGAATCGAAAGCAAGTCACGCAAAAGAATTTTTACTGACTCACTATCCAAACAGCGATTATGCAAAAATTATTAACGATCCCAATTTTGCCGCATCAGCTAACGCAAAGAAAAACGAAATTGAAAATTATTACGGACAAACGTATGATTTGTATTTGCAAAAAAATTACATCGAAGCGTTAAATAGAAGTAAAGATGGAATTATACGCTTTGGAAAAAATGAATTCACTGCTAAATTTGCTTATTTAAAAGCTTTATCTACCGGATATTTATACGGAATTGATTCTTTAGAACAAGAACTAAGAGTAGTTACAATAAGATATAATAAAAGTGAAGTGTATGAACGGGCAAAAGCAATGCTCGATGCTATTAAAAAACAAAAAAAGCAGTTTGTTCCGGCAGATTCGTTAGCTAATTCTGCCGCTAATCAGGAATACAGTTATGCGTACAAAGAAAATGTTGAACACTATTGTATCGTAATTTTAAATAACGCTAAAGAAGCAGAGACTCTAAAAACTGTATTTTCTGATTTTAATATGAAATACTTTAGTACGGTTAAGTATGAATTACTAATTATTCCTAATGCGAAGGGAGATAAAAGTTTTTTAACAATACGTACTTTTAAAGATAAAGACGATGCAATGGGGTATTATAACTTTATACTGGCTACACCCGAATTATTTAAAAACATGGGGAAGAAGGATTATCAACTTTTTTCAATAAGTATAGAAAACTTTACCGAATTACGTAAGAAAGATAATTTTGATGAATACAATACATTTTTTGGTGCAAAATATTTAGGCATAAAACAATAATATGAGTACTCAGCAAAACATATTTGAAAGCATTGGGGCAGAATTTATCATTCCACAATATAAAATATCCGAAAAGTTACAATCTATAAAAGCTTTTGTGTTTGATTGGGATGGAGTTTTTAATACGGGTGAAAAATCAGCCAATGGCTCAAGTACGTTTAACGAAATTGATTCGATGGGTACAAACCTTTTGCGTTTTTCGTTTTATTTAAAAACCAATAAACTGCCCTATACTGCAATTATTTCGGGCGAAAAAAATGAGGCTTCCTTTTTCTTTACGAAACGAGAACACTTTAATGCTTCCTATTTTAAATTTTCAAATAAGATTGTTGCATTAAATCATTTTTGCGAACAGCATGCTATAAAGCCATCTGAGGTATGTTATTTCTTTGACGATGTTCTTGATTTACCCATTGCCTCTGTTGCCGGTTTACGGATTTTTATTCCCCGTAAAGCTTCATTACAGTTTACCCAATACGTAAAGCAAAATCATTTAGCCGATTACATTACCGGAAGTTCAAGTGCTGATTACG
>CAZZEI010000142.1:0-7071 GCA_964653165.1 uncultured Flavobacteriaceae bacterium | reverse complement strand
GCTAAAGCCCCAATTGCCGTACCGATAAGAATAGAAATAGCGGAAGTTGGGCCAACTGCAAGTTGTTTACTTGAACCAAAAATGGCATAGAATAAACCGCCAATTAGATAGCCGTAAATGCCATATTGCGGGGGTAAACCTGCAAGTGAAGTATAGGCTAATGAAACCGGAATTGCATAAGCAGTTAATGTAATTCCCGAAACAATATCGCTTTTAAATAAATTAAAAGTGTAATTGGGAAGCCATTGCAAAATTGGAAATATTTTTTTCCACATATTTTATTTTTTTAAATTATACAATTAGAAATAAATTATTTTTTTGCGAAATCAATCATCTCAAGTTTAATAACTTCCCAATATTTATTTTTTAAACAAACAGGATCTACTTCCTCATCGGCAGAACTAAATTCAGTAAGTTGTTCAGTTATTTTCCTTCTTGTAAGTGAGTTTGGGTAGCGCTCTTCATGAAAAGCAATCATTTTATTTAACGGATGCAATTGCATTAGCTCATGTATATCCCAAAAATCTATTTTACTACCTCCCCTTGCAATTGACTCAAGTTTCATTGCACTGATTTCTTCCACATTTGCCAATCGCATTTTATCAATTTCAATAAGCTGCCTTATGAATTTATCAATACAAAAAATATCCAGTTTAATACTATCATTATTACCTTCTCCAACAAAATAGGATTTCGTCATTTCAACTTCTTTACAATCGCCTGGGCTTACGAATGGGTAGTTTTTTTTTAGAAACTTATCTATCCCATCAAAATCTATTAACTTGAATTTTGAATCTGTAACCAACTCTATATCTACAGATTCTCTATGGCCCTTTTGTAAACTTAAAGCGGTTCCTCCAGCCAATCTAAACTCAGCGAACTCATTCGCAGACATAAGTTGTTTGAGCAATTTTATTTGCAATGGATTTATTGTGTTGTAAAATAAATTCTTAGTCATGCCTTTTCAACATCAAATCAATTATCTGCTTTCCGTAAAAACGGGTGATTTCCCTTTTTTCTTCTTCGTTTCCGCGTTCAAATATTCTTTTTATTACGCTCCTTTTATGTTTCTCCCAATTAATTTTTTCAAAAGCTGTATCCCAAAACAATATGCGTCTTATTTTAGTTAAGTCCGGAGAATTTGTTTTTCCTTTCTTCTTTTCCTTTTCAATATCATAATAGGCCTGCAAAATCATAAAATAGCCCTCCTCTATTCCTAACGACTTTTCAATCTTTATAGCAAGGCCGGTATTCATATTCCGTTTAGCCTTAGTAATTGAAACAAGCGTTTGTGGAAACTCATTAATTGAAATAGCAAACCGACCTTTAGCAATTTTTCTTTGCTTGAGTTCACGTTCAAGTATAATACCCGGGTGAATTCCCTTTATTATCGAAATAGTGCTAAACATATGCAAATATAAACATTTTTATGTAAACAATATTGCTTATTTTTTAAATACTATATAATTGATATACAAGTATTTAAATAAATAATACTTATGTCAATCAAATATAATATTAACTATTAAAATCGCCTCATTTTCTTTCTTTTATCTTTACCTCAATGTTTAAACCAAGCGGCTTATTTTTTCTGATTTTTTTATTTTCCTTTTTTTGTCTTTCAGGGTTAAACTCAACCCATAAAACAAACGGCGACAGTATCCGCAAAGACAGCTTAACAATTTTCGCCAAAAAACATTTAGGAATAAAATACCATTACGCAAATTGTACACCTAAAGCAGGTTTTGATTGCTCGGGTTTTGTATATTATGTGTTTGCGCATTTTAATGTGAAAGTCCCGCGTGCCTCCATGGATTACGAAAAAGCAGGCAAAATTATTTCTATTGATTCTTGCCGCACAGGAGATATTATAGTTTTTACAGGTACGCATCCAAAAAACAGAGCTCCCGGACATGTTGGAATTATTTTATCAAACACCGGAAAAGAAATTTATTTTATTCATAGCTCATCCGGAAAAAAACACGGAGGAGTAATAATTACTGATTTTAAATCTTCACCTTATTATCAAAGCAGGTTTATAAAAATTGCCAGGCTTAACACTGTTATATATTAATGATATGTTAAGCCGTACTATTTCACTATATAAAACTTCATTTACAGGACTCTCAAAACAAACCTGGCTGCTTTCTTTTATCATGCTAATTAATCGTAGCGGAACTATGGTTGTCCCGTTTATGACTTTGTACCTTACAGGTAAAACCATGCACCGCAGCTTGGGAGAAGCGGGAACAGTTATGGGTTTATTTGGTTTAGGAGCGGTAATCGGAGCTTACTTCGGAGGAAAGCTTTCTGATAAAATTGGCTTTAATAAAATACAAATATTAACACTTTTAGGTGGGGGAATTATGTTTATTGTTTTAGGGCAAATAAAATCGTATCCGCTTATTTGCCTTTGTACTTTTATTTTAAGTTTAGTAAACGAGGCTTTTCGTCCTGCAAATTCTTCTGCCATTGCATTTTACAGTAAACCCGAGAACAGAACACGTTCTTACTCTTTAAACAGACTATCTATAAATTTAGGATGGGCAGTTGGCGCTTCAATTGGAGGATTTTTGGCTTCGTACAATTATGAATTATTATTTTGGGTTGATGGGTTAACAAATATTGGTGCCGCCTTATTGTTATTTTATTTTTTTAAACCAGAGGTAAAACAAAAAGAGGTTGAACAGAAAGAAAATATTCCCGTAGCATTATCTGCATACAAGGATAAAACTTATTTGTGGTTTATTTTTTTAGTGATGTTGTTTGCGTTTTGTTTCTTTCAGTTATTTACAACTGTACCAAAATACTTTAGAGACGATTTGCATTTAAGCGAACGTTACATTGGTTTTATAATGGCGCTTAACGGACTTTTAATTGTTGCGCTTGAAATGGTAGTTGTTTTTAGATTAGAAGGAAAAAGAAAAAATTTAATTTTTATTTCAATTGGTGTTGTTATTTGTGCGGCATCTTTTCTCTCTTTACTGCTTCCCGGAAACGCTAAATTAATTACACTTTTAATGATTTTACTTATCACCTTGGGAGAAATTTCCTCTATGCCATTTATGAATACCTTTTGGGTTAACAGAACAAACGAAAAAAACAGAGGTCAATATGCAGCACTTTTTACAATTGCCTGGGGTACGGCACAAACAACGGGTCCGTTTTTATGTTCTCATTTAGTTGAAGCCACTAATTTCACAGTATTGTTCATTACGCTTGGAGGCATACTGGTTTTATCAGGCCTAGGGTTTTACAGATTAAGCCATAAATCCTAAGACCTTTTTAGGGGAAAAGGAGCGAATTGTTCGTTTTTTATCCACTTTTAGCTAACTTTTGCTCTCAAAAACTTGGAAAGCACCTGTTTATTAATAGCTTAGCTACGCATAATGAAACACTATAAAATACAAGATAGTTTTCATTGTACCCAAACATTGCTTTACCGGTGAAGGAACATTTCTTGCATTTCTTACTTTAACAGATGCTAACGGATGCGTGGGTACTTCAAATGCCAATGTGATTGTTTATCCGGTACCAAATGCTGATTTTAACGTTACACCGCAGCCTACAACTATTTTAGATCCTACTATTCAGTTTAGCGATGCAACAACATTAGCAACTATTACTTCTTACAGTTGGAATTTTGGCGACCCGTTAAACACTACATCAACTGCGCAAAATCCAAGCTTTACTTATTTAGCCCCCGGGACTTATGATGTACTGGAAATTGTCATATCAGATAATGGCTGTATTGATTCCATTCATAGAATAATAATAATTGCAGAAGACTACTCCATTTACGTTCCTAACGCGTTTACTCCAAATGCGGATGGAGTAAATGATATTTTTATGGCTAAGGCAGAAGGCATAAAAGATTTTAAATTATATATTTTTGACAGATGGGGTATGCAGGTGTTTTTCTCGGATGATCTTTACAAAGGATGGGATGGACGTTTTCAATCTAAAGGATCGGAAATTGTACAGGAAGATGTTTACGTTTGGAAAATAGAATGTAAAAACTTTAAAGGAGAGCCTAATATGCTCAAGGGTACCGTTTCTCTTTTGAAATAATTTTATTTTTAAAACTCGCTTATAGAAAACAAAAGTTCTTTGTTTTCTCCAACCCACATTAATAAACTATTATTTCGCGGGGCTAGGCCAAGTTTTTGGCAAATACGTGAGCGGTAATTTTCAATTGTTTTTTCTGAGAGAAAAAGAAGTTCGGCAATTTCCTTTGTAGACCGGTTGTTACTAACCAGTTTTAATGTTTTTAATTCCGATTGACTCAGACTCTTAATCAAATCAATAAGATCCTGCTTCTTTTTATCTTCTTCGTTTATTTCAGAAAAATACGGCTGAAGCGCCGAGCCTATGAATTTTTCGTTAGCAGCCACTTTATTAATACATAAAATTATTTCATCTACTGCATTGTCTTTAAGTATGTATCCACTGGCACCGGATAGCATTGCTTTTCTAATCATTTCCTTTTCGCGATACATGGTAAGTATAATAACACGTGTATCTATTTTTTTCTTTATTACCTGCTTACAAACATCAAGCCCGTTCATTTCGGGCATGTTAATATCAAGAATAGAAATGTCAGGGCATTCCTTCTCAATTGTAGCAAGTGCATCTGCCCCATTATCACATTCAATAATTTTGGTTTCAGGAAAAGCATCCTGAAGAATATCCTTTAATCCTTTTCTAAAAATCGGATGGTCTTCGGCTATTAATAATTTCATTGTGTTAAGCTAAATGATGTTTAAATTTAAGAATTAATTTAAAACCACTATGTGTTTTATCACTAAAATTTAAATTCCCATTAATTATTTTTGCTCTTTCCTTTATCGAAAATAGTCCCATTCCATTTATTCCCTTTATATCTTCAAGCCCTTTTCCGTTGTCAAGATAAATTAATTGGTATTCATTGTTAGTGTGTGAAATAGAAATTTTTAAAGCGCTTGCTCCGGCATGTTTAATTGTATTATTTACACATTCCTGCAAAATACGATATATATGCGTTTTTGTATTGATAGAAAGTAAATCTACTTCATCAGCAATTTCAAAACTACATTCTAATTTTGTGGAGGCTTGTATATTTTCAACCAATCGTGCTACAGAACGTACTAATCCGATTTTTTCTAGATAAGAAGGATACAAATTTTTCGATATTTCGCGTGTTTGTTCAATTACACGCCCTAATTCTCCTTCCAGATTTTGAGCTTCTTCCTTTTTTCCCGTTGATATTTTTGATTTAATCATCGAAAGCGATTGCCCAATGTCGTCATGCAAATCACGCGCAATTCGTAAGCGTTCTCCTTCTATATTTTCAATTAATTGCCTGCTAAAAAATTCCTGCTTCTCCCTTATTTTTTTTAAATATCGCACATAGACAAAACTCATTACAAGTAACATAATAAAAAAAGCAACCGCCATTGAAACCCATTTGGTAAAACGCTCCTTTTGATTACTTTTTTCGAGCAATGCTGTTTTTGTTTTTTCCTTTTCCAATTCAGTTTCCTTTTTCTGAATATTATACTTTAATTGCATTTCCTTTAACATTTTTCCGTTAAAGATTTTATCCATACTGTCTTTGGTGCTTATGTAAGCAGTAAAATCGCTAAGCGCTTCTTTATAATTATTTCTTTGCGACTCAAGCTGATAAGAAAGCATAAAACACGCCGCAATATCATCAAGTGAACCTGTTTTTTTAGAAAGTATTTTTGCTTGTTTCAAAATAGCTGAGGCCTCCGTTTCTTTTTTCATTTTTGTAAGCAGGTCTGCCTTACTTAAATAAGCCCTGGTCAATTCTTTATTTAAAGAATATTTTTGAAGCACAGTAATGGCTGAATCTGTATAAGGCAATGCAAGTAAGGGTTTATTAGCAAAGGCAAAGGCAGAACTTATGTTTAAAAAAGCGCTGGCCATCTCTTGTGGTAATTTATTATTTTTAAAATAACTTAACACTTGATTTAAAACAATTTCAGCTTCCTTAATGTGATTTTTACTAATATACAATACGCACATATTAATTTGAATATGACTGGCTAATCTTCTGTTATTTTCCTTTTCGGCAATTTCGAGTCCTTTTGTAAAATCCTCAATGGCATCGTCTGACTGACCGTTAAAATATTTTATCAAGCCAAGGTTATTTCTGAAAACAGCCGGATAATATTTTAAATTATTAGTTTCTGCCAAAGCTAATCCTTCCAGATATAATTTAACCGCATCCTGAGGTTTATTTCTTGCTTCCTTACTAATGCCTATTAAATTTAAAAGTTCTGCAACGTTTTCATAGTCCTTTACTTTTTTGGCCATGTTTAATAAAAAAAACATTTCCTTTTCTCCCTGCGCTTTGTCTCCTGCCTCGTATTCAATAAATGCAAGTCTGATTTTTGCCAGAATGTTTAGATGTAAATCATTGGCATTCGTAGCTTCAACAAGTGATTGCTCGAAATACGATTTGGCCTTTTCTAAATTACGCGTGTAAAAAAAGTAGTTTCCATAATATAAATGTACTTCGGCTTCAGCTGCCTTATTAGAAGTGGCAGTGGCTTTAGACAAGGCTTTTTCTCCAGTTTTAAACAACCTTGAAGAATCGTAATATGATGCCTCTTTTACTTCCAGTAAAAGGTCCTTAATTGCCTCATTTTGCTGTGAAAAACAGCTATTATTGACCAACCAGCACAGAAAGAGAATTGCTAACCTTTTCATACTGCAAGATATTGAATTTTCTGTCTACTTTAACTGCTATTAAATAGGGGGGGGTAGCCCCCTTTTACCAAGAGTGGTAATAAGATACCTTTGGTATTGGCAACAGCAATGAAAATAAATAAAAAAACATTCGATTTTTCATTCAAAATAGTTCAAATACTTTTTTTGTTTGTTTCATTTAGTTGTTTTTCTCAAACTACTTTTTCCTGGGTAAACTATACGCTTAATACGACTTATACTCCCTATACAGGACAATACTACTCTTACACTTTGACAGGTAGTGGTTTTACAGACAACGTTCTTGCGGGTGTCACAAGCTCTGCAGGCACCGGTATATTTACAAATACTTCACCAAGA
>CAZZEI010000141.1:0-7108 GCA_964653165.1 uncultured Flavobacteriaceae bacterium | reverse complement strand
CCCCTCCTGCAAGAGCCAATGCCTCAAATACGGTTGTATTATTATTAGCTATGGTCATTACTCTCGCTGCACCTGCGTTTCCGGGGAAAATAATTACTCGCTTATTTGTTACTTTAAATAATATGTAAGGCCCTACATAAAATTCGGTGAATTTAGTTTCAAGCATTTGCTCGGCTTCTCTAATAGTCAATCCTTCAACTTTAACACGCCCTATAAGCGGTATTTTTATTGTCCCGTCAAGCTCAACGGTTGTTTCTATAGCAGATACGGCTATATTAACATTTGTATTACTGCCAAGATCAACTAATTTAAAACCTTCGTTCGACAAAATTTTAAATGACACAGCATCAGTTGGTGCAATGTGATATTCTTGCGTTAGCATGGTGTCGCTTATTTTTTCAAACGCATAGTTTTTAGGTGTTTTAAGCATTAGGCTTGGTCGCAAAAGGCGACAGGATGAAAAAGAGCTTATAATTAATATTGTCAATATAAATTTCTTCATACAATAAAAAATATCCCGTAAAGGTACTAATTTTTATTTGTTTCTACCCAGTAAGTTACGGTATAAATTACAGATATCTTCCACAAGGCGTGTGTATTGAAAATGTTGTAAAACAAAGTCTTTCCCTTTTTTTGCCATATGGGTTCTCACTAGGGGATTTTCAGTAAGTAGTAAAAGATTTTCAAAAAAGGATTTTTCATCTGTTACATTAATCAAAAACGCTGCTTCCGGGCCTACTGAATTTTCTATACCCCCTGTTTTAGTTGTTATAATGGGTCTGGAAGCAGCCTGAGCCTCAATCAGGCTTACGGGCGTTCCTTCATTAAATGATGTTAAACAAACAATATCGCTCCCCGCCATTGGAAATGAAACATCATTTATCCATGAAGTAAAAGTAACCATGCATTTTCTCTTTTCCTCGGGCCAAAAACAGTAATCAAGACCCAAATTTTGAGCTTGTTGATTTAAATTCTCGCGCAAGTTTCCATCACCAACAATAAATGACCGGATTTTTTTAGAGGAATTTTTTTTAAGATGCGCAACTGCTTTCAAAAATAAGAAATGATTTTTAACAGGAACCAATCGACCTATTATCACAATACAAATCTCATCTTTATCAATTTTATATTGCTCCCTGAATGCTTTTCTTTTTACATCTTGATTTTCCGTAAACTTACTTAAATCAAAACCAAGTGGAATTATTTTTATTTTTTCTTCCGATGCAATTTTGTGTTCTAAACATAACTCTATCTTTTGTTTTTCGCTTATTGCAATTATAGCCGAAGATTTTTTAGCCAAATAGCGCTCAACCAACTTGTAAATACCTGTTTTTAATTTCCCAAAATAGGAATGAAAAACATGCCCATGAAAGGTATGTACAATAACAGGAACCTTGCAGGAATATGCAGCCATTCTTCCTAATGCTCCTGCTTTGGCAGCATGTGTATGTACAATGTCCGGTTTAAAGTCTTTAATTATTTTTTTTATGCGTCGGTAAGCTTTTATGTCGTTAAAAAAATTTACAGAACGATTCATTTCTTCTAACACAAGTGGTTCAATTCCCATTGCTTTAAAAATAAACAAGGAGCTTTCCTCATCCTTTTCCTTTTCTCCGCCAATTAAAAGGGTTTCAAATTCTGGAGCTAAATATTTAGTAAGATACGCAACGTTATAGGCCGGACCTCCTAAATTAAATCTATTTATTATTCTTAAAACACGAGGCATTTTTGCTATATTATTTTGTACCGCCAATTAAAACGTAAATTTATCTAATTTCCCGTAAAAAGAGTTTGTATTTGTCGAATTACATAAATAAAAAAATCCCTCCGTTATAAACGGAAGGGATTAGTTATAGGAAAGAGAATCCTTTTTATTTATTTAGGATTAACCGGCGATCAAAATGTTTTGTTCCTGAAAGTATGTTTACAATGTAAACCCCATTGTCAAGAGGTAAAATATCCAGATTATTTAAACCAACCTGCAACATTGAAGAATGTACTTCTGTACCAAGTAAATTGTAAATTTTTAGTTTTATATCTCCCTCTGCGTTATCGGTTGGAATTTCTATTTCTAAAGTTCCTTGTGATGGATTTGGATAAACTTTTGCTTCAAAAGAATTAATCGCTGAGTAAATTTCTATAGTATTGGTATTTGTACAAATAATAGAATCGAGAAATGAGGAAACATCTGTAGTAACCAGGCCACGATAAGGATATAATGAGTGTTGACTCCCACTCATCCAGCGTGATTTACTTACTCCGCCAACGTTTTTAGATTGCATATCTATATAATAATCGCCCCAGTAAGAAGCAAAGTTTTGGTACTGCCCCTGAAATGGCGCACCATAATAAAAATTTACTACCTGGTCGCCGTATTCATGAAAATGGTAAGCAGCGGGATCAGTAGAACCATCAACAAATGAAGTATCAACCAGCGCGCCAAAAATAGAAAGGATACCTTTTAACCTGGAAGAAACATTGTTCCATCCACCACTTCCGTCAATACTTCCTAAATCAGGTCGGGAGTAAACACCAATAACTGAGCTTTGAGCACCGGTAGCTGCTGGCTTTTCAGAAATTTTGTCGAGATAAGCAACCATTAATGATGTCCATCCACCTGCACTGGTGCCACCCATAAAAATGTTGTTGGTGTCAATTCCGTAATAGGTAGCATAAGATTTAAAAAAACGAACGGCGCATTTAGCATCTTGCATTGCGCGATATGCAGCACGTGTAAACTCAAACTGATCATATGGAGAAGGGTTTTGGCTATTGTTATCATCAACCGGACCGGAGGTTCCCCAATAATCGTCGCGGTAATTAATAGAAGCGACCACAAAACCGCGGCGCGAAAAAGTATCGCACATGGCAACAACATCGGGAGCTGTTCTGTCTTGTTGAGAAAACCCACCACCATGTACCCAAATAATTACGGGGCGCTTATTGCAATTATCTCCTGCCGCACCCCAAATATCCATGCCTTCCTGCTCTGTTGTTCCATTGTAATTTGTAGAAGCATTTTGTGTGTATTGAATATTTGTCCCCAATGCTATTTTGCCAAAAATGGGTTGTAAGTATCGGCCACTGCCACATTGACAAGGCTGAGAAAAGGAAGCAATACTAAGTAGGAGCATGAAAAGAATTAAGAAAAATCCTTTTAGCGATAATTGCTCAGATGCCTGATAAGCAGAGCTTGTGTTTTGAATGGTTGTTGTTTTACGCATGGCTTTATTTTTTTAGTTTGGAATTATTGAATCAGTAATTTAAGCGTACTTTTTTTGTTGAAACAAAGATTGAGCTAAACAGAGGGTTATACAAAACAATTTCTAAAAAATATTATATTTTCGATATATGAAATAATGTTTAATTATATTATATTTGACAATAATTTAATTGTAATTTCGTTTGAAAAAAATCGATGATTTATATCAACTTATTCAGTCCCTTTCTATGCAGGAAAAACGGCATTTTAAACTTTTTTCGGGTAGATACACAGTTGCTGATGAAAGTAATTATATCAAACTCTTTAACTTAATTGCAACGCAAAAAAAATACAATAAGGAGGGATTTAAAACAAAACTAAAGTCAGCTTCTTTCAGTAAACACCTTGCCTTTGAAAAGCATCATTTAAACGAACTTATTAATCGCTCATTGCGATTATACCATAGCGGTCATTCGGTTGATGTGCAACTAAAGGAATTACTTATTGATGCGGAAATTTTACACGAAAAATCGCTGTACAATCAGTGTAAAAAAGTACTTCGCAGGGCAACTAAGCTGGCGTATAAATACGAACGTTTTATTTTTATTCCGGAAATAGTACGATTAGAGAGTAGGCTCTACGATTTAGTAAACCTTGAGGTAGTTTACAAAGAGGAATCTGTAGCACTGAAAAAAATGCAGACTATTAATAAGTTCAGAATTTTAAGCAATAAAGTAGCAACAGTTATCGCGTCTGCTCATCAGATCAGAAAAAAAGCCGATTTACTTTGGTTTGAAAAATTAATGCAAAACCCGCTGTTGAAAGATGAAAAACAAGCGGATTCATTTACGGCTAAAGTTTATTTTTTTTATATAAAAGGAGTTTATTTTGAAATGAAAGGAGATTTGATTAATAGTTATAAATCGCGGAAACGATTTATGGAATTAATGGAAGCAAGCCCCGAACAGTTGGAAATTCACACAAAAAATTATCTAACGGTACTTAATAATTTGGCTATTAGTCAACTTGATTTGAAAAAATTTGATGAGGCGATCCAAACGGTTCAAAAAATAAAAAATGTTCCTTTGCAAATAAAATCCGGTCGTTCAGAAGATATTCAGATTAGTAGTTTTGTTTTTTCTGCCATTATAGAATTAAACTGTTATATCCGCACCGGCGATTTTAAAAAAGGACACGATTGCCTTCCGCAAATAGAAATTGGACTGAAAAAATTTGATGGAAAAATACAGAAGCAATTTGAAGTAGTAATTCACAACAGTATTAAAAATATTTATTTTGGAATAGGGGATCTTCGAAAAGCACTTCAATGGTCTGGCAGGATTATAAATGAAACAAATTCTTCTGTGAGACAAGATATTCAATCCATGACGCGTATTTTCAATTTAATAGTGCATTATGAATTAGGCAATTTAGATATGTTGGAATATAATCTAAAATCTACGTACCGATTTTTAATGAAGAGTCAGCGTATGTATAAGGTAGAGACAATTGTGCTTCAGTATATACGTAAGTCGGCATTTCTTGTAACAAAAAATGAAATATTTGAGTCGTTTAAAAAAGTACACAAACAACTTCTTCCGCTTACAAAAGATCGGTTTGAAAAGAAAGCATTTGAAGAGTTTGATTGCATTTCATGGTTAGAGAGTAAAATAGAAGGACAGACTTTCGAGGAAATAATTAAAGAACGAAATAGGATTAAAACATAGAACGCATCTATTTACTATAAATCAGTATATTTGTTATCAATCAGTAATACCTATGAATAAATTATATTTTTCTTTAGTTGTAATTTGTCTTTTATTTTCAGGCTCATGTAAAAAAAACACTGTTGATAACGAAACGGTTTCTACAACTGATTACGCATTAGCTACACAAGAGTTTATGCAAATATTTTTAAACGTGAATGAATCTTGTACGCATCAAAAAGGGATTTATAGTCCGTTTACAATTACTGTTCTCCCAACCTGCAGAGCAGATTCTGTTACCGGCGACACCACTCATGATTTGCAGGGTACCTTCACAAATACTTCTAGTCCTCCTTTATTGTGGATGCAGTACACCAATTGTCAGGGACCTGATGGAAAAACCCGTAACGGAACTATTAAGGTCTCTTTTTCTCAGCAATACAATATAGTTGGGTCAATAGCCACCATTACTCTTTCAAATTATACGGTAAACGGTGTTTTATATCAGGGTACAATCAGCCTAACCCGTAACGTAAATAATTCCTTTGTTTATTCACTAATTAATGGAGTTTGTGTAAGTAAAACCAAGCAAATCAACTACAATTGCAACTACATAATTGCCTTTTTTGACAACGGAAATACGAATAATTTAGGAGACGATTATGCGCAGGTATTAGGCAATTCTAATGGAAAAAACAGGGAGGGCAAACCCTTTGATTTGAGTATTTCTGACCCTATCATAAAAAGAACAGATTGCTCATGGATTTCACAGGGAAAAGCTAATCTTACGCCGGAGGGTCTGCATGTACGGGCTGTTGATTTTGGAGGCGGTATTTGTGATGATGTGGCTTCTTTTGTGGTAGACGGGCAAACCTTTACCGTTCATATGAGCAAATAAACTTGCATGATTAAAAGTAATTAGTATTTTTGCTCGGTAATTCAAAGGAGAACCAAACCTATGATGTTAGACCTTTTTGATTTTTACGATAAAATGGAGCGGCATAATATCCTGCTCTCATTCAAAGGTGACATCACCTCTGATTTGCTTACCTCTATTTTGCATATAATGGAAAGCAAGATGGATAATATGCAGGAAGAACCAAAAACAAAAAAGAAGGTATATAACGTGTTAGTAGAGTGTCTTCAAAATTTATATCATCACATGGATGAAGCCCAGTTGGATGGAACAGAGCGTTCCCGTTCAGCTATTTTTATGATTGGCAAACAGGATAATGTATACACTATTTTTACAGGTAATTACATATTAAATGAAAACGTAAACGGGCTTAAAGGTCGTTTAGATGAGGTAAATTCACTTTCAAAAGAAGAGTTAAAAGAGTATTATAAGCAAGTATTAAATAATGGAGAAATGTCGCTTAAAGGCGGTGGCGGTTTAGGGATGATAGATATTGCACGTAAAACCGGTCAGAAGCTTCATTACAATTTTCAGAGCATCGATAACAAAGTATCTTTTTTCAGTTTAAATATAAAAATAACACCAAACTAATACAAGTAGCTATGGAAAAGTTCGCAATCGACGGGACACCTAAAACACCAACCATTCAATTCGATATGGGTTCAGGAGTGTTGGAAATCAAAGGACGTTCAATTCCGGAAAACTCAATTGAGTTTTACAAACCTCTGGTAGATAACCTTGAGAAGTACGCTTCAAGCCCTAAGTCGGCTACAACAGTAAACGTACAGCTTGAGTATTTTAATACCAGCTCATCTAAATGTATTTTAGATGTATTTAAAAAATTAGAAGCCATCCATAAAGGTGGTAGTTCAGTAACCATTAACTGGCATTACGAGGAAGACGACGAGGATATGCTCGAAGCCGGCGAAGATTATCAAGCTATCATTAACGTGCCATTCAAAATGGTACAGGTAGAAGAGTAATTTTTTAATTACATTGTTAATATCTTCTTGGCACTCGGCCTATGTGGCTGGGTGCTTTTTTATTGTTTCATAGCTAACTTCGCAACGTTTTTCTTAGGATAATTTATGAGTGATAAAAATAATGGCGCAGGCGACGATAACCACGGAGAAGTAGATAAAATTACCCACGTATCGGGTATGTTTAAAAACTGGTTTATTGATTATGCCTCTTACGTAATTTTAGAACGCGCCGTACCCGCTATGGAAGACGGGTTTAAACCTGTTCAGCGGCGCATACTTCATAGCATGTGGGAACTTGAAG
>CAZZEI010000140.1:0-7460 GCA_964653165.1 uncultured Flavobacteriaceae bacterium | reverse complement strand
CACCTTGCCCCTGCTAAAGGTTTACCGCGTAACGTTGCTGCGCCTGTTATTGATATGTTATATCCTCCGGGAAAATCTTGTCGCATTCCAATCATAGCAATAACGGGAACAAACGGAAAAACAACTACCACACGATTAATTTCTCACATAGTAAAAAACAATGGCTATCGTGTTGGATTTACAACATCTGATGGGATTTATGTACAAAATTCTATGCTGACTAAAGGTGATACCACAGGTCCTATGAGTGCAGAATTTATTTTAAAAGACCCCACTGTTGAGTTTGCAGTTTTAGAAACCGCTCGAGGTGGAATTTTACGCTCAGGTTTAGGCTTTAGCAGATGTGATGTAGCGGTTGTTACAAATATTCAGGAAGACCACATGGGACTTTCGGATATAAATACGCTTAAAGACATGGCTAATGTAAAAGGCGTTGTTGTTAAGAGTGTTAAACGTGATGGTTATGCGGTATTAAATGCGGATAATGAACATTGTGTAAGTATTGCAAAAGGTGCTGATTGTCATATTGCTTATTTCAGTATGGATGAAAACAATCCTGTCATTCGCGAGCATTGTAAAAAAGGTGGTATTGCCGCAATTTATGAGAATGGAAATATCACTATCAAAAAAGGAGAATGGAAATTCAGAGTCGGCAAAGTAACAACTATACCACTCACATTTGGCGGAAGAGTTACGTTTATGATTTATAACGTACTTGCCGCAACACTTGCTTCCTATGTTTATGGTTTTGCTATTGAAGATATACGTTTGAGTTTAGAAACATTTATTCCATCATCGGCACAAACGCCCGGACGAATGAATATTTTTGATTTTAAAGAATATAAAGTATTGATAGATTTCGCTCACAATGCAGATGGTTTCCGAGGGATAAAAGAATTTTTATCAACGATTGAATCTCCTTACAAAATCGGAATTATTACGGGTACGGGAGACAGGCGCGATAACGACATACGCGACATGGGAAGAATATCGGCAGAGATGTTTGACCATATCATAATTCGTCAGGATAAATTTTTACGCGGACGAGAGGCTGATGATATTGTGAGATTGCTTGTAGAAGGAATAAAAGAAGTAAATTCTAAACAATCATACGAATATGTTCCTAAAGAAATAGAAGCGTTGAAACATGCTTTATCTATGGCAAAACCGGGCACCTATATCGTAGCTTTGAGTGATGTAATTGATAATGCCATTGATTTGGTGCAATCGTATTTGGATAAGGAAAGAGGTTTGTAATAGCGAGGAAAAATATATTTTAGTCCAATATTTTTGTAGCCTTAGCCAAGAGGTGTTACTCTGGGTAAACTCGCTATTATACCATTTTATTGGATACTAATTTATATTAAGGAATGGTATTACTCGTAATAGTAGATTTTAATTTGTGCGGCGTCTTTCAAGAAATCGATTTTCTTAATGGAATATCTGTGCACGTTAATTCCGGTTCTTAAACGTATATCCGCAATTAGTTCTTCTTTTTTACTTGACTGTATAAGTTCAATGTTCTCGTACACGATTTCTTTTGCTATTTCCTTTTTCATCAATACACTGCTTTCTAATAAATAAGTTATGGCGAGTACTACAATATTTACACAACCTAAAAATAAATACTCAAGCGAATCAGGCGCATCTTTTACTTTTGTTACTGCCGAAACAAGACCTATTGCAATACAAAGAAAAAGATAAGTCATATCCTTTATTGAAATATCTTCCGTTCTGTAACGCAACATACTAAACACGGCAAACAAACCAAAAGCCGCGCCCATTGACAGCTCTACTTTATTAAGTAAGAATGATATTAAAAAGATAATAAGATTGAAAATAAAAAAAGTAAAAAATAATTCACGGTGTTTGTATAAAGGATAATATATCATTCGTACCAACACAAAAACTGAGGCAAGGTCAATAAGCAACCTGAAACCAATTTTTCCGGATACTTTTTTCATGGACTCTAAACCGACTGCCATTGTATTTTCATCAACTATTTGCAACAAGGTCATCATAAATTATGTGTTTTAGGTTTAACATTTTTTCTTTAAAATTATTTTTCTTTACGTCGTTGCAGGTTAAAGCAATACCAAGACAATATTTACTTATAGAACCTTCACGAATATGGTATTTGCGCATTATTTTTAAAAACGGAGAAGCTTTTCTTTTTTCTTGTTTTACTTCTGCTATTACTAAGCTACTTAATTTCTTTGATACTTTATCTTTTACAAATTCTAAATCTAAATCTATTGTTAAACGCTCTGCATTTATTTTATTTACCAAAGTCAAGCGACTGTAATTAACCCAAATAACAGGCTTTAATAATTGAGGCTCAAACGGAAGCATTTTTTTTAAAAAAACCTCTGCTTCTCCCTCCCATTTAGTTGGCACTTCCAATTTTTTAATTCTGCTTTTTACAGTACGACCCTTGTTGGTTTTAAATTTTACTTCTAAAAATCCGATATTTGATTCAACGTAAGAACGGTGCCGGATTTTATACCGATTTAATTCTCCGTTATGGTGTTTTGTATAAAGTGTATATTTATCTGTATCAAAATAGAGTGTTTTGTATCTGCTAATGCGTTTGCCATCCACTTCTAAAACCCGGTAATGTTCTAGAATTTCTCTTAAAATTACTTCAAACTGAATATGATTAAACGTAAACTTGGTATCTGTACGATCCATAAGCTTTACGCTATCCATCTCCTTTAAGGTAATGGGTTCAAATTTTTGCAGTATATTTAAATTAATACCCACTTATTTAGTTTCGTAAACGTATTTACGTAAAGTTAAAACTTTACCGGAAGCATCAACCGTTTTCCTTTCGGTTTTCAATCCTTTTGAATCATACGAATAATAATGTGTTTTAATTATTTTTCCGGCTGCATCATAAACATTTTCTTCAATTTTTTCGCCCATTGAATTATATTTCGAAAATCTCTTTTCCGTTTGCTTTGTTTTCCCGTCGTATTCTTCTTCTTCAATTACATCACCATCATTATTGTATTTGCTTTTTCTAATTGTATTTACAGTCCCGTCTTTAGTATAATCAGTATCTTCAATTGTTTCTCCGTTTTTATCGAATACTGTTTTTTTACTGTTTAATGTTTTGCCGTTTTCTAAATCGGTAACCGTGGTAGATTTAATGCCGTTTTTTTTCACTTCCTTTTTGCTCTGAGCATTGAGGGAGAAACAAGAGTAAAGAAGCAGGAAGCAAGACAAATAAAATTTCATAAATAATTTCATATTATTTCTTAATTAATAATTACAAATTTACCCTTACTTGAAAAATTAGTGCTCTGAATAGAATAAAAATAAATACCGACTTCCAATTTTTTTGTCAGCTTATATTTATCGGAATTTTTTATTTCTTCACGCATAATTTCATTTCCATCAATACCGGTAGTTATCAGCGTCCATTTTTCATTCGTAGTTGGCAAGGCAAAAGTTACTTTATCGCAAGAAGGATTTGGAAAAACACGAAGCGCATCTTTATTTGCGTTTATTTGAGAAATTCCGATTGGATTTCCATTGATGTCAATTTTATAAGCATAAGTATCCGTATTGCCTGAACGCATATCTTGAAAAGTATAAATACTGTTACCAAAGCCTGTTTCTATATTACTTATATTCGTTTGATCGCCTATTGCGTTGCCTATATCTACGCCAGCCGCATTCCATAATAATGTTCCGGTTGGACTTAACCGTTGACTTTTAATATCCCAGTTGCCCGAACTTGAATCCTGAAACGATATAATGGCCCCGCCATTACCATCACCGGTTATATTTGGTGCTACTTGATTAAAATTTAAATTCGAAACAGCTATTCCGTTTGCCGCCCATTGCACAACACCAGAAAGACTAATCATTTGAGCATAAATATCAATATTAGCGGTGCCTAACCTTCCGTCTTTCCATGTAATTATCGCCCCATTAGAAATATTTTGTGCAGTTATATCAATTCCTGACTGATTACCGGAAGCGTTACAAATCAGTACTCCGTTTGGTGTCCATTGCATCGCTCCGGCCGAATTAACTTGCTGGGCATATACATTATAATCTAAACCGGTTCGTTTATCCTGCCAGGTAATAATTGCAATACCGCCCGCATCAATAACAATTTTTGGATTAGATTGTGTTCCGGCTATGTTGCAAACCGAAATACCGTTAGCAGTCCATTGCGCAGCCCCTGCAAGATTTAATTTTTGTGCGTAAATATCATAATCAGCTCCAAGTCTTTTATCTTGCCATGTTACATAAATATCTCCTGCTGCATTTATTTGCGCTTTAGGATTTACCTGAGCTAGTACCATTGTACAAACACTAACGCCGGTTGACCATAAAGGTGTCCCGCTATTATCTATGCGTTGACCATAAATATCATAAGCCCCTCCAATGGAATCTTGCCAGAGAATTACTGCGCCACTGCTTGCATCGGTAATAATTTTCGCATTTTTTTGTTCAAAGTTTCTTGGAGAAACACCAACACCATTAGTTGCCCATAAAACATTTCCTGAAGAATCAATACGTTGTGCGTAGAGATTTCCCTTTAATCCGCGCTTATCCTCCCAAGCAATTATTGCTCCGCCCAAGCTGTCAGATACAATTACAGGTTCAAACTGATGGGCGGCATTATTACAAATAATAACACCGTTGGCAGGCCACATAATATTTCCGGAAGAATTAATACGCTGTGCATAAATATCGGCAACTGTATTAGTAGTATCGTTACGATAATCTTCCCAAACTATAATTGTGCCCCCGTTTAAATCAGAAACAAGTTTTACGTTTATTTGTTCGTAGGGTTGCACACAGGCAGCGTTATTAACCGCCGGACTAAAATTCCATTGAGAAAATGAATAATTGGCAATTAAAACAAAACAAATGGTACTTATTTTTTTTATCATATTTTTCCCTTTGTTAAGGCTTTATACCAAATACACTTTGATTTTACTTTAAATATTATTACTATTAAATCTTGATAATGAATATGTTACGCTAAATTCGCTTAAAATCATGCTACACAAAAATAACAATAAATTAACAATTAAGTTACAAGAATAGTGACCAAATCTGTGCCAATTCTGTTAAAGGGAATAATAGCTGTATTATCGGCTTTTTATTAGACGCCGGCTTACAGTAAAAGTTTAAATCAAGGAATACTTATATGGAAATTTCAATCTTAATTTTTTTGTTTTTAATTTTCTCATCCCTCACCAGTTTCACCACGCCTTCAATTTTTTCGCTACTAACTGCTGCGTAAGATGAATGGTCGAGAACTTCTATCAAACCCAATTCTTCTTTTTTAAGTTTTCCTTTTTGTAGGAGCATTCCTACAATATCCATTTTATTTACCTTATCTTTTTTTCCTGCAGCAAGGTATAATGTTGTCCATTGAGTTTTGGGTGGTAAAGTATTCTTGAGTTCTAACTCTTCAAGTTCAGGTTCTTCAGTCAAGAACGGAGGCATAGTATCTTTTTCTGCCAATACTAAATAAGAAGTTCCTTTGGCATGCATACGTGCGGTACGACCGTTACGATGTATAAACGAATCTTCGGTAAGCGGAAGCTGATAATGAACAATAGTTTCTATTTCCGGAATATCTAAACCACGTGAAGCTAAATCGGTTGTAATTAAAATACGGTGACTTCCGTTTCTGAATTTTATTAAAGCACGCTCTCTGTCGTCCTGATCCATTCCACCATGAAAAACATCGTGAGCAAGATTCTTCCTTTTTAATAATTCACTGATGCGGTCTACTGCTTCTCTGTGATTACAAAATATCAACATGGGCTTACCACCCACTTTACAAATTAGAGAAAACAAAGCAAGTAACTTATCATTCTCTTCTGCTCTTACATATTTAAGTTTTAGTCCGCTTAGTTTTGCAGGTGTATCGCTCAAGAAATTAAGTTCCGTTAAATTTTTAGTCCCGACGAATTTCGGAATCTCTTTCATTTTGGTTGCAGAAGTTAATATGCAGCGTTTCAGCGTTTTTAATTCGGAAATAATAAAGGACATATCTTCCTGAAATCCGAATTCGAGGGCTTTATCAAATTCATCGAGGACTAAATACGTAATGGTATTTGTATTAAAATTTTCACGTTCAATATGGTATTTAATTCTTCCCGGTGTGCCGATAAGAACCGCAGGAGGATGTTCCAAATTGTTTTTCTCAATGCGTGTTGAGTGTCCGCCATAGCAGCAGTTTACTTTAAAACCTGTGCTCATTTGTTTGAATACAGTTTCGATTTGCAAGCCTAATTCGCGTGATGGGACCAAAATTAAAACCTGTATTCCTTTTACTTCCGTTTTTAAATTATTTAAAATGGGCAAAAGAAACCCCAATGTTTTTCCGGAGCCTGTTGGAGAAAGTAATAAAATATCGTTTGTTTTTTTTGCTGCTTCGAGAGTTGCAAGCTGCATTTCGTTTAAAGATTTTATCTTTAAATTACTGAGGACTTTTTCAATTTGCATATACTATTTTGCACGAAGATATGGTTTCTTCTATCATAATCGTGACCGCTTCCATTCTTTAGGAAAGAAAACTTTGCTCAGCACAACCCGCAAAAGAGCTGCGCTTTCATTCGGGCTTTACATTCTTATCATTTATTGATAATAATTGCCTGGCTTTGCGCATTAATACCATCATAGTATTTTATCAGGTAGGTTCCGTTTTCTAAATCCAAATTAAGTATCTCTTTTTGCTTAATAAAATTTTTACTGAAAACTTTTCTTCCCATTAAATCGGATATTTCAATTTCATTATCGGGATTAAAGTTGTTTAAAATATTAATGGTAAAAGTGCCACTGTTTGGATTAGGGTGCACGCGCATTTCCGTGAAACTCTTTTTCTTTTCAATTTTTTCAGCAGTAGTATTAAAATAATTTTCGCTTGTAGTATTGCTCGCATTTTTATCATCGTTATTATGAGTATACCTCATAAAACTATTACCTGAATGATTACAGGCATGAATAAAACCGTGAAAATATGTATTTGTTCCGCTGGCAGTAAAATTTGGTATTAAATGAATTTGGTTGCCCGCGCGATATGTAATATTTCTATTACTACCAACTATTGCGTTTGAAAGAATATCATTTTCTGCTTCCTTAAACTCGTCAGTTGAATATGTCGCAGTTTCATTTAAATCAAGATCGGGAGGGCAAGCCAAAGATGATTTCCATAAACCTCTACCAAAACTTCCAAAACGTATCGTGTTCTCGGTGTAATTTATTTCAAGGTTGTTTGCAAAGCCTACCGGACTTCCGCTTACGTTGGGTAAACCTGTATTAAATGGTTGCCAGGCATTGGCATGATTAGCAGAAAGAAATTTATTCCGTGGAAAAACATTTCATTTTAATTCCGTGGAAAACCCATAGTAATTCCGAAGAATTATCAAGTTTTTCCGTGGAATAACCCTAGTAATTCCAAAAGTAATTCCAGGGTAACTCCA
>CAZZEI010000139.1:0-7658 GCA_964653165.1 uncultured Flavobacteriaceae bacterium | reverse complement strand
CGTCGTATCCCTAACGCGAATACAGGCTTAGTAAAGCTCGTATTTACAAAACTTACAAGGTAAACCTCCGTTAAAGAGGTTTATTTTGCGCTTGGTTTTTAGTCCAACATGCTTCAATGCCTCCATATTTGCTGTTATAATCCATGCTGAAGAGCCTTTGTATTTATGTTTAAAAGTAGTTCCTGTTTTGTCGTAAAGGGCAAACAAATCATCCTTATTCATACGCTCTCCATAAGGTGGATTGGTAATGATTGTGAATTTTTTTTCGAGTCCGAAAGTAGTTTCAAAAAAATCGGCGGTTTTAAATGTAATCATATCGCTTACATTGGCGGAATCGGCGTTTTCTTTGGCTTTTTTTAATACGTTAGGAGAAATATCCGAGCCAAGTAATTCCACTTTTTTATCGTTAATTTTAGTTATGCAACTTTCATAAACAGTATCAAATAATTCTTGGTTAAAACCGGGCCAGTTTTGAAAACAATAGCTTGTTCTGAAATAGCCCGGAGGCACATTGGCTGCAATAAGTGCGGCTTCAATTAAAATAGTTCCTGCTCCACACATTGGGTCGTACAAAGGTGTGCGACCATCCCATCCACTTAGTATAACAAGCCCGGCAGCCAAAGCTTCATTTATAGGAGCCAAATTTGTATCAGTTCTGTAACCACGCTTGTAAAGTGGGATTCCAGTGCTATCAAGCATTAAACTTACTTCGTCTTTTAAAATAAAAACGTAAAGGCTAAAATCGGGATTTTCTTTATCTACTGATGGGCGTTTACCTTGTTTTTCACGAAACTGATCAACAATTGCATCTTTGCATTTTTGTGCTACGTAGTGGTTGTGATTGAAGTTTTCGGTGCTTAAAACAGCAGTAACAGCAAGAGTTTGGTCAACATGCATAAACCTCGACCAATCAATTTTATTTACCTCGTCGTACAGTTCATCTTCGTTAATTACAGTATTTGTAACAATAGGTTTTAAAACGCGCAAAGCGGTACGCAGACAAATATTTGCTTTGTACATAAAACCTTCGTCGCCGTAAAAACTTACTGCGCGGTTATGCACATCTACGTTTGTGGCGCCAAGTTTTGTTAGTTCTCCGGCTAAAACTTCTTCCAACCCCATAAAAGTGGTGGCAATCATTTTAAAATTTGATGCAGGAATTTTTCTTGGATTCATATCGAATGCAAATGTACCAAAATACAATTTAACCACATAGAAACATAGCCTGTGTTTTGCGTAAAGATTTCATAGGAAAATAAATTTTCTTACACAGAGCAATACCGAATAAGCTAATTTAAAGCGAAGCTTCATTATGTGCCTCTACAGAAACCTTTTTAATAACTATACAGCTTATGTATCTATGTGGTTAAAAAAAGTAAAATGCCACCGGTAACAATTCAATCAAATCACTTGCAAGCATACTTTCTTCGCTAAATTTTTTTACATACAAATCGGCAGCGTAACCATGAATATGTGTTGCAATCATGCAGGCATGTATGGGTTCGTATCCGCGGGCTAAAAGTCCAAGAATAATTCCGGTTAGTGCATCGCCGCTGCCACCTTTTGCTAATGCGGGGTTGCCTGTTGAGTTAAAAAATACTTTTTTATCGGGTGTAACAACAGCAGTATGTGCGCCTTTTAAAACAACAATTATTTTATGTTTGAACGCAAAGTCTTTGCAGGTTTCTAAACGTTCAAAATCGGAAGTATGAGCACCGCATAATCTGTCAAATTCTTTTGGATGAGGCGTTAGAATTGTATTGGGTGCAACAAAAGAAAGCCAGGTTTTATTTTGTGCTAAAATAGATAGTGCATCTGCATCTAATACTAATGGAACAGTGCATTCTTGAATTAAAACTTTTAAACTTTGTTCGGTGGCCTTGTCTGTTCCAATACCCGGACCGATGGCAATAGCTGAATAGTTTTCTGTTTTGGGACAAGCAGAAATATAATCTTCGGTAGCATCAATGCTTACCATTGCTTCGGGTAAAGCAGTTTGCAAAATGGTGTAACCGCAAGCGGGGAGGTGAGTGGTTAATAAGCCTGCGCCTGAACGTAAACATGCTTTGGCTCCCAATAAAGCTGCTCCTATTTTTCCTTTTGAACCTGCCAGTAAAAGTGCGTGACCGTAAGTTCCTTTATGAGCAATTTGTTCGCGGTGAATTAATAAATGAGCTATATTTTTTCGAGTGACGATAAAATTAGTTGAGTTTTGTTCTTCTATAAATTTTTCATTCAAACCAATGTCTACAACTTCAAAATTACCAACGTAAGGATAGAAATCGGCGAATAGAAAAGTGTATTTTGGTCTTTGAAAAGTCAATGTTTTTCCGGCTCTAATAATGTGCTTGTGGTTTGGTTTTGTATCGCAAGATAAACCGCTTGGTACGTCTATAGAAATTACCAGAAGTTTAGAATCATTTATGAAATCAATCACTTCGGCCAATAACCCATCAACTGCTTTATTTATTCCGGTGCCTACTAATGCATCAATTATAAAAGTGTTTTCATTTAGATTTATTTCTTTAGCGGAATTTATTTTATGAATGTTTGCAAAATTTAGCTTTTCTAATCGCTGGAAATTTGCGGTAAAGTCTTTGCTTTCGTTTTCAGAATGATTAACGATAAATACTTTTACTTTTCGTTTCATTTCAGAAAGTAAACGTGCAATGGCTAATCCGTCGCCGCCATTATTTCCTTTTCCACAAAATACAGAATAAGTTGTTTGTGGTGATGTAATTTCCGCAATTCTGCATGCGCATGCTTTAGCAGCACGTTCCATTAAATCAATTGAAGCGATAGGTTCGTTCTGAATGGTGTGTTTATCAGCTTCGCGAAATTGTTGTGCGGAAATAATTTTCATTAAGTACGAAGATACGAATAACAAGCATTGCGGTTCTTACTTAAGTTCCTTTAGTTTATCAAACAAAGTTTCGCAAGACTTAATTATTACTGTGTCTTGAGGGTCTCTTGGTTTATCTGCCACATAAAAATGATTGTACCCTTCATTATTCTCTAAACCTGAGTAGCCTGAGCAATGAATAATAGACTTATAGGTTGAATCTGCCCAAATTCCTGATTCAGCTTTAAATTCAACCGTATCTTTTTCGTTGTACCAAAAATATTTTGTGTGATGCGTTTTGTTAAACGAAGAAGATGTTTCAATTCTGCCCGATGAGGGAATTATAATAATATATCTGCCGCCAATAGAATTTTTGATTGTTTTAATAGGCGGAGCACCATTTGAATTTTCTTTAATAAAAACCCATCCGGTATAACCCTTTGGTAAATAATATTCGTAAATTGTTTTAGACGATTTAAAATCGTTATAATTAATTGCCGTTATGTAAACAACAAGTATTAAAACTCCGATAGAATTAATACTAAGTGCAATTTTATTTAAACTATTTTTCTCCTTTTTCCTTACGGTAATAGCAATAATTAATCCTACTACAGAAAGAAATGAAAGTGCGGCAAGAAAATAAGTAAAAGGGGCAATAATGCTGATAATTCCCAAAATAATAGAGGTTATTACTAAAGCCTTATTTTCTTTTCTCATTTTAAGATGGATTGTTATGAAGTATAAATAAAAAGGCGCGGAATTAAAGTCCCGCGCCTTTATTTTTACTAAAAACTATTATTTAATGGGTTTCATGGTTATAACCATTTCTTCATTTTTTTGGTCAATTGCAATAAGCACTAACTTCTCACTTGTAAGTTCTCTTATTTCAAGTGTGTCTTTTCCTTCAGAGTTATCGGCTTTTGTTTCATTGCTGTAAAGTTTTTTGCCGTCAGCCGAAAGTGTCCATTTTCCTTTTTTGGTATCTGATTTGCCCATCATGGTCATACTGTTTTCAAAAGTACCATCAGCATTAAACTGCATAGTTGTAGTTTTCATTGCTTCCATTATACCATCCATCATTTGCACATTTTGATCAAGCATTGCTTTAGAAGCACTGTCTTTCGTTGTATCGGCTTGTATTTTTAATGTAGCTATCTGCTCATCCATGGTTTTGCTCTTCATAGATTCCCATTGCCATTTTTGTGCAATCATTTTGTTTGCATCAGAAGCACCGCCTGAGCAATTGTAAGTTACTATTGCTGCACAGATAATACCAGATAAAATAATAATTCTTTTTGCTTTCATTGTTGTTTTTTTTTGGTTAAGCCTCAAATGTAATGTGATTTTTTATTCAGTTGCAAAATTATTTTAAAAGGTTATGAAAACTCAGGTTCTAATAGCCTTATCAGGCCTTTATTAATAGCGCGCCAATTGCCTCGCTATATATTTCTCAGAAGTTAATAAGGAACGTTGAATTCTTCTCGCATAATAAATACTGTCTAAAATATCTTTTTGGTGTTCTTCAACCAATTGCTTTTGCTTTTCAATTAATGTTTTTTGCCTTCGTGTTATTCGAAGTGCGCGGAAAATAATGAAGGCTACAACAGCAACTAAAAGTAAAACAAAAGAAACAAGTACTAACACAATACGGTGCTTCTTTACATTTGCTGCTGCTACCGCATCCTTTTTATCCTGCTCTGCTTTTGCCGCGGTTTCCTTTTTATCAAACTCAAAATACATCGCTTTTCGAGTAATTTCTTTATCTTTTTCTTCATTAAAAATCGAATCCTTTAATACCATTGCCTTTTTGTAATGCTCCATGGAAAATTGATAACGGTTGGTTTTTGAATAAAGATCGGTAAGACTAATTTCAACATCCATTTCTTCGTTTTTTCCACCCGTTTCTTTATCAATGGTAAGAGCTATTAGCAAATATTTTTCAGCCTCTTGATACTTTTTTGTTTGCTTATACAATGAGCCTATATTGCCCAGTGTGTTTGCCTGTAATTGCCTGTTTCCTATTTCTTCTCCTGTTTTTAACGATTTAAAATAATAGCCAAGCGCCTTTTTATAAATTGAATCCTGCAATCTTAGGTTATTTTCTATCTTCTTCGCTTGATCATCATAAACAATTGCAATATTACCCAGCGTATTTGCCTCTAGTTGTTTAAACCCCATTTCTTCTGCCATTTTTAGCGCCTTGAAAAGGAATTCCAATGCTTTTGCTTGATTGTTCTGATTGTTATAAATATTTCCAATGTTACCAAGCTGAATAGCAATTCTGTTTTTATCACCTAACTCTTCTGCTATTTTTACCGCTTTAAAATAGTAATCAAAGGCTTTGGTATAATCTTTTTGCTTTTTATATACTATTCCGAGATTACCCAATAATGCTGCAATTTTATTTTTGTCTTTGAGTTCTTCGGCCAGCTTCAATGATTTAAAATAATAATCTAACGCTTTTGGGTAATCGCCCTGGTCAGCGTATACAAGTCCGATGTGACCGAGACGCTTTGCGATTCCTGTTTTATTATTTAGCGTTTCGTCAATTTTTAACGCTTTAAGATAGCTTGATAGGGCATTTTGGTAATCGGCATTGAGATAATGGTATGCACCAAGATTACCAAAAGAATTAGCTATGCCTTTTTGCCAATTGAGGTTTTGTGAAAGTTGCACTGCTTGATTGCCAATGTAAATTGCGTTATCGGGCTTACTTTGTTTCAATTCCCATCCCAACGCATTTAAATGATTTACTTTGCTGGTGTCCGCCTTGTCCTTTTTGAGTAATAATAGTAAAGAGTCTGATTTAGTATTTTGGGTAAAGCAGGAGCAAGATAAAAGAAACAACATACAAAATAGCGTATATCTTTTTTTCATCTTTTAATTAATTATTCTCTCTTCCCTTTTTATCTTTTGTTCCCAAAATCATTTCTAGAAATCCGGTAACCAAAGATAAAATAATGCTGAATAATATAGCTGTAAAAAATCCATTTACGTGAAAGTCACTTACTAATTTATCAGCTAAAATTATTATTACAGCATTAAGTACTAAATAAAATAAGCCAAGTGTAAGAACGGTAATGGGTATTGTAAGAAATGCCAAAACCGGCTTTAGTACGCCATTTAAGAATGCCAAAACAATGGCAACCATTAAAGCGGTCAAAAAACGGTCGGTATCTTCTTTACCGGTTATCGTAACGCCCGGTAATAGCCACGCTGTTACTATAACGGCAAGGGTAGAAATAATTAGTTTTAGTATAAATTTCATATAAAATGTGTGTTTTTTGTTAAATCACGCAAAGTTCAATTAAAATTCGTAATTTAGTGGTACTATGAGAAAAATTTTTTCTGCCTGTTTAAGGACGGTTTTTGCGTTTTGCTGTTTGGTTATTTCTACTTCATCCGGCGCACAAACTAATATGAATGCTTTAATGCTAAAAGCTTTACACGCCGATGCTACTAAAACATATGGAGTATTGGTAAAAGGTAATGTGGCTTTTGTTAAACAATTTACCGAAGAACACCATGGTTTGTTTAAATATAATTGCGGTACAATTAGTTCTGTTATGCTTAAAGGAACCGATTTGCAAATGCTGGCAAAAAATAAAGCTGTAAACCGTATAGAATATTACGAAAAGTGCATCCGTACATTGGATGATTCTTCCATAATAAAAAATAATGTTTTAAAGGTTCATAATGGTGACCTTCCACTTACACAAGGATATGATGGTAAGGGCGTAACGTTTGGATTGGTGGATACCGGAATAGATTTTGCACATCCTGACTTTAAAGACAGTTTAGGAAATACGCGTGTTATGTGGTTGTGGGATCAAACACTTTCTACCGGCGGAAGCACTCCTCTGCCTTATGGATACGGACAAGAATGGGATAGTGCACAAATTAATTTAGGTAATTGTACACATGTAGATATTTATGATGTAGGTCACGGTACAAAAGTGGCCGGCGTTGCAGCAGGAAACGGCAATACAAATAATATTTATAAAGGGCAGGCCCCTAAAGCAGATATCATTGTTGCGGCACTTGATTTTGCCGGATCAGGACCTGTAGTTTTAGATGGTATAAATTATGTTGTTACGAAAGCAATATCTCTTAATCAGCCTTTTGTTCTTAACCTTAGTCTCGGCGATTATTATGGGTCGCATGATGGATTAGACCTGCAGGCTCAGGCTATAGATGCTTTGTTTGCAAACATTCCGGGTCGTTGTGTTGTTGCGGCCGCCGGTAATGCAGGATATTATCCTTTTCATTTGCAATACACCCTTAGTGCAGATACAAATTTTAATTTTATAAGAAATGTTTACAGTAATCAGTCGCAGTTTTTACTGTATGCCGATACAAATACTTTCAAACTTTCTAAATATACTATCGGTGTTTACGATTCAACACAAATAAATTACATTGGTAATATTGGCTTTAGAGATATAAGTTCTTGTTTGGGTACGCTTATTAGCGATACTATTTTTAATGGGAGCGGAGATAGAATAGGGATCATTGAAACAGCAGCTGATATTGTTGGAGACTCATACGAAATGTATGTAAACATTATGGCGGATTCTGTTGGCTATTTCTGGACATTAGAAAATACCGGTGTAGGAAAATTTGATTCTTGGAATTTTGATTTTATGTATAGCGGATATCCTGCAGTGCCCAAAATTGCTTTTTATAAAAAACCCGATACTTTACAAACAATCTGCACAAGTTTTCAGTGCAGTAATGATGTGATTACAGTTGCAAATTACAATGCAAGAAGAGGGCATATTAGTGTTGCGCAAACATTTACATTAATGCCTGGCCC
>CAZZEI010000138.1:0-7746 GCA_964653165.1 uncultured Flavobacteriaceae bacterium | reverse complement strand
CCATTTCAAATCCGGGTTCAAGTCCGTATACAACTTTACAAAATAATATAAATGTAAGTGGGTATGTATATAATGTAAACTCATCATTATATATTACAGTTACGGCAAATGGAAGCCCTATTGCATTTAATTATAATGTAACAACGCGTGCTATTGATGTACCGGTAAATTTGGTTGTAGATAACACGCAAATAAATATTTCTGCAACAAATTCTTTTGGTAATGATGCGGAGAGTGTAACTATTATTTACAAAAAAATCAGTCTCAATGCAAATGTAGATTCTGTAAGTAGTAACAATGGTGGTGGCACCGGAAATACTGGCGGCGGAAATACGGGAACAGGAATTGGAGGAGGGGTTGGTTCAGGTGGTTCGCATAGTAAACCGGAAATAACGGTATTATCTCCAGTTGCAAATCCATTTTATACAAACACGGCTGTTATTTCTGTTTCGGCAAACGTTAATTTTGTTTTAGATGCCGCAGATGTTACTGTAAGTTATAATGGCACTGAGATTCCGGTTTCGTATGATTTAAATACTAAAAGTCTTAATTTTACATCAGCTCTCACATCCGGATTAAATACTTTTGTTATTAGTGCTTCTAATATGTACGGAGGTAAATCAAAAACTGTAACTGTTAATTACACACCAATAAGTATAAATCCAAATCCCGGAGGCGGCATAAAAGTAGAACCGATAAAGACAGGCGGAAACCAATCGGCTCCTAGAGGGGTTAATACAACTACTACGCAACCTACAAACCCGATTAAACCTATAAATACAGCGCCTATAAAAACTGCGCCCAAGACAAATACAGAGGGAGAAGGTAATCAGGGCAGGCCAACTGGTGGTAGTACTACAGGCGGCAGACCAATTGGTGGCGGTTAAAAAAATAATATGCAAATAAAAAAAAAGGCCGTTAAATTTTAACGGCTTTTTATATTTTAACTTTTTCCTGTCAACGGATAACTATTAACTGCAGACATTTTACTTTACTTCTGTTTGTCTTTTAGTTTTTCGTATTCTTTTTCAACACTTGTGTATTGGTTTGGGAAAACAAAAGCCCCCAAAAAATGAAATAAAATTCCAATTCCCCATCCAAGCATTGGGAAAACCGGCCAGGGTAATCCTGTTTTTTCTTCTTCCTGTTTAAAGTCGGTAAAATACCATAAGGCCCAGAAAAAACCGTTAATGATAATATAGGTTGCTAAATGTCTTTTAAACTCAACACGCTTTTTAGCAACTTTCCATAGGTGTTTGTCTTTTTCAGTCAGGTTTTCCATTTTTTTATTTTTTAAGTTTAATTTTAATTTGTACTCTTTTTTTTGCCGCAGATTTCACTGATTTTTGCGGATTAAATACACGCAAATTATTTTTTTTCTAATCTGTGTAAAAAATCTGTGCGAATCTGTGGTATATTTATTTCTTTAAGTATTGTTGAATATCGCTTACGTATTTTTCAAATGATTTTATTCCGGGTTTAGTAATGCGGCAAATTGTTTGAGGGTAATTGTCTTTAAATTTTTTTTCTATTTCAATATAGCCGGCTTCTTTTAATTTTTGTATTTGCACGCTCAGGTTTCCGGCGGTAGATTTTGTTTCTTCACGCAGAAAAGTAAACTCAGCCTCCTTAACTGAAATGAGTAAGGATATTACCGCAAGTCGCAGCTGAGAGTGCAACACAGGGTCTAAATCTTTAAACATGTTGCAGCGATTTAAATTCCTTACGTAATAAATGTCTTGGTATAATATAACTTCCCAACAAAGCAATAGAAATACAAAGCAACTGCTCTTTTTCTCCCATAAATACAGATGCTATTGCCATTGCAAATGAGAAAATACCACCAAAAATTAAAGGCTTAAATTTTAATATGCCGCCCGATACAAATGTAGCCAGGCCATATAACAGCATTAAAAAGAAATAGGTAATTTTTATTCCGTTTTGCGGCATCATAAATAAGCATGCAGCCATTGCTATTCCAAAACCCGACCATAAATACCCTAAATAGGATTCGACTTGTGTTTTTACTTTTTCTTTTTTGCTTTGTTTGTATCCATAAATAAAAGATACGATTCCGCCAAGAGGCATTAAGAGCCAAACATATTGTCCCCATTTATAATTTAAAAGAATAGTTACATAATGTGTCATAGCTGCAATAAATACCAGCCATCCCCAGAAAATAATGTGAAATCCGTCATCGGCTAATTTGTTTTTTGCTGTGCTTATCATAGCTTGTATGATATCCAGACTTTCTTGTGGTGTTATTGTTTTTTCTTCCATTTTACTCGTTTTTTTATTGTTATTATTTGGCACTCATGTATTCGCTTCGCTCGGCTGTTTTTATAAATAGGTTACAAATGTAAAGTAGTTTATAATATAAACTACAATTAAATTCAAAAAACAGCATAATTAACTGAAAATCAATGCAATTATTTAAAGCGTAAAGATTTGATTGGAGTAATTTTACTAATAACCAACACCGGTAGCAACATCATAACAAGACAGCATGCAATTGTCAGCAGGTTTAAAAGCAGAATGTGAAATAAGTTAAAGTCGGTTGGCACGTACGAAACATAATAGGTTGCGGCATCAAGCGAAACAAATTTAAATTTAGCCTCCAACCAAATAAGAAGTATTCCAATAAAATTCCCGAATAAAAGTCCGCTTAGTAACATCCGACCCGATTGATATAAAAAAACTTTTTGCACCAAGCCATTATTTGCACCAATTGCTTTTAAAATTCCTATGGTATTGCTGCGTTCTAAAATTAAAATTAATAGTGCCGACATCATATTAATAATTGCTACAACAATCATAAGCACAATAATAATTGCAGCATTACTGTTAAGTAAATCTAACCAGGAGAAAAGAGTAGGGTAGAGTGCTTTTACGGAGCGCGCTTCCATGCCTTGTCCCACTTCCCCATCAATATCTTCTACCATCTCATCTAATTTTTCAAAATTGTTCAAGTCAATTTCAAAGCCTCCAACCTGATCTGTGCTCCAATAATTAAGACGTTGAATTTGTTTTAAATCGGCAAAAACAATATTATCGTCCACATCTGCAAACCCGGTTTGGTAAATTCCGCTCACTTCAAATTTCCGTGCGCGTTGTTCGTATCCTGCATTTGCAATAGTATCATCTGTATTTTTCCTGCTTACAAAATAAGTTAGCAGCTTATCGCCGGTTTTTATTCCTAATTTATTGGCAATGGTTTGCGAAATAAGAATTTGGTTAGATGTAATTGTATCATCAAATTTTGGTATTGCACCGTTAAGCAAATACTTCTTAATAAAACTCCAATCGTAGGTTTTGTCAACTCCTTTAATTAGTATACCCTGATTTTCAAATGCAGTTTTAATAATTGCATTTTTTGTAGCGAAGGGTTGAACATGTTTTATTTCAGCATTTTTTTTGAGGATGTTTAGAAAATCTGCATTAGTTGAAACCGGCTCCTGCTCAAAAGAGTTGTTATTTGTATACGCACTTACTACAATATGCCCGGCAAAGCCTATTGCCCTGCTTTTAATCTCGTTTTTAAAGCCTGTTACAATACTTAAGGTAATAATCATTACCGCTATACCCAAAGCTATACTGCCAATGGCTATTTTAACCACCGGAGCAGATATTGCTCCTGATTTAGGTTTATTGCCCTCTAAAGCTGCCTTATTAGCCCCGGAAGGCTTGGTAGTCCATAGTTTACGCGCTATGTAAGTAAAAATCTGCAATTAAATTTCTGTATTAATAATAGACAAATATATTTGTATTTCGTTTATGAAGGGTTTATTTTGTTTTATAGCATATTTCCTGCCTTTTTTGGTATTTGCGCAGGCTTATCCCGATTCACGTGTTTTATATGAAAGAGATGTTAAGACAGGGGCAGCGCAAACAAATAAATATATTCCACTATTAAAAGACAAACGTGTTGCAGTTATTGCCAATGCTACTTCTTTAATTTTTGGAACGCATTTGGTTGATACGCTTCTTTCATTAAAAATTAAAGTAAAAAAAATATTTTGTCCTGAGCATGGTTTCCGGGGTACATTTGATGCTGGAGAGAAAATGAAAAGTGAAAAAGATGAAAAAACAGGTTTACCCATAATTTCTCTTTTCGGTAAACATTTAAAACCTACCAAAGAAGAACTTGCCGACATTGATGTAATAGTTTACGATTTACAAGATGTAGGTGTACGGTTTTACACGTATATATCAACCATGGCTTATTGTATGGAAGCCGCCGCCCAAAACGGGAAACAATTTATGGTTCTCGACAGACCTAACCCTAATGGATTTTATGTAGATGGTCCCGTTCTTGAACCTGCGTTTAAATCGTTTATGGGCGTGCATCAAGTGCCTCTTGTGTATGGCATGACTTGTGGCGAATACGCACAAATGGTAAACAACGAAGGCTGGCTTGATAAAGGTGTTAAATGCAGTCTTAAAATTATTACGCTGCAAAATTACAATCATGTCGATATGTATCAGTTGCCCGTAAAGCCATCTCCCAATCTTCCCAACATGCGTTCAATTTATTTATATCCCTCGCTTGGTTTATTTGAAGGAACAATTATAAGCGTAGGGCGTGGAACAGACAACCCATTTCAGGTTGTTGGACACCCCGATATAAAAGCCAGTTATAGTTTTGTTCCTAGGCCAATGGAAGGCGCTAAAACCCCAAAATATACAGGTAAAAGCTGCTTCGGACATTACCTTGGCGATTTTGCTGACAGCTATATAAAAGATTCTAAACAAATTTATTTGCTTTGGTTAACCGGTACCTATAAACAGTTAAAGAACGCTACCTTTTTTGACGAGAATTTTAATTTTCATGCCGGTAATGCAACACTGCAGCAACAAATTAAAAGCGGACTCAGCGAAGAAAAAATTGCTCAAAGCTGGCAGGCTGATATAACTAAGTTTAAAAAGATTAGGAAGAAGTATCTTCTATATAAGGATTTCGAATAATTTGGGCGTTACCCCGCATCAACATTTACTTTCAAAAATAAATATACGCGGGGTCGGGCTTTCCACTTCAAGTCTTCGCCACTCTTCTCTTTACAAACATGTCATTTCGAGCGAAGTCGAGAAACTTGAAAACATTCTGGCTGTGGGCTATCTGATGCAAATGCTTTTTCAGCATTCAGTGATACAATTAAAAAAATGCAAAACGGAACTAATCCCTAACGCAAAACACTTTTTTTAGAACTGCATATATATAAACCTTTCCCCACTTGCAAAAACGCCCCAGGTAAACAGTAGCAAAATAATAATAAACCACATCGGGTAATTTATTTTGTTTTGAGAAAATGTATCGTAAATTTTTCTTTCAAAAAGTAAAAACAGCAAACACAAACTAATCGTAACGCTTAAATTAAAATAATCGTGCTGTGTACCACCTGAGGCAAGCGGGGCAAAATATAATCGCAGCCACTCAGCCGGAATAAAATTAGCTGTGTCAAATAATTTGTCGGTCAGAAATGCGTAATGAGAATACTCAAGGTTTCTGAAATAAATAAGACCAATTGAAAAGAAAATAAAAACCAAAACTCCTGATAGAAAACTTTTTTTTGTTTTGAAAAGGAGTTCCAGTAAATAAAAAAATGCAAAGACAGCTGCAGAAATAAAAAAACCTGCTCTTATTCCGTTAAAAAATGCCATACAACAAAAAACAAGAGCAGCACAAACTAAATAGGTAATTACTTTGTTTGTTTTCTTTCTGGTAAATGTCAGATAAATCGTATAAAAAACATACTGCCACAACCAATTTGTTAAACTACTATGCCAGCTTTTCCAGAAATCACTCCAGTTTTTTTGTCTGAATGGGAAATTGAAATTCTCAGGTAAAGTAATTCCCCAGCAAGCAGAAACTCCAATGGCAATATCACTGTAACCCGAAAAATCAAAATACAACTGTAAAGTGTATAAAAAAGCAGCGGTAATTATAGTTAAACCGGGATAGGCATCATTAAAATCAAAAACGGAATGTATAATAGGGGAAAGACTTTCTGCAAGCACTAACTTTTTAAATAATCCCAATAAAATTCTGTTTAGGCCGTACGCCGCATTATTGTTTTTTTCTATTGAAGCAACCCCAAGTTCAATATCCGGTAAAGAAGCTACGGGGCCGCTAAAAAACTTCGGTAAATATAAAACCGCAGTTGTGTACCGAATAAATTTTTCAGGGGCAGCACACATTTTAAAATACACTTTGCAGATATAATCAATAAATTGAAGCGTTAAAAAAGAAACTCCAAGAAGAACAGGAATGTTTGTAAAAGTACTTTCCTTTTGAAAGTTTTCGTACCAATGAAAAGCAAATAATGTAAATACGTTTAGAAGAATAGAAACTGCAAATAAAATTTTATTACCTGATACATATTTAAGCAATAAAAAATTTAGTATGGCCAAAAAAAAGCAAAACACAAAAGATGCAGGACTAATTAACGCAATACAACCTGCGCTTAGAAGCAAAATAACATAAGTACGTTTGCCAACTATATAATTTGCAGCAATACCGGCTAAACCAAATGCTATGAGACAAAAAAGGAGCATACTCAAAAGTAGAAATTAAATAGCTTTGTTAATTAGAAATTTTTAAGAAACATCTTATTTCTCCGCAGGCTTCAAGCCCTTCTCTTTCAAAAAACTGCCAACACTAGGTAAGGCTAATTAACCACCTAATAAAAAATATGTAATTAAATTTCCAAATATGTAATTTAATTCGTATATTTGTAAGGTTATTTAAAGTTGATGGTAATAATTTCTAAGACGATTTTGGTTGAATTTGGAAATGAACACGCTGATTCGGTTGACGCTTTGAATAAATGGTATGATACCGGTAAAAAGGCTGATTGGAATAGCCTTAGTGATTTAAGAAAATCATTCAATACCATCGATTATGTTGGAAACGACAGATATGTATTCAATATAAAAGGAAATAAATACAGGTTGGTTGCAATGATATTTTTGATATTCGGACTATATTTATTCGCTTTGTTGGAACGCATGCGGAGTACGATAAAATAAATTGTTCAAAAATATAAATGAAATAAAACTGAAAATAATGAAAACGGATAAAATAAACGGAAGAAAAGAATACGATGAAGTAATGAAACGTATTGAGAAATTTCTTCAAAAGGGCTCTAAAAATTTAAATTCGAAGGAATTAAAAACTTTGCAAAAGCTTTCTTTAATGGCTGAGCAATACGAAGACAGTATACCATTAATGCCAATTAAAGTCCCTGCTACCATTACAGAAATGATAAAGTACAAGATGTTCGAAATGAATCTCAAACAAAAGCAATTAGCAAAAATTCTTGAAATAAGCGAAACACGGATTTCAGAATTATTAACCGGTAAACGAAAAATAAATATTGCCTTAGCTAAAAAACTTCACGCTAAATTGAAAATTGATGCTCATTTCATTTTAGAGGCGGCTTAATAATCTTACTCCTCCGCAGGCTTCAGCCCTTTTTCTTTCAAAAAGCTGTTCCATTCAGTAAAGGTTTTTCCCTTTAACACGCGGGGAAATTTAGTTTGTGCGCCAACTTTTCCTTTTTTATGTAAAAACTCAACAAACATTTTGGTTGGTAAAATTTCAACAAAAATATCTTTTAAAGCAGATGTACGTTCTACGCGGTAATCATCATTTAAAATATTTAAATGCGCATCAATTTTATTTTTCAGCAATTCTGCATCAATTTTTTCATCACTTCCTATATACCACTTGTGCGCAAACAATCCCTG
>CAZZEI010000137.1:0-7896 GCA_964653165.1 uncultured Flavobacteriaceae bacterium | reverse complement strand
GCTGCAGAAGTGATTGTTATACCACGCTCTTGCTCTTGTACCATCCAATCCATTGTTGCTGCACCATCATGCACTTCACCAATTTTGTGGTTAACGCCTGTATAATATAGTATACGCTCAGTACAGGTAGTTTTACCGGCATCAATGTGGGCTGCAATCCCTATGTTTCTTGTATAATGTAAATCGCTCATCTTATCTTTTTCTCTCTTCTAATTAAAAACGGAAATGCGAGAAAGCTTTGTTAGCCTCTGCCATTCTGTGAACATCTTCTTTCTTTTTAAATGCTGCACCTTCTTCTTTAGAAGCGGCAACTAGTTCTCCGGCTAATTTTTGAGCCATTGATTTTTCGTTACGGGCACGAGCATAAGTAATCATCCATTTAATAGCTAATGCTAATTTACGCTCAGGACGAACCTCAGAAGGAATCTGAAAAGTTGCGCCACCTACACGGCGAGAACGAACCTCAACAGCAGGAGTAACGTTAGTTAATCCCTTTTTAAACACTTCTAATCCGTCTTCGTTAGTACGTTTTGCGGCAATTTCAACAGCTTCGTAGAAAATCTCGTAGGCCGTGTTCTTTTTACCATCGTACATCAAACTGTTAACGAAACGGGTTACCAGTTGGTCGCGGAACTTAGGATCCGGTAGTAGTGGGCGTTTTTTTGCTTTTGTTTTCCTCATCGTATATTAACTGAAATATTATTTTTTAGCTGCTGGTTTTGCTTTTGCGGCTGCCCCTGCGGCACCTGCTTTTGGTCTTTTTGAACCGTATTTAGAACGTTGTTGCTTGCGACCTTCAACACCACTGGTGTCTAATGCTCCGCGAACAATGTGGTAACGTACTCCCGGCAGATCTTTAACACGACCACCGCGCACTAACACGATACTGTGTTCTTGCAGGTTGTGCCCTTCCCCCGGTATGTAAGCGATAATTTCTTGTTGGTTCGTTAAACGAACTTTAGCCACTTTGCGCAATGCAGAATTTGGCTTTTTTGGCGTAGTTGTGTACACACGAGTGCATACGCCACGGCGTTGAGGTGACTGGGCTAATGCCGCAGACTTGCTCTTATTCACGCTTTTTATGCGTCCTTTTCTTACTAATTGTTGTATCGTTGGCATCTTCTAACCTGTTGATTTACTTAGTTTTACGCTATAATTACACTATACCCCCTGTTTAAGGGAGGGCAAAGGTACATTTTTTTTATTTACATGAACAAAATTTTTTTCATTTTTTTACTAAAAATCAATGCTTTGTGAATAACTTGGGGATAATTTGATGTTTTTCAAGACCAGTCGCCATTTTTTTACGTCGGATTTGGCTTTTTCCTAAAAAAACCGAGCAAAAAATTGTAGTAAATTGCGAGGGTATGAAATTTTTAGCAAACTATTTTTTTTTCTGCGTATTATTTTTTCATCATTTCTCAGTTTTTCGCAAAACAAAAGGATTGATTCACTTTCCGCTTTGTTGAAAAATGATAAAGAGGACACCAATAAAGTAAATCACTTAAACTTGTTAGCAAGGGAAAATATTAAAAGTAATTCTTATGAAAAAATAATGCAAAATGCTAATTCGGTGAAAAGATTTTTACACATATTTTTTCTAGTAATGCTTGTCATGTCGAGCGCAGTCGCGACACGTGCGCAAAACCAAAATGGGACAAGTAAAATCGATTCTCTTCTCACTCTAATTAAAACTGACAAAGAAGACACCAACAAAGTAAACCACCTCAACGCCCTCGGCTGGGAACTAAAGAACAGCAACCCCGACACCGCCATCATTCTTTCAAACCAAGCCCTCGTCATTGCGAAGACTGCCTTTAGCCGCGAGCGAAGCGTGGCGGAATCTCCCGAATGGAAAAAAGGCACTGCCAACTCCCTCGGACAACTTGGCACTTGCTACTGGCTCAAAGCCGACTACCCCAAAGCTCTCGACTATTACCTGAAAGCATTAAAGATAGATGAAGAGATGAATAATAAAGCCGGCATTGCCTCGCGCCTCGGCAATATCGGAATTGTCTATATGAATCAATTCGATTATCCCAAAGCATTAGATTATTATTTTAAGGCATTAAAAATCGGAGAAGAACTTAGAGATAAAAACCGAATTGCAACCAATCTGGGCAACATCGGACTTGTTTATTCTAACCAAGCCGATTATTCTAAAGCATTGGATTACTATCTCAATGCGCTGAAAATGGCGGAAGAAATCGGGAATAAAAACCTCATTGCAAATACTCTCGGCAACATCGGACTTGTTTATTCTAACCAAGCCGATTACCCCAAAGCATTGGGCTATTATTTAAAGGCATTGAAAATGGCGGAGGAACTCAGGAATAAAAATAGTATTGCAAGATTGCTTGGCTACATCGGACTTGTCTATCACCTAAAAGCCGATTATCCTAAAGCATTAGACTATTATTCCAAGTCACTTAAAATTGCGGAAGAACTTGGCAATATCATATTGCAGGCAAACAATCTCGGCAACATCGGAACTGTCTATAAAGACCAAGCCGATTACCCCAAAGCATTGGGCTATTATTTAAAAGCATTGAAAATGGCGGAAGAAATCGGAAATAAAAATGGGGTTGCAAACTGGCTTGGAAACATCGGAGGTGTCTATCATGAACAAAAGGATTATCCCAAAACCCTTGACTATTATTTCAGGGCATTGAAAATAAAAGAAGAGCTTGGTGATAAAAACGGAATTGCAAGTATTCTCGGCAACATCGGCTCGCTTTATACTGAACAAAAAAAATATAACGATGCTTACAATTATATTTACCGCGCAATCGCTCTTTCCGATAGCATTGGAGCAATGAATAATGCGAAAGAAATTTATCAAATGTTAAGCACCCTCTACGAAAAAGCAAACGTTGCCTTACACGATACCATTGGAGGCAAACTTTTAACAATGGAGGGCATGCGCCTGCGCGCGCTGTATTACCACAAGCGTTGCATTACTGTGCGCGATACCCTGTATAGCGAAGAAAACAAAAAGCAACTCACCCGCAAAGAAATGAATTTTGAGTTCGAGAAAAAAGAAGCAGAAGCAAAAGCAGAGCAGGATAAAAGGGATGCGGTTGCCATTGCTGATGCGAAAAGACAAAGAATAGTTTTGTTGTTGGTTTCCTTTGTTCTGCTTCTTGTTGCTGTTGTAGCATTTATTATTTTCCGTTCTTTACGAATAACACGCAGACAAAAAACACTGATAGAAAAGCAAAAACAATTGGTGGAAGAACATCAAAAGGAAATTCTGGATAGTATTTATTACGCCAGAAGAATTCAGCGCTCATTACTTACCAGCGAAAAATATATTGAAAGGAATTTGAATACGTTGCGAAAAGTGATTAGGGCTTAGTGATTAGAATTTAGTGCATGAGATTGTCACGTTATGGTTGCAAAGACGTTAAAGATGAAAACTAAAATAAAAAATAGAGAACATTTGAACATTCGAATAGTGATGTCAGAAGTTTTACTTCGCGGTTCTAAATTCAAATATTCAAATGCTCTATTGTTCTTTTTCTCTCTTTACTCAATACTCTATACTCAATACTGCTTTTCACAGAACCCCGATATTAATCTACTCAAGAGAATTAATCGCGATAGCAGTAAGATGGCCGACAAATCCTTTAAATTTTTCTCAAAAGCAGTATCACCGGTAACTATTGCTGCTCCTATAGCAATGTTGTATGCAGGTTCCTTTAACGAAGACGGAAAACTTACCAGAATGGGGTATAAACAAGCCGTCTCAGTACTTTTAGCCGGAGTGATTGGTTCTTCTTTAAAATTAATTGTAAAACGTCCGCGACCATTTAAGACTTATGATTTCATTCATGCTAAAGATAGAGTAGGTCCCAATTCTTTTCCATCTAACCATACGGCTTTTGCTTTTGCTACGGCAACTTCTTTAAGCCTTGCTTTTCCGAAATGGTATGTAATTGGCCCAGCGTATTTATTTGCCGGTTTGGCTGCATATTCACGCATGTACTTAGGTGTGCATTTTCCCATTGATCTTTTGGGGGGAATAGTAATAGGCATAGGCTCTTCTATTCTTGTTTGGGAAATGGATAGAATTATGAATGGGAAGTGATGTCTTTAAATTTACACCCTAATCCCAATCACCAACACATCATCAATTTGTTCTAACTCACCTTTCCATTCAGAAAAAGTTTTATCACGTATTTCTTTTTGCTCATTTAAAGCAAGGCTGCTTATTCCAATTATTTTTTCCTGTAACTGGCGGTGCTTAAATTTTTTACCGGCCTGACCACCAAACTGATCGGCATAGCCATCCGTAAACGTGTAAACCATATCTCCCTTTTGCAATTGTACCGTTTGTTTTGTAAAATTTTTCATTTTGTCACCGTGTTTACCAACCGGCATTTTATCAGGAGTATATTCTGTAATCTGATTATTTCTTATCAGCCATAGAGGATTATTAGCAGCTGCAAAAGAAAGTTCATTTTTAGAAAAATCAAATACACTTAATACACAATCCATCCCGTCTTTACTTTCTTCTGTACTGTCTTCCGGGTTTAGTTTGCGTATAATTTCTTCACGCATTAAATCAAGAACTTTGGCAGGATCGGCAGTGTTTTGTTCTAAAATAACTTCGTTTAAAAAATTAATATCCAGCATACTCATAAATGCACCAGGTACACCGTGTCCTGTACAATCAGCTGTTGCCCGATAAAAACAATTATTGTGTTGTAAACCCCAATAAAAATCGCCACTTACAATATCTTTAGGTTTATATAAAATAAATACTTCTTTGCAGTGGTTGCGTATGTACTTTTCTGATGTAAGCAAAGCATTTTGTATTCTCCTTGCATAGGTTATGCTGTCTAAAATCTCTTTTTGTTTTTCTTCAATAATAGAACTCGACCGCTTTTTCTCTTTATAGCTCCTGAAAATGAAAACTGCAAAGGCGATTACAATGATAAAACCTCCAATACCAAAACCAATAATCAAATTTTGTCTGTTTAATTTTTCGGCACTTAACTCATTTTCCTTATGTAACAACAGTATTTCTTTGTTTTTTTTCTCGGTATCATACATGCCCTGCATCTTGGCCATTTTTTCTTTCGTGGTAGAGCTTTCAAGGGTATCACGTGTTGTAATGTATTTTTTATAATATATATATGCATTTTTATAATCGCCTAGTTCATAATAAATATCTGATAGACCTGAATAACCCTCGCGTAACCAATCCTGGTAATCAGTTGCAATGGCAATTTGCAAACCTTCTGTAAAATATTTTAGCACCAGCTTGTAATTTCCTTGTTCGTTGTATACTTCACCAATGTTACCCAGCGAGTTTGCCTCGCCTTTTTTATCACCCATTTCTCTTTTTAGCTCAAGCGATTGCAGGTAATATCCGGTAGCTTTTTCGTAACCTTTCTTGTCTTTCATTTTTAAAGCCATGTCATGATACAATTTCCCAATGCTGTTCAATACATACGACTTTGTTTTTTTATTTTTAATTTCTTCGCACAAGGCAAGGGACTTGTTATAATATTCAAGCGCATTTGCATATTTCTTTTTGCTGTGGTAAGCAATTCCTATATTACTTTCTATAGAGGCTAGGTCATTTTTAAATCCGTTCTTTTCTGCAATAGTTTTTGCATTAAAATAGTAGGTAAGAGCGTTTTTATAGCTGTGTGTATTATTATAAACTGTTCCAATGTTTCTAAGTAATCGCATTATGTCAGCAGGGTTTCCCAAGTCTTCAGCTATTTTAAGCGCTGCCAAATCATGTTCCATTGATTTGACATAATCACCGTGTTGAGCGCTATGCTGACCGAAAAATATCAGACAATGCATTTTTCCCTTTTTGAAATGAAGGCTATCCGAAATATGCTGACTTTCCTTTGCGTAGACAAATGATTTCGCCTGTTCCGGACTTGGATAGAGTAGCCAGTTTAATAAGCGTTTCTGCTCTTGATGTATCGCGTTGTTTTAATTGGGAAAGGTGGTTTGAGAGAGAATCAATCTTCGGATTTTTTTGGGCGAACCCCAAAAAGGCAAGAAAAATGAAAAGAGCTGATATTTTAAAAGGATCCCTCATAAAAGAAGATGAATTTACAAAAAAATAGCGAAACTTGGTCTTTAGGGTATATTTATTGTAAAAATCAGACTTATGATTGGCAAAATTAATTACTATTTTTATACCGTAAAACCCTATTACCACAAAAGCTTAAAAGAATAAATTTTTTGTGTTTCTTAGTGTTTTCGTTCCCGATAGCTATCGCGATTAGTGGCTAAAACTTGTTGTATGTCAGAAAAAAACAATAAAAAAGTAATTCGCGCCTGGACGTTCTACGATTGGGCCAATTCTTCCTTTCCGTTGGTAATTAACTCTGCTGTCTTTCCTGCTTTTTATGAATTTCAGACTACCGTTAGGGATGAAAAAACACAGGCAGTTATAAATGATAATGTTACAGCCTTTGGGCATGTTTTTAAAAACACAGAGCTGTATTCGTATTTCGTCTCTTTGGCTTTATTGGTTGTTTGTATCACCGCACCCATTTTATCGGGTATAGCCGATTATAAAGGAAATAAGAAGCGCTTCCTTGCGCAGTTTTGCATTTTAGGTTCTTTCTCTTGCGCGGGATTGTTTTTCTTTGATAAAAACAACATAGGGCTTTCCATGATTCCTTTTGTTACGGCTACTATCGGCTATTGGGGTTCATTGGTTTTTTACAATGCATATTTACCGGAAATTGCAACTACCGACAAGCAGGATAAAGTAAGCGCACGCGGTTTTGCCCTTGGCTATTTAGGAAGCAGTATTTTGCTTATTTTTAATATTGTAATGATTACTTTGGGTAGTAAGGCTAAAGCAGCAGGCGGAACAAATTTTTACCCTGCATATTATGCTTTTGTTACAGTTGCCATTTGGTGGTTTGCTTTTGCTCAATATACTTTAAGGTATTTACCAAAGGGAGCGCCTAGCGGAAAAGAAGGAGATGGAAACGCTTTAACCAAAGGTTTCAGAGAATTAAATAAAGTATTAAAGGAGTTAAAACCTCAAATTGCATTAAAACGATTTCTTCGCTCGTATTTCTTTTACAACATGGGCGTGCAAACAGTTATGTACATGGCAACTTTGTTTGCAGCCAAAGAAATTGATTGGCCGGATGCTACCTATAAAAAAACTGCTCTTATTGTCAGCATACTTTTAATTCAGTTTTTAGGTGTTGCCGGAGCTTTTTTGTTTTCCTGGCTCTCCGGAAAAATAGGAAATATAAAAACATTACTCATTGCCATTTTTATCTGGGTTATAATCTGTGTATTTGTATTCTTAGTAGTGCACACCCCAATTCAGTTTTACTGCGTTGCTGCCAGTGTTGGTTTAGTAATGGGCGGAATACAAGCATTATCACGCAGTACCTATTCTAAATTATTACCCGAGACAAAAGACCACGCAAGTTATTTCAGTTTCTTCGACGTATCTGAAAAATTAGGAATTGTATTGGGAGTTTTTGCTTTTGGATTTATAGAAGGCGCAACAGGAAGTATGAGACAATCAGTATTAGCTTTAATAACTTTCTTTGCATTGGGATTTGTATTTTTATTGGTGGTACCAAAGGATAAACTCGAAACAAAATAAAAAGGGAATACAATTTTAACCACATAGAAACATAGGTTTGTTCTATATTAAAAGTAAAAAAGTATTAATTGATAACAATGGAGGGCTACATAGAAAATAAATTTTTGCAGAGAGGAGTATCGGTTTTAAACGTAGATTAACAGCTATGCGAAACTTTATAAACAACAAAAACTAAACATTAATATAGAATCTTTATTTGAATTTATTTTACATTACAAACAATAAAAAATCTATGTCTCTCATATGTTTGTATTCTCCATAAAGTTAATAATTATAACAATAGG
>CAZZEI010000136.1:0-7933 GCA_964653165.1 uncultured Flavobacteriaceae bacterium | reverse complement strand
AAAGTGGCAGATATTGTAAAAGAATTAAAATCGTTTAGTGTAAAGGTTGATGTAGTTGACCCGCATGCTGATAATGATGAACTGAAACACGAATACGGTTTTGGTTTAAGTAAGATTGGAAAAAATTACGATGGTGTTATTGTGGCAGTTAATCACAAAGAATACAAAACACTTGACGAGAAGTATTTTAAAGCGATACTGGCTAAAAATGGAGTTTTAGTTGATGTGAAAGGTATGTACAGAGGTAAAATGAAGGATGTTTTGTATTGGAGTTTGTAAAATCAAGTATTTTTTGTAACTTTATATTACAATTTAAGGATATGGTTTATATAATTGATAAAAAGACTACAAAAAAGGAGCTGGAATTATTGTTTCCAAAAAAACGCGGAAAGAAGACAAAAGGTTTTGATGCCAAAAAGTTTTGTGGAATTTTAAAATTAAAAATGTCTCCTCTCGCTATTCAAAAGAAATTGAGAAATGAGTGGGACTAGTTTTTTTGTTGACACAAATATTATTATTTATTTACTAGATGGCAATCAAAGAGTATCTGAAATTCTTCAAAACAAAACTCTTTACTGCTCATTTATAACGGAAATTGAATTATTAAGTTCTCAAAAATATTTCCCCGGACATGAACTTCATATTAAAAAATTACTTTCTCAAATGCATATTTCAAACCTAAATCAGCAAATAAAAGATCATACAGTTTATTTACGGAAGAAATACAAATTAAAGCTTCCAGATGCATTGATTGCAGCTACTTCCATTTTTATTAATATCCCATTGATTACAGCTGATAAATCGTTTGCAAAAATTAAAGAAACCGACGTTTATTTATTTACTATTTAATATGAAAATTCTAATAACAGGAGGCGCAGGATTTATTGGCTCACACGTAGTGAGACTTTACGTAAATAAATATCCAAACTATCAAATTTACAATTTAGATAAACTTACCTATGCGGGTAATCTCGCCAACTTAAAAGATATTGAGAATAAACCCAATTACACTTTTATAAAAGGAGATATTGTTGATGCCGATTTTATCAATAAACTTTTTGCTGAACATAAATTCAACGCAGTAATACATCTTGCGGCAGAGAGCCATGTTGACCGCAGTATAACCAACCCCTTAGAGTTTGTATTTACTAATGTCATAGGAACTGTTAATCTACTCAGTGCAGCTAAAACCCAATTCTTAATTCCGAATTCTGAATTCAAAATTTTTTATCACGTTAGTACAGATGAAGTATACGGTTCATTAGGCAACACAGGCTTATTTACCGAAACAACAGCTTACGACCCACACAGCCCCTACTCTGCCTCAAAAGCAAGCTCAGACCATTTTGTAAGAGCCTATCATGATACCTACAAATTACCTGTAGTTATTTCTAATTGCTCAAATAATTATGGGCCGTTTCACTTTCCTGAGAAATTAATTCCGCTTTGTATTCATAATATCAAACAAAATAAACCTTTGCCTATTTACGGCAAAGGAGAAAACATACGCGACTGGCTTTTTGTGGAAGACCACGCAAATGCAATTGATGTCATTTTTCATAAAGCTAAACACGGCAGCACCTATAATATTGGCGGACATAACGAGTGGACTAACATTGATGTAATTCGTTTGCTTTGTAGGATTATGGATAAAAAATTAAATCGCTCCGAAGGAACAAATGAGAAACTAATAACGTTTGTAAAAGACCGTGCCGGTCATGATTTACGTTACGCAATTGATTCTACAAAACTGCAAAATGATTTAGGCTGGAAACCTTCCCTTCAATTTGAAGAAGGTTTAGGCAAGACCGTAGACTGGTATTTGAGCAACGATGAGTGGCTTAACAATGTCACTTCGGGTTCTTATCAGAAATATTACGAAGCACAATACGTAAAAAGGTAAGCTAATTACCTCCCTCCGCCCTCTTCAGAGGGCAGGGCTGTTTCATTCTAAAATTACAAACGTATTCGACTCCGATGGAGCCGTAAATTCGATTAATCATGTTTCTACTCCTATTTTGTCCAATCGGGACAACTGATTGTTATAAATTATACGGCTCCAGCGGAGTTGCGCCGTACGCCAACACAATAGAATAGAAAGATTTTTTAGAACAAAACAACCCTGATCCTGAGAAGGACAAACTCCGAATTTAATTCTTGATAGTCTGCGGCGTTTTTACTTCCAGATAGCAGCTTCCTGCAATTTTATTTTTGATTTGAAGAAGAATCGGGAGCTTTCTTCAAATGATTTTGTGTAATCGCTCATATAAAAACGATGATTGCTGTTCTTTTTCGGAGAAAGTAATTTCATTTCTTTCAAAACTTCCGCAACTGTTTTAGCAACAACCTCTGCGTTATCGTAAATTTTTATTTTTCCTTTATAAAATTCTTCCACTTCAGGTTTAATAAGGGGATAATGAGTGCAAGCTAAGATAAGTGAATCAATTTTTTTTAGTTTTGGTCGCGATAAATAATCGTGAATGATAGTACGCGAAGTTTTATTATTAAAAAATCCTTCTTCTATCATTGAAACGAGCAAAGGAGCAGCTAAAGATGATACTTCAATGTCCTTATTTTTACTCTTTAGCTTCTTAGCATAAATATCACTCTTGATTGTCCCCTTAGTTGCAATAACACCAATGTGTTTGAGTTTTTTATTTTGGGTTATCTCTTCAACAAGAGGGTTTACAACATCAATAACCGGAACCTTACCGCCAACAAAATCTTTCACTGTCTCGTATGCAAGAGCAGATGCCGTGTTACATGCAATTACAATCATTTTGCAGTTTTGCTCCATTAAAAACTGAGCAATGCGTATGCAATAATATTTTATAGAATCGGGCGACTTATCTCCGTAAGGTAAATGAGCTGTATCCCCAAAATAAATTAATTGCTCTTTGGGCAACATCTTGGTAATAGCATTAGCAACGGTCAATCCGCCTATCCCTGAATCAAAAATACCTATGGGTTGATTTGCTTTTAACTTTGTCATAACAATACGCCTACAAAACTACTAAACTTTCTATTACTATGTGACTCCTAAAGGAGTCTTATACAATTAAAAAAACAAACTCCTTATAAAAACAGTTACAGCGTTCATCATATAAATCTGCGTCATCTGCGTTCCAATGTATTCTTGGCCAAAGGCGAGTGCAAATCAAGATTAGCGATATAAATCAACCACCAATTGCTGATTGGCTTTTACTGTAAATTTCTTTTCTATGGTGTAAATAGATTGCTTTAAGGACTTACCCCTGAAAGTAATATGATAATTGCCCGGCTGTAAATTATACTCTTGTCTGGTAATGTTAGAAGGCAAATTACATACCCATTTCAATTCTTTTCCTTCCTCCATTAAAATGCAACCGTCTCCATACTCGGGCGTGTTTATTTTTACCTGACCGGCATCTTCTACTTCCAATACTTTTGTAAGTGTTTGGTTAATTTTAGTTTTATTAATATACGTGCGCGGCAATGTCAAAATTTCTAAATCATATTCTCCTACAATATATCGCTCGGCGGTATTTAAACTCATTGCGTGAAGGGTTTGCATGCTTTCGCTCAACCTGATAACACATTTTACTTTATCATTATTATTATAAATTCCACCACTTCTTTTAATTGCCATAACACCTTGCGGGGCATCAATCGGAATTACATTATGTGTACCCATATTTAAAGAAATATTATGCACCTGCTTTTGAGGAATTGTATTTGCAACAACTGTATATTTTCCCGTTTCATCCATGGGAATTGTATCCGGATATCCCCTGTAATTCATGCTATGGATATAGTTGTACATGATATTACCTGTTTTTTCATTGTAAAAAGTCATGTTAACGTTTGTCTCTGTTGGCTTTGAAGAAACATCCAATAAATTTACCTGTGCGGTAGTTTTATTTAATTTTTGTGTAGTAATATAATCAACACTGTTTTTAAAAGCATCCGGCTCTTCGTAACTAAAATAATTTCCAACACAATCAAAAGCTTTTGCCTGCTCGGGAGTTAAGCCAATTCCAATAATGCATGGTTTTACTACAATACCTTTGCTTTGTAGTTCAATACGTGCCTTACAAGGGTCTCCTCCGCATTCTTCAATACCATCGGTAATTAAAATAATTGTGTTAATAGCTTTTGTATCCAGGAAATCGTTGGCAGCTTGAGTTAATGAATGCTCAATTGGTGTGATACCGGTTGGTTTTACTTTTTTTACTGCATCTTTAATTTTTTGGATATTATTTTTCGCAAACGGGACAATCAGTTTACTGTCGTTGCAATCTCCGGGAGGATATTTTACTGTACTGCCATACATGCGTAGAGCAAACTCATAATTTTTTAAATTATTCAGGCTATCAATAAATTTATAAAAAAGTGTTTTTGCATGCTCAATGCGAGGCTTGCCGTCATACATTGTTTTCATGCTGTTTGATGCGTCGAAAACGAAAAGTACGCGGGTAACTTGGGAAAAAGAAGCAAGAGGTAAGAAGCAAGAGTTAAGAAAAAAGAAAGAAGAAGTAAGAGCTATATAGAAGTATTTCCTCACTGATTAATGTCCGCTTTGAATATCTGCATCAAAGTCTACTCCTTGTTTCTTTAAAATTCCTTTTACTTTCCAACCGTAATAGGCAAGATAAGCAAAACCAATAAGCGGAATTATATATGAAGTGTGAATACCAATGCTATCCGCTAATTTGCCCTGCACCAGTGGAAGCACAGCTCCGCCAATTATCATCATAATCAAAAGAGAAGAAGCCTGTGTAGTATATTTTCCGAGTCCGGCTGTACTGAGAGAAAAAATACAAGGCCACATTACAGAGCAGAACAAACCACCGCTTACAAAAAAGTAGATGGAAATTTTTCCGGTAGTAAGTAATCCAAGCACCATCATTATCATTGCCATAATTCCAAACAGCATCATAGTACGTGCAGGTTTTCCTTGTGATAAGAAAAATCCTACAATCAGAATAAAAACAAATGGAAGGAAATTCATCAAATCATTTATCGGACTACCCTTAATATAATTAACACCTAAAATAACCGCATACGCAAGTAGTGGCACAACAACCATCATAACATAATTTATTGACTTGCTTAAATTAAATACCTTCAATGCGCCTGTCCATCTTCCTATCATCAAACATCCCCAATAGAGAGAAATAAAATGAACGGTTCGGTCTACATCCATTCCCAGAAAATTTTCATGTTTCATCAATGCAGGTAAATTGCTTTGTGTGGCAACTTCAGTACCAACGTAAAAAAATATGGCTATCATTCCGTAAATAACCTGAGGGAATTTTAAAGCGCCCAGATTTTTTTCCATTTTTTCGTTATTGGTAACCGGAGGTAATTTTGACATTCCTAAAATAAACGCGAATAAAATAAATGCGCCCGCCAATATCATGCTTGGAGTTTTTACTTTCTCTACACCCATCATGCTCATTTTTAATGTCGCTCCCTCCGGTGTTTGTATGGCAGACAATACATGGATATATGTTTCCTTATTCAGGCTAATAACCGGGACGTGAGAATTAGGGAAATTCCTTTTTATCATGGCAATCTGTTCATCGGTGTTACTTCTGTTATCATTATAAATAATTACAGCACCTTTTCTCTTCTCTGCCATAAAAGAATATTGTCCGCAAAGTGTAGTTGAGTCAGCATTTTTTGAGAGATAGTAATAAGGTAATTTACCCATAACCACTCTTTCCTGAATAAATATTGGACCGTCGATAGTTTCTGTTCTGTTGCTTGCACGCTCAATGCAAATATTTACCGGTTCGGTATTAATTACAGAAGTTACAAAAGCTTTATCGCTGTTTTTTACGCTTCCGAATATTGCGAATGCCAATAAAAGCGGACCAATTGTAGTTCCGAAAGAATTAATACCACCGGCAAGATTAATACGGTGCGAACCTGTTGCGGGGTCTCCCAAAGCAATTACGTAAGGGTTGGCAACAATTTGCTGAAGAGAAAATCCTAAACCTATAATAAAAAGAGAGCCCAACATCATGGGGAAAGACTGATTATCGGCAGCAGGAATAAAACACAGTGCTCCTATAGCTGAAATAAGTAAACCTGCAATGAGACCTTTTTTGTAACCGATTTTATTAAGCGGGTCGCCAAGAAGCATGGAATAAATTAAATAAATGCCCGCACCTACAAAATACGAGAAATAAAAAGCCAGGTCAACCATTTGGCTTTGCGACTGGGTAAGCTCAAAATTCTTTTTAAACAGGCCGATAAGTACAGTGTTTGAGGCAGCCACAAAGCCCCAAAAGAAAAACACACCGAGTAATATACTTAAAGAAGAACTCTTACTTTTTGCCATTTACCAAAAGTATTTATTATTCTCTAAAAAACAAGCCCCCATAGAGCCAGAGTTTTAAGCCAGTTATTGTTGAAACCCGACCACTTACAAAGAAAAGACGACCAGTTGGCAATTAGTATGGTTTTTGGGGATGATCAGAGTAAAATGCTGTATTATTTCCCCTCCCTGAAAAACTATCATTGTTGGTTCAAGAATTCTGAGCTGAAAATCCTAAAATTTATTAATCTGGGTTTTCCCTATACTCCTTGAACAATTGAACCATAGAACATTTGAATTGCGAAATCAGAAGTAAATACATACACTTCGAATGTTCTTAATTCAAAGCAGATTTTCATAGAGGTTCTAAATCTGCAAGAAAAAGATGTGTACGGAGATTAGCCTTGAAAAAAGGAAGGGAAATACATCCTCCTATTTAAAACCTTCTTTCAGTTTCGCGCTCTATGTCTTTTTTCTTGATGTCCTGGCGTTTATCGAAGCTCTTTTTACCTTTTGCAACGGCTATTTCGAGTTTTGCGTATTTATTATTGCTGATAAACATTCTAATCGGGACAATTGTAAGACCCTGGTCTTTTAATTTGCGGTCAATTTTTTGTAATTCGTTTTTATTGAGCAATAACTTTCTTTCTCTTAGCGGAATATGGTTGTTGTATGACCCTTTTTCGTATTCGGTAATGTGTAAATTGGTAATAAATAACTCACCTTTTCGCATATAACAATAGCTGTCTGCCAACGAAACTTTACCCTCACGAACGGATTTTATCTCCGTGCCGGTAAGTACCATTCCGGCCACAAATTTTTCTAAAAAAGCGTAGTCGAAAGATGCGCGACGGTTAAGTATGTTAATGGTATCAGCACTTTGGCTCATAGGGCAAAAATACACAATATTAGCAATGACTCCTTACAAAAAACTCCTTGAATAAGTGAATAATAGAACATTTGAATTACGAAATCAGAAGTAAATACAAACACTTCGAATGTTCTATTATTCACTTGTTCAAATGTTCTTCATTCAAAGCGGATTCCCATTGAGGTTTCTGAAGAAAATCCTTCAGAAAATTGCCATGGTAAGTAGTAACCAATATTCCGTATATTTGGCTCTCATATGCTCAGCCTGAAGCCCGCTACTGAAAATGATTTTGCAACCATCCAAAAACTTGCCCACCTAATCTGGGATAAACATTATGTGCCCATAATCGGACAAGAACAGGTAAGTTATATGCTTAAAAAAATGTACTCGCACGAGGCTATCTTAAAACAGACTAAAGAAGGGCAACAATTTTTAATTGTTGTAGATCCTGAAATACCGAAACCGGGTTCGGCACAGGCAAGTTCAGGACAGGGAGAAATCGGATTTTTGTCTACCAGCACAGAAAACAATAAAGATTTTATGCTTCATAAATTTTATATTTTACAGGAAAAACAAAATGCAGGTTTAGGCACAAAAGTTTTTAAGCAAGTGTTTGAAGATTTATACAAACCGGAAAGTATCACCCTTACGGTAAACAGACAAAATTATAAATCAATTAATTTTTATTTTAAATTAGGTTTTAAAATCGAGAAGGTTGAAGATTTTGATATAGGCAACGGATATTTTATGAATGATTT
>CAZZEI010000135.1:0-7946 GCA_964653165.1 uncultured Flavobacteriaceae bacterium | reverse complement strand
GGAGAGCTTGGAGGTTTTGATTGTGCAAAAGGTCACCCTGCAATGGGCAATTATCATCATCACCAAAATCCGAGTGCTTATAATTTAGATCTTACTGTAATTTCTACGGTTTGTAATTTATACGTTGCTGATGGTTTATATTTAATCGACAGCACGCAACATTCTCCACTTATTGGTTTTGCTTACGACGGATTTCCTATTTACGGTGCATACGCATACAAAAATGTAAATGGTACGGGAGGAATTGTAAGAATGCAATCAAGTTTTGCTTTAAGAAACATTACTACACGCACTACTTATTCTACAGGTACTTCCGTTACTCCCGGCCCACCTGTTAGTAGCACTTATCCTATAGGTTATTTTCGCGAAGATTACCAGTACAACACAACATCAGGCGCAACGCCCGATTTATTGGACGAGCATAATGGCAGATTTTGCATAACTCCAGAATATCCAAGCGGTATTTACTGCTATTTTGCAACCGTAAAATCAAATTGGAACTCTGCATACCCCTATATTGTTGGCCCCACATTTTACGGGACAAAAGTTGCTGTAAAAGTAACATCCATTACAGAAAGTGTTACAACCTATACTCCCACAACAGGAATTTCAAGTAATGCAACAGAGAACATCACTGTTAATACTTATCCAAACCCTGCAAGTGATTTAGTAGCCGTGCAATTAAATAATTTAACCCGGGAAAATATTGATGTAGCAATGTATGACCTCATTGGAAACCTTATTCAAAAAACGGTCATTTATCAGGGTAGCACCATTGCCTATTTTGATACCCAGACTTTATACAATGGAGTTTACATTATTAAAATTTACACTGGGAAAGAAGTTATATCCAAAAAAATAACGATTGCAAAATAAACGAACAGAAATACCTATTTAAAAGAGAAGCAGGGCTTAGTCCTGCTTCTTTATTTGCATAGACCCGCCGATTGGTGGTGTATACCGTTTATTCTCAAAAAGTATTACCTTTGCCAATAGCATTATGTTCCAAAACAACCGCGCAAAAATTATTCTTATAATTACCCTGTTGTGCATTCTTGCATTTGTTTTTCTTTTTACCAAGATTGTAATTTATATGCTAATTGCTACTATTTTGGCTTTAGTAGCACAGCCTTTTGTAAAAGTACTTTCTAAAATCAGGTATAAAAGCAAACATCTTCCCAATGGTTTAATTGCGCTTTTGTCTTTGTTCTCCATACTGAGTGTACTTTTTTCTTTCTTCTATGTATTTATTCCTTTAATTGTTGATCAGGGGAAATTTATTGCCGGATTAAATTTTAACGATGTTTTCAGAGATGTTCTTAACCAGTTTCCTCAGGTAAAAAAACTCCTATTAAACCTTGGTACTGAACAGGAAATAAGCCGCAACGTGTACACCCAGTTTACATCTTTTGTAAATGTGGATAACGCAGGCTTTGTCGTCGATAAATTTTTATCTGCCTTTGGAGGAATTGCCGGAGGTTTTTTAATTGTAAGCTTTATTACATTCTTTTTATTGAAAGACAATAAACTTGCTTATCGCACTGTACTTTTAATAACACCGGTTGAGTACGAACTTGAAATGAAAGATATTTTACGTACTACCAAAAGCATGCTCAGTAAATATTTTGTAGCGCTTACTATCGATGTTATCATAGTTATTACTATTGTAAGTAGTCTGCTTTATTTTTTGGGTGTACCAAATGCATTGTTCATTGGTGTATTTGCCGGGGTTATGAATGTTATTCCCTATGTTGGTCCGCTCATTAGTTTTATTTTCGCTGTTTGTTTAGGTGTTACCGGAAGTATGCAGCAAAACGAACTTGAAATGATTGGTCCGATTATTTCAAAAATATTTTGGGTGTTATTAGGAATGAATATGGTTGATGGATTCCTGATACAACCATTTCTTTTCAGTAACAGCGTAAAAGCACATCCGCTCGAAATATTTATCGTTATCCTGCTTGCCGCTTCGTTGGCAGGTGTATGGGGAATGATAGTGGCAATACCTACCTATACTCTCCTGAGAATAATTGCTAAAGAGTTTTTAGCCAACTACAAGTTCTTCAAAAAAATGACGGAGAATATACCTGAGTAATACAGGTAACCGCAAAGTGCGCAAAGGAATACAGCCCAAAGCATGCAAAGATTTATTTTTTTCTTCGCGCAAATTAAGAAAACTTTATGCCGCTTACAGTTTAAAAATGACTTTGCGGCCTTAGCGAAAACTTAGCGTTCTTTGCGGTTAAATTTGTTAGTTTTACATAATGGATGAGCAAGAGCCAAAAAAACCACGCAGAGTAAGATACAAAGGCACGCATCCAAAATCCTTTAAAGAAAAATACAAGGAGCTTAGTCCGGAGCAATACGCTGCCGATATTGAAAAAGTTATGCAGCAAGGACGTACCCCTGCAGGAATGCACCGCTCCATTTGCGTTAAGGAAATTTTAGAAATCCTGAAAATTGTTCCGGGACAAACCGGACTGGATGCAACACTTGGCTATGGCGGTCATAGTTTAGAGATGATTAAATGTTTGTTGCCCGGCGGACGTTTGTATGCTATTGATGTAGATCCTTTTGAGTTACCCCGTACCAGAGAGCGTTTAACCGCATTGGGTTATGGAGAAGAAAATTTAATTATTAAAAAAAGAAATTTCTCTGATATTGATCAACTTATTCCCGAAACAGGTTTGTTTAATTTTATATTAGCCGATTTGGGTGTTTCTTCTATGCAAATTGATAATCCCGAAAGAGGATTTTCATTTAAGGTTGAGGGTCCTTTAGATTTAAGACTTAATCCTAAGAGCGGAAAATCTGCTGCTGCACTTTTAAAAACAATTTCTCAAAATGAATTACAAGAGTTATTCAGAGAAAATGCGGATGAGCCCCATGCTGAAAAAATTTCTAAAGCCATTATTGCTAAAATTGTAAAAGGAGAAATTATTGCAACAACAACCCAGTTAAAAGAAATCATTACTGAAACCTTAGCATTTCTTCCCGCAACTACTCGAACTGAAGATATTAAAAAATCCTGTCAGCGTTGTTTTCAGACATTACGTATTGAAGTGAATGATGAATTTGGTTCATTAGATAATTTTTTATACAAAATCCCGGATGCGCTTGCCGCAGGCGGACGCGTTGCAATACTTTCATTTCACTCCGGAGAGGACAGGCGCGTTAAAAAATCTTTTCAACACTTTTCTAATTTGGGTATTTATAGTGAAATTGCTACCGAGGTAATTCGTCCTTCTGCAGAAGAATGTAACAGCAACCCTCGTGCGCGTTCTGCTAAATTGAGGTGGGCGGTTAAGGTGTAATTTGTGTCCTAGCCTCTTCTAAATCCGACACGGCTTGATGAATAAGTACTTTATTTATAATTCTTATATTTGCTCAGTGTTTAAAAGACTCGCATACGTTTTGATATGTATTTCTATTCTGATTATTCAGAGTCACGACGTATTTATTCATCATCATGACTTACCATACGGGCACGAGAACGCAACGCATCACGATGATAAAACACATAATGTATTTTCTTCCATTGACATTGACGAAGAATTTACGCTACATAGTAAAATTAATTTGACTATAGGTTTTGTTGCGACCCTTTCATTGAATACTGCAGGTATTACATTATATGAGCCAACACTTATTAGTTCGCTCGTTGAAAAAAACGAATACCCTCCCCCAAAGCAAAAACTTTCCTTTAAATCTTTACGAGCCCCTCCCGTTAATTTCTTTTGCTAATCAATTGGCGACTTAAATCGCAATTTCTTTATTTTAAATCAACAGCAAAATGAAATTCAATATATTTACACTATTCCTTATATTTGGAATTAACTCCATTGCACAAAACTCATACAGAGCAATAATACGAGACAAGTCTACTAACGAAAGTATTGTTGGTGCAATTGCCCAATTAAAAGGCACAACAAACGGCACTTCGTCAGACAGAAACGGAGAAATACTTTTAACCCGTATTCCCGACAGCGTTCAGGTAATTATTATTTCGCTAATAGGATACACTTCATATAGCGACACCGTTTTTTTTCCTTTCAACGAACATCGCAAAATTTTATTAGAGCCTGAAAGCAAAGTAATAGAAGAAATAATTGTTGAGGGCACGCGAAGCAATAAAAGCATTGACGACATTCCCACAAGAGTTGAAGTTCTAAATGAAGAAATTGACGAAGCAAGTACGATGGACCCCTCCAAAGTAGCTCACTTATTAACGCATAGTACAGGAATTCAAGTACAACAAACTTCCGCCACAAGTAATATGGCAAACGTTCGTATTCAAGGAATGGACGGACGATACACGCAAATATTAAAAGATGGTTTTCCTAATTACGGCGGTTTCTCCGGCAGTTTAAGTATTATGCAAATTCCGCCTCTTGATTTAAAACAAGTTGAATACATTAAAGGTTCTGCTTCCACTCTTTACGGAGCAGGGGCAATTTCCGGTTTAATTAATTTAATTTCAAAAGAAGCCGATAAAGACGAAACCCTCTTACATCTTAATTCCTCGCACATCGGAGCATTTGACGTTAATGCTTTCCTAAGTCGTAAAATTGACAAAATAGGTTTTAGCTTATTGACGCAAAGAAATACTCACCAATACTTTGATGCTGACAAAGACGGTTTTACTGACATGCCTCAATTAACTAAATACAATTTCAATCCTAAATTATTTTTCTATTTCAATAGCAGAACAAAATTAAGTTTGGGCGCAACATTTACAAGCGAACTTAGGGAGGGTGGCGATACTCGTATGCTTAATCATCAAACATCCGATTCACTTCATTTCTACAAAGAAACCAACGACATTAACCGTATTACTACACAGTTAAAGTTTGAAACAAAACTCAGCGACCGAAATTCGTTAGCAATACGCAATTCATTTAATGTTTTTCAGAGAACCTTAGAGATTACCCCATCTTTCACACTTGGGAAATATAATTTTGCCGGTAATCAATTATCTTCTTTCTCTGAAATTGCTTTTACTAATTGCACAAAAGAAAATGTTTTCATTACCGGTCTTAACTTTTATTCCGACGAATTCAAAGAAGAAAAGCTACAAAGTATAGTTTTAAGAAACGAAGACCATCAAACATTTGGCGGTTTTGCGAACTACACATTTAATTTGGGCAAAAAAGTAGCTATTGAAAGTGGTGTAAGAGCTGACTATGTTTTAAATAAACAAGTTTATGTTTTACCAAGGCTATCGGCTTTGTTTAAATGGACAAGAAAATTAACCACCCGAATTGGCGGTGGCATGGGTTATCGTAACGCAAGCATCTTTAATCAGGAAGCAGAGTTATTGGGTTATAAAAATGTTTTACCGATTGACAAAAACAAAACTGTTGCCGAGCAATCTATTGGCGGGAATATGGACATTGGTTTTAAAACGGCGCTCGGCGAAAATTTCTTTTTAAATATTAATCAAATGTTTTTCTTAACGCACTTAGACCACCCATTGGTCTTGGTTGATACAAATGGTACATCAGGTGTTTATCATTTTGTTAATTCAAGTTCGTACACTCAAAGTTACGGAGCAGAAACATTTTTCAAATTTGGTTTCTATAAGTTTGTTTTATTTGTAGGATACACTTACACGCACGTTTCAAACATAAACAAGGATAAAGAATACGAATTCACATTAACTCCGCAACATAGTTTAAAAGGTGACTTACTTTACGCACTTCCTAATAAATGGCGCATCGGACTTGACTACGAATTTAAAAGCAGTCAGCTATTATCTAATGGAAACCGTTCAAGAGACTATTGGACTTACGGTGCGGTAGTAGAATACACTTATAAAAACTTCACCTTTTTTATAAACGTAGAAAACTTCACTAACTTTAGACAAACAAATTTTGAAAGCTTACAATCTAATCCATATAATACTCCTCAGTTCACACAGGTATGGGCGCCTTTAGACGGCATTGTTGTTAATGGGGGTATAAAAATCAGGTTATAATTGCATGCATTTACTCATACCTCAAACTCTCAATAGGATCGAGTTTGGCGGCACGCGTGGCCGGGATGATACCCGAGAGTAAACCAACGATAACACAAAGAAAAGAAGCACCTATCACCCACTTCCACGGCATATAAAATCCTACTCCCAATTGAACCGACATTAGATTCCCTAATCCAACACCTAAAATAATTCCTAGAAAACCGCCAAGTAAACAAATTACAACTGCTTCGGTTAAAAATTGGTTTCGTATTAAATCACTCGTTGCACCTAACGATTTTCGTATTCCGATTTCGCGGGTGCGTTCTGTTACAGAGACCAACATGATGTTCATTAATCCAATTGCAGCGCCTAACAATGTTATAACGCCAATAAGTGTTGCTCCCATCGTAACTTTTTGAATATTCTCAATTAATAAATTAGCAAACGAATCTGATTTTATAATATCAAAATTATCTTCTTCTGTTAAACCCACTTTACGTATTTGTCTGAACAGTCCGGTCGCTTCAGAAATTGCACCGTCCAACAATCTTATGTTTGGCGTAAAAATACTTATAGTAAAAGTTGCATCCTTTTTAGGGAAACTACTTCGTGCGTTCTGTATAGGAATTAAACAAATTTTATCGCCCCCAAAACCCATCCCGCTTCCTTTGCTTTTTAAAACGCCCACTATATTATATTTTGCACTTCCTATTCGTATTTCTTTTCCGATAGGATTTTTTTCTGTCCTTAAAACAGTTTTCATTATTTCGTTTCCTATTAAAACCGAAGGGTTACCTTTCATTATTTCAAATGTGGAAAAATTTCTCCCCTTATCAATTTCGTAACCCGATGTGGTTAAATAATTTTCATCAACACCAAACACTTGTATATTAGGATTTGATTTATTAGAACCATATTGCAATTTACCGGTGAAAGTTGCTAAAGTAGATACAGCCACTGTAGATGGAAATTTAAATTTTTCCTTAAAGTTTTTTGCTTCGTAATAATCTATGTTTGGGTATGATTTCGCTTTTTTTCCACCCTTACCAATATGTACATTCATTCCCCTGTTACGTATTGTAAAAGTGTTAGATCCCATACCGGCAAAATTATTGCTGATAGAAAATTTAAGCGCATCAATGGCTGTCAAAATACCCACAAGCGCCCAAATACCAATGGCAATAATTAAAGCTGTTAGCACAGTACGCATAGCATTGGCTTTAATTGAAGCAAAAGCGACTTTAATATTTTCGGAAAACAATAAACGCATAGTGCAAAGATAGAAGAATGCCTAAACTAATTTTTACCGTTAGTGTATTAAAATTTCTTCTTTTGTATTTTGGTATGAATTACCGGAATCTCAATTAATGCCGCTGAGCCGTACCAGGGATGCAGTTCCATAATTAGAACGCCCGCTTTAACGGCAGGATCCGTATTTGTTAGCACTTTTGCTTCTTCTATAGTGGAAACATTGAAAATGAAAATTCCTTCCAATTCAGTTTCATCTAAAAACGGGCCGGCAACAATTAATTTACCTTGTGCAACCAGTTTATTCATGTTTTGCATATGTGCGGCTTGTATTTTTTTAGATGAATCGGGTGTCAGACTTTTATTAGGTCCGGCTTTTAAAAAACACATCACAAATTTTTTCATTCCATATTCGTCAGCTCCAAGTTTCCTGATTAAAATAGTGTCTATCTTTTGTTTCATTTTAATGGGAGGCTGCTTTTTCTGCGAAAAAGAAATGAAACTTGTCAATATTAAAATGGCAATAAAAAAAGTTTTTGCTTTCATACTTTATATTTAAAAATTACAATCTTAGTTCCTATGTAATTAAGCGCTAATTTGCTGAGAATACTTAATATTCCAAAACTTTAATTTCAACCCTTCTGTTTTGTTCCTGTTCACGTTCAGTCCTCATTTTTGGAAAAAGCATTTCGCTGCAACCTTTTCCCACCGCTTCTATACGCGCTCCATTAATTTCCTT
>CAZZEI010000134.1:0-8061 GCA_964653165.1 uncultured Flavobacteriaceae bacterium | reverse complement strand
TACCCGATGAAGACCATGTAGAAACAGAAGAGCAGTTGTTAGCTAAAAAGGCTGCCTTGCATTTGTAATATTCATACTTTTCAAACGTTATCTTCACCGCAAAGGCGCTAAGACGCAAAGTTTCTGAATAAATTAATTTTTTATAATGAAATCAAGGTCCATAAACATATCTTTCTTTATTCTTGCTTCTCTATTCTTGCATCTATCAGTTTACTCCCAAACTCTCTCCGAAAAAGATATCGTTTACTTCAAAAAGTACGAAGACAGTCTTTGTAATTTTCAAAAAAAAATGTTTGATGCAAAAGCCGCCGACAGTACAAAGTTTAAGGCCAACGCAAAATTTATTCACCTTTTAGATGAGGTTTTATTAAACGATTTATCTTTTTATTATTCTTTTGATTCGCTTAAAGAAGTGGTTCGCATTGTTTCTTCAGATAAAAAAGTAAGGATTATTAATTGGAATCTATATAGAAATGGTGGCACGCAGTATTTTTATTATGGCTTTGTACAATGGCTCAATCCTAAAACAAATCATTGCGAATTGTTTGAGCTTTTCGATAAATCAGTAAACGTTAAAAGCCCCGAAACATATATTGGCGATAACAACAAATGGTTTGGTATGTTGTATTATGATATTATTGAGTGCGGCGATTATTATACTTTGTTGGGGTGGGATTGCAACGATAAAATTGTTTCCAGAAAATTTATTGATGTTTTAAGTTTTAAAAAGGGCGGAACGCCTGTTTTTGGAAAAGATGTTTTTAAATTCCCTAAAAAAAATCCCAAACGTATTATGTTTGAGTATTCCTCAAAAGTGGTTATGTCTTTGCGCTATAACCCAACCGCAACCGCTATTGTATTTGATCATCTTGCTGCAAAAGATGAATACGCTGATGGGCAGCCACAGTTTTACGGCCCTGATTTTAGTTATGATTCTTTTGCTTTTAATAATGGAAAATGGGTATTTGTGCCTGATGTGGATGTTAAAAATCCTCGTAACAAAAATGATAATGTAAAGCGCGATAAGAAAAAGGAGAAGCCTGTTTATACTCCTAAGTAGTTTATTGGTATTGAATTAAATAAAAAAAGTCCCATCGCCAATGACGAAAGGACTTAATTTTTTAAACAAAACTTATATTATTTAAGCGTCTTTTTCTTTCGGAGGGTTTGCTTTGTCAACAAACATATTTCTTCCTTTAACATCGGTTCCATTTAATTTCTCAATGGCAGCCAAACCTTCTTGCTCATTTGGCATTTCAACAAATCCAAAGCCTTTTGCACGGCCTGTAAATTTGTCTTTAATAATTTTAACGGAGCTAACTTCTCCAAATTGGCGAAAAATTTGCCCTAATTCTTCTTCTTCGAGACTGAAATTAAGATTTCTTACGTAGATGTTCATTTTAATTTTAATTAAGTTAATACTATCACTGTTTAAAACAGTAATACAAATCTAATAATAACTTGTTAATAACAAATTTTATTTGAATATATTTATTCGACGAATGCCTGCGCTCTAATCCCAAATTTTTAGTAAAGCGACCTTATTTCACTGTAGTAAGATGCCTGAAACGTGCAAATACAAAAAGGGCGGCAAAGACCAATCCTGAGGTAAGCCCGAACCAAATGCCGTAAACGCCCATATTTTGCTTAAATCCTAAAAAATAAGCTACCGGAAGGTCAATTCCCCAATAAGCAGTTAATGCAATAACAGTGGGTATTTTTACATCACTTAAACCTCTTAAAACACCCAAGCCTGCTACCTGAACCCCATCAAATAATTGGAATAGGGCAGCTACCAGCAACAATCCCGATGATAATTGTATTACCTCGCTTTTTTCGCTAAAAAAGGTTGGTAAAATTTTATTGCAACTTAAAAGTAACAAGGCAAATGAACCCATAATGCAAATTGAAAGCGCAAAACCAGTAAGTCCGGCTTTTTTTATGTTTAATCTATCTCCCATTCCCTTAAAAACTGCTACTCTTATGGCGGCTGCACCACTAATGCCGCTGGCAAACATATATGTAAAAGAAGCGATGCTTAGTGATATACCATGCGCAGCAAAAGTTACTTTTCCTAGCCATCCGCTCATAAACCCTGCAAAGGCAAAAGCTGCCACCTCAAATGTAAATTGTACGGCAGGACCAATTCCTATACGAAATAAAATTGTTTGGTCTGCTTTATTAAGTTTTGCAGAAGAGAAGAAATTGAAAATGCTTTTTAATTCCTTAGTGTATAACATATAGACAATAAAAGCAACCGCCATAAAAATGCGCGAAATAAATGTTGCCCAGGCAGCTCCCAAATAACCCAACTCAGGGAAGCCCAGTTTTCCGAATATTAATGCATAATTTAAAATGACATTTAAAATATTTCCGCTTATGCTAATGTACATGGCTGCGCGGGTATTGCTTAATCCTTCGCAATATTGTTTAAGGGTAAAAAAAATGCTTAACGGAATTAGAGATAAGGCAATAATATTTAAAAACGGCTTTGCTAATTGTATCACATCCGTTGGCTGATCTAACATATAAAGATAATTCATACTGAAAAAAGTAAGCAGATAGAGTAGGGTAGCAGCAGCAAGATTTAATAATAGCGCATTTTTTAGCAATGAAGCTTTAACGCTCTCCAACTTATTTACATGTGCTTCGGCAATTTTAGGCGTAAGACCCTGCGATAAACCGATTAAAAAAACCAAAAACAATACAAAAACATTACCCGATAAAATTCCGGCATCCTGTGCCTCTAAATTAACAAAGCCCAAAAAGGCATTATCAGTCATTGATGTAATAATGTGACCAATTTGACTAATAATAAGCGGTGCAGACAAAATGCAAGTTTCTTTTATGTGTGTTTTGTAGGTCACTATTTTATAGTTGTAATACCAGTTGGAAATATGCTTAAGAAAGGCCGCAAAAGTACTAATAAATATGGGTTTTGATTTTTGTTCGCACAGGTGTGTGTACCTTAAACACTTCACAAAAAAAAGACCTGCTCAAAATGAATGAGCCAGGTCTCTTTAAAGATTAAATAAAAATTATTCTTTTACCTCATTCCCGTTTGCATCAAGCACCTTAACATCGTAACCAAGTTTTTTAATTTTATCGAGGTTGGCTTGTTTATCGCCTACAATAACAATATTTACAGCAGTATATTTTAAATGTTTTTTTGCCAAAACATTTATTTCGTTAAGCGTAATGCTTTGTAAAACCTGATTTTGTTGCTTAATATAGTTGCCATCTAAATTATAATCGAGCAGTCGTTTTAAAAATGAAGCTTTCTGAAAAGGAGCTTCAAACTTTAAAGCATCACTTTGTCCGAGACTATTTTTAGTAAAAGCTAATTCATCGGCTGTAGCTCCTGCATCGGCATATCTTTTAAATTCACTCATAAAATCTATAACAGAACTATCCGTAGCATTAGCGCGTACACCTGCATTCATTACATACGTTCCGTCCCATGTGCCTCCGTTAAAACTTCCGCGGGCGCCATAAGTAAAGCCACGTTTTTCGCGCAACAACAAATTAATCCTTCCGTTAAACGATGCCCCGTAAGGAAAATTCATAATAGATGATTTATAATATTCTCCTGTTGCATCGTAAGGCATTGCCATACCTCCAATACGTATTTCTGATTGTGGCGCAGCTTTTTTATCAATAAAATAAATCATTGTTTTTGCAATTACAGGTAACGCAGGCTCAGCTGGCTTACTTATTTTTACATCTGCCCATTTACTTAAGAACTGAAGTTTAGGAATAAGTTGTTGTTGCGTTAAATTTCCCACTACCATTACTTTTGTCATTGAGGGAGAAAGATTTTTTTGATAATATTGTTTTACATCATCTAACGTAAGTTTTTCAACAGTTGCCGGAGTACCAATTACAGGTAAGCCCATAATATGTGCGTTACCATATAAAATTCGGCTAAATTGTTGATCGGCTATAACACCTGCACTTGTTTGCTGTTGTTGAATAGCATCGAGCTGTTGTTTTTTGCAACGGTCAAAATCTTCCTGACTCATTTTTGGTTTGAAAAGAATTTCTTCAACTATTGCTAATGTTTTATCTATATTTTCTGTAAGCGTAGAAATGTTTAGGGTAATTTCATTGGTGCTGCAAGATACATCAACCGAAGAACCGAGTTTATCAAGCATATCGCTTAATTCTTCGGTGGTATGAAGTTGTGTTGATTCGTTTAATAAATCGGAAGTTAAATAGGCAAGCCCTGCTTTGTCGGGTGTTTCATAACGATGTCCCGCAGCAATACTTATCTGTATAGAAACTTTTGGTATTTCATCTGAGTTTGTACCTATAAATTTAATTCCGTTTTCAAATTTATCTTGCCAATATGCAGGAACGTTAACAACTACATTTGGTCCTGACGCGGGTTTTTTACTTCTGTCGAATGTTTCGGTAAGCGGTTTGTAAGTAAGGTTTTTATATTCGGCTGATTCCTGTTCTATTTTGCGCTCATACATTTTCCAATTATCGGCACGCGCAGCCATGCCTGTTTTTCCTTTTGCAATAACGCTTAAAACAACATGCGGCTTTGCTTTTATGTATTTAACATAGGCATTCATTATATCCTGCGTTGTAAGTTTATTAATCATCTCCAATTGCTTTTTTATAAAATCGGGGTTATTGGCAATAGTTTGAAATTGCGCAAGAGAAGCACCTTTACCCTGTACGGTACTTAATGAAGAAATATAATCTGATTTACTTGAGTTTTTAAATCGTACTAATTGTTCTTCGGTAAGACCTTTCTTTTCAAACTCCTCTAATAATTGATTTATTTTTTTCTCCATTGTTGCCAGAGTATCATCTTTATTTGCCCGTACCTGCACAATAAACAATCCGGATAATTCTCTTTCATACTCAAAAGCATTTGCCGATACAGCCATTTTTGTTTTTATAAGAGATGTTTGAAACAAAGAAGATTTGCTTCCTGATATCATTTCTGCAAGTGCACTTAAAGCAACAGACTCCGGGTTATAAGATGGAACAGTTGGCCACACTAAAGCAATCATCGGAAATTTTATATTGTCTTCGTACGATATATAACGATTTTCGGTTAGTACAGCCGCTTGTGGTTTCATTGGTTTTACTTCAGGACCGGCAGGTATGCTGCCAAAATATTTTTCCACAAGTGGGATAGCATTCTCAGCAGTAACATCTCCTGCTAATGTTAGTGTTGCATTGTTAGCGCCATACCAACGAAGGTAAAAGCGCTTTAAATCATTTACATCTACACGATTCAAATCTTCTATATAACCAATGGTAGACCAGGAATAAGGATGCCCTTGAGGGAATACTGCCTCACCAATTTTTTCTTGTACTAAACCATAAGGCCTGTTATCATAATTTTGTCCGCGTTCATTTTTAACTGTTGCGCGTTGCACTTCAAATTTTGTTTGTGTTACTGAGTCTAATAAAAAACCAAGACGATCGCTTTCCAGCCAAAGCGCTCTTTCCAATTGGTTTGAAGGAAGGACTTCAAAATAATTTGTGCGATCTGTATTGGTAGAACCGTTTAATGTACCACCTGATTCAGTAACAATTTTAAAATGTGCCTCATCGGCAACGTGCTTTGAACCCTGAAACATCATGTGTTCGAAAAAATGTGCAAAGCCCGAACGACCTTCCTGTTCACGATTAGAGCCAACGTGATACGTTACATCCACGTAAACAATTGGGTCGCTATGATCTTCATGAATTAGTAAATTCATCCCGTTACAAAGAATATATTTTTTATAGGGAATAACAATTTCATCTTTATTTTTCCTGTCAACTGTTTCTATAAGTTTAGTTTTTATAGCGGCCGATGCAGATTTTTTTACAGGGCTTGCGGTTTGTGCATTTGCCATGAAAGCAAAAGCAATTAATGCAATAGAAAATATGTTTTTCATGTACGGTTTTTTGGTGCGACAAAGGTAAATTTTTCGGGTATTAAACCAAGTGTGATTTTATAAACGGTAAAATACTAGTTTATAGTAATATTTCCCTCGTATACGAAGGTCGCGGGGCCTTTAAGCCATATGTCGGAAAAGGAAGCGCCTTTCTTATTAAATGTCACGGTAAAATCTCCGCCCGGAGTATTAATTTTACAATGGTTATCTGATGTGGATTTATTTAAAAGGGCAACTACAAGCGCTGAAGCAGTAACTCCTGTCCCACAAGAAAGTGTTTCGTTTTCTACGCCTCTTTCGTAGGTGCGGACAAATATTCCTTCAGCAGTTTGTTCAATGAAATTTACATTAGTGCCGCCTTTGCTATTGAATGGTTCGCTCTGTCTTATTTTTCTTCCTTCAGTAAATACATCGTATTCTTTTAAATTCTTAACCCATTTAACAACATGAGGAGAGCCTGTATCAAGAAAGTAAAAATCTTTATGGTCTTCTATGTTATTCATATCATTCATTTTAAGTGCAATCTCCTTTCCATTAATTTCAGAAAAATGTTCGCCATCAGCAGCTAAAAAGTGGGCTTTATCCTTAATAATCTCCAATGTTTTAGCCAAAGAAGTAATACATCTGCTCCCATTACCGCACAATGAACTTACGTTACCATCGCTGTTATAATAAACCATTCTAAAATCGTAGCCCTTTTCGGTTTCAAGAAGCATTAAGCCATCTGCGCCAATTCCAAAATGCCTGTCGCAAAGGTGTTTTACCTGTTGAATAGATAATTTTATTGACCCGGCTCTATTATCTAAAATAATAAAATCGTTGCCGCAACCATGGTATTTAGAGAAATGCAATTGCATGGTACAAAAATAAATTAAAAATATTTGCGTTATACACTTAATTATCATGTATTTTAGGAGCAGTTGAGATGAAGAGAATGGTAGTTATATGCGTTTTTATTGGCTTTTCCTGTTTAAAGGCACAGGATGGAAAAAAAACTGCCTTTGATAATTACGGGCTTTACGGATCTACAGTTTATACCGACCTAAAAACAGCAATTGGCATTGAGAAAAATGTAATTAAGCTCAATCTTAGTTATACGCCGGTTGACCTAAAATTATGGCCAAAAATTTCAAAACTAAAGGATTTACAGGCTCTAAATCTGCAAAGTGTTTCTGTTAGTGAATGGCCTGCTGATTTTTCTCAGCTTTATAATCTTGTTTATTTGGCTTCTTATAATAATGAGTTTAAAACCTTTCCACCTAAAATCGGTATGCTTTCAAGTTTGATGTATTTAGAGTTTTTTAATGCTAAAATAGATTCTATTCCCGCAGAAATTGCATATTTAAAGAAACTGAAAACATTTAAATTCTCTTCAAGTAATGATACGCTCAAGCTCCCTAAAAGTTTGAAATATATGAAATCGTTAAATGATTTTATAATTGAAAGTGTGATTTTAGATAGTTTGCCTATTGCTGCATTCTCAATTCCTTCAGTGAAGACTTTAGTTTTAGCTAACAGCAATGTTCAGGCTATACCTGAAAATCTTGATAAACTAAGAAACCTTGAAGTATTAGATTTAAGTTTTAATAAACTTTCGGTATTGCCGCGGGATATTTATAAATGTCAGAAATTATTTTTTCTTTCACTCAAAAAAAACAACATCAGTAAAATTCCGGATACAATTTGTCATCTTAAAAACTTAACCTGTTTAGATTTACGTGAGAATCCGATTTGCACCGATAAGGATGCAATGGAGGCGTTGAGAATTTTGTTACCGGGGTGTAAGATTTTGTGTCAGTGATTTTTATCTCTTGGTGTAATTATGCCACCCTTACGGGGTTCTAGTAATTTTGTGATTATTTTTTATTACTAAGTCATCCCTTCGGGATTTAATACCAATTGGAAATATAAATTAGACCATCAAACCCTTTCTTATGGGGAGGGAATGGTGAGCTCAAAAAAAAAGGACTAATTTATATTTCTAATTAGTATAATAAATACGATCGCAGGAATATCAAAACAATAATTACATTAATCCAAAAAACAGTAAGACTATTGATGTTTGGGGATTTCAACTCCGAAGGTGTGAAATAATACTAAAAAAAGAACCTATACTATTCATAACCCCGAAGGGGTGGCATATTCTTATACTGAC
>CAZZEI010000133.1:0-8152 GCA_964653165.1 uncultured Flavobacteriaceae bacterium | reverse complement strand
GGGGTAAAAAACCAGGAGATAAGCCCGGCGATCAAAAGGGGGGAAATAATCCTTACGGAACTATGCCGGGAATGAGTGAAAGCTTAGCTAAAATGGCAGCAGAACAGGAAGCAATACGTAGAGCAGTACAAGAAGCCATGCAGAAAAATGGCGGCAACCAACCGGGGGGTGATTTATTAGAAAAAATGGAAGAAAATGAAACCGATTTGGTAAACAAAACTATAACACAACAAACCATAAACCGTCAGCAAGAAATTTTAACTAAACTCTTGGAAAGTGAGAAAGCCCAGCGCGAGCAAGAAGAAGATGAGCAGCGTAAGAGTAACGAAGCCGTACAACAGGATTATGCTAATCCTGCCCTGTTTTTAGAGTATCAGAAGCTAAAAGAACAGGAAACAGAGCTTCTTAAAACAATGCCTCCCAGCCTCACGCCTTACTATAGGGGAAAGGTCAATCAATACTTTAATTCTTTCGTTAAGTAAATGATAAAAAATAATTGAAACCTTTTAGTTTTCTAATCGTATAAATATTGTTTTTAATCAAAATGATGGCACAAAGTACTGATAAACAGGTGAATATAAATCCGAAAAATAATCCCGAAGGAGTCGTTGAACATATGGTTGTTAGCCTATGTGAAAAGATGAACATTAAGGATGAGCAGTTTGGTAATATTTTGCTTGCGGTAACAGAGGCCGTTAATAATGCAATAGAGCATGGTAATAAGAATTGCCCCGAAAAAAACGTTCTTCTTAGCTATATTTCTTCTCCGGAGCAGCTAACTTTCACGGTTTCTGACCAAGGACAGGGTTTTGATCATAAACAAGTGGCTGACCCTACCCACCCCGAATCAAAAGACCCGGAAGCAGGGCGCGGAATATTTGTAATGAAGCACCTTGCCGATAAAATGGAGTTTTTAGACAACGGTAACAAGGTTTTGCTTTCCTTCAACCTTAACTAGTCAATTAATTTTCTAATTCAGCTATCTTTGGCTCATGGCTGTGCATTTTTCTTCCACCTTAAAAATTAAAGTTCCATCCCAAAAGCTCTTAAAGTCTTGGGTTGAAAAAGTCACCATTTCTGAAAAAAGAAAAATTAAAACCCTTACGTATAATTTTTGTACCGATGAAGAATTGTTTCAGATGAACAAACAGTTTTTAAATCATAATACCTACACTGATATAATTACGTTTGATTACAGTGAAGAAAAAAATTTGAGTGGAGAAATTTACATCAGCGTTGATCGCGTAAAAGAAAATGCTGAAAAATTTAAGATTCCTTTTGCTGATGAACTGGTGCGGGTAATGGCGCACGGGGTTTTGCATTTATGTGGTTACAAAGACAAAAACCCAATACAGCAACAGCAAATGCTTGCTGCTGAGAACCGCGCTATTAAATTATTTAATTCTGTTAAGGGTTAATTAACAGCTTAAAACCCTTACCGTGTACGTTTACAATTTCAACTTTCTGATCGAGTTTTAAATATTTACGGAGTTTGGTTATGTAAACATCCATGCTCCGGCTGTTAAAATAATTATCGTCGTGCCAAATTGTTTTAAGTGTGAAAGAACGATCTACCACCTCGTTCCGGCTTAATACTAAAAGCCTTAGTAGTTGCACTTCTTTGGTAGTTAATTTAAATTTTTCGTCCTCGCATTTAAGTGTTTGTGTTTCTGTATTGAAAATATATTTTCCTACAGTAAATTCTATTTGGTCATTTTCTACGGCTTGCACTTTCATGCTTCTACGTAAAACAGCTTGTATCCGCATTAGTAATTCTTCCATACTAAATGGCTTAGTCATGTAGTCATCGGCGCCTGCACTAAACCCTTCAATGGTATCTTCCTTCATTGATTTTGCTGTGAGGAAAATAATGGGCACCTGTTTGTTACTTACACGTATTTCCTTTGCAAGAGTAAATCCATCTTTTAGCGGCATCATTACATCTAACAAACACAAATCGTAATCTTGCTTACAAAATAAGTCATACCCTTCCTTGCCATTTTTAGCAAGTTTTACAGCATAGTTTTTTGCTTCTAAATATTCTTGCAAAAGCGCGCCTAAATTTGCGTCATCTTCGGCTAACAGGATTTTTATTTTATCTATGCTCATACTTTTTGTTTTTCTATGTTGATATTTCTATTTTAAACGGTAAATAAATTTTAAATGTACTTCCTTTATTCAATTCACTTTCAACATTAATTTCACCACCATGCTTTTGCACTATAGCTTGTACATAACTAAGGCCTAATCCAAAACCTCTAACGTCGTGCACATTGCCGGTAGTTACACGATAAAATTGCTCGAATATTTTCTTCTGATTTTCTTTGCTTATTCCAATTCCCTTGTCCTGCACGCAAAGTAAAATACCCAGCGAACTATTTTGCGTGCTTATAAAAATATCCGGGATTTCTTTCGAATATTTTAAAGCATTGTCAATCAGATTATATACGATATTGGTAACATGCACCTTATCGGCAAAAATTTTTGAGTTTTGTGCATTCAGCGTTTGTTGCAGTATTCCTTTCTTTTGCTCAACTTGTAATTGCGCTTTTTCCACCGCTTCGTTTATTACTTCGTGCAGATCAAATTCGCTGCGTTTTAATTTAAAATCTCCCTTATCTAAAACTGCCGTCTGCAATATGCTTTCTACCAACACGCCTAAACGCTTATTCTCATCACGAATCATTTTTACAAAACGATCTACGTTCTCGGGGGTTTTAATAACGCTTTTGTCGTTCATCATTTCCGAGGCAAGGGCAATGGTTGAAATTGGTGTTTTAAATTCGTGTGTCATATTGCCTATAAAATCGTTTTTTATTTGCGTATAAATCTTTTGTTTATGTATGGTATTTATGGTATGGTAAAAAGCCAGAATAAGCACCAAAATTATAATAACAGATATGGACAGGGTTACCCAAAGCGTCCTCAGTATATATTTTTTTTCATTGGGGAAATGAAGTGTCAGATAAACCGGTTTTACAAAAATATTGGCAGGCGATAAGTTCACCTTAAAAAATTGTCCGCTTGAATCTATCGCCACAGTAGCTTTTTCAAAATCCTTCGAATTTCCATGAGGCATTTCTTGCAGCGTGTATACATAATCTGCACAAATTCCTTTTTGACTTAATTCAGCGTACAGTAAAGAATCGAGCACCAGCGTATCAATTTGAGGTTTATAATCTTTATAAACATTAATACTTACCAATTCGTCAAAAATATCATTAAACATTTCTGCACGCTTTTGAACAAGTTCTAGTTTAAGCTTTTCTACATCAGGCGTGGTTTCTTTAAATTGCCCCGGAAAATCGGAGAGACTTTGTGTAGAATCCCCTTCATATTGATGCTCTTTGATTGCGGTTGTTACTACCCCGTCTGAGTCAATAGAAAGTTCTTCTAAAATTTTTACAATTACTTTGTTTTGTTTGATCTTTTCCCTTACTCCATTACCATTAATTATTTCGATATAAGGCTTTTGCGCAATTGCCTGCTTATGAAATTTTATTTTCTTTTGGATTTTTGCAGCAGCTGTAGTTTTATCTAAATGCGCCACAAGGTTGTCTAATGACAAATGTACATTCCTATTAAACTCATCTTCTTTTAACTGGACAGCTTCTCTTATCCAGAATAACTGTACTGCCACAAGCCCGATTAAGGCTACCGAAACAAGTGCCGTAATTAAAGATAAATTTTGCCTTATCATATTATTGCAAAGGTATGTAATACACAGGGGCTTAGCCTTGTTTAACGTTTTTTAACGTCTAAAAAATGCTTGGATTAAGCCCTTAAAACAGGCAGCCAATTTGGCTTTGCAGGCAATACATATTTTGCTAAATTTGCGCCTCTTATCCCATAGGGACCCCTTCGGGGGGAAATAAAAAAACAAGTATGAAAATTTTAGTAGCCATAAGTAATGTGCCGGACACGACAACCAAAATTGCTTTTACCGATAGCGACACAAAATTCAATTCGCAAGGAGTTCAGTTTATTATTAATCCATACGATGAGTGGTACGCTTTAGTGCGCGCACTTGAATTGAAAGAAACCGGGAAGGCTGAAACAGTAACTTTATTTCATGTTGGCTTAATAGAAAGTGAAGCAACTATACGCAAAGGCCTTGCCCTGGGGGCCGATGATGCAGTGCGGGTTAATGCCGAAAGCCCGGATGCGTTTTTTGTTGCTGAGCAAATTGCTAATTATGCAAAAGCAAATAATTACGAATTAATTTTAGTAGGCAAAGAAACCATTAATTACAATGGTTCGGCGGTTGGTGGTATACTTAGCGGATTACTTGATTATCCTTATATTTCATTAGCCACAAAATTAGAGATGAATGGAGCTACGGCGACTATTGAACACGATATTGATGGCGGAACACAAGTTGTTGAGTGTGCAACCCCATTGGTAATTTCTTGTGCAAAAGGTATGGCTGAACAGCGCATACCAAACATGCGCGGCATTATGGCGGCACGCACCAAGCCAATAAAAGTGGTTGAGGCAAGTATCGATTCTCCTCTTACAGGAATAAAGTCTTTTACATTAACTGCGGGCCGAACTACATGCAAATATATTGATGCAAATAATGTTGATGAATTAGTGAGCTTGTTACACAACGAAGCTAAAGTTATTTAAAGAGTTGTTGAATTATTGAGTTATAGAATTTAAAAAATAATTTTAAAATGTCAGTTTTAGTTTACACAGAAATAGGAAAAGGCAAAGTAAAAAAAGCTTCGCTTGAAGCAACTAATTATGCGGCGCAAATTGCCGGACAATTAGGAACTTCGGTTACAGCTATTGTTTTTAATGCCGAGACAACTCAACTTGAAGAAATAGGAAAAGCAGGAGCAAAAAAAATATTGTTAGTAAAAGGCGACGCGTTTAAATCAAATGATACAGGTTTTTTAAGTACAGCTATTGAGCAGGCCGCAAAAGCAGAAGGAGCGAAAATAATTATTACTTCTTTTGATGTTACCGGAAAATCGATAGCGCCCATTTTATCAGGTAAGTTGCGCGCCGGTTTAGTAGCAGGTGCGGTTGATTATCCTGTTGTAAATGGAACTTCTTTAGATGTAAAGAAAAACGTTTTTTCAGGGAAGGCAACCGCTATTTATTCTATCAATTCCGATATAAAAATCATTTCATTGTTGCCAAATTCTTTTCCCGTAAAATTGGGGGATAACACGGCGCAGGTAACTGATTTTGCTGTTGATTTGAGTTTAATAAAATCTAAAATTACAATTAAAGAAACCAAATCAACTGACACAGCCGGTATGATTCCATTACCGGAAGCCGAATTAGTTGTATCGGCAGGTCGTGGGTTAAAGGGTCCTGAAAATTGGGGAATTGTTGAAAATTTGGCAAAAGCTATTGGTGCAACAACAGCATGCTCGCGTCCGGTAGCTGATATGCATTGGAGGCCGCATCATGAACATGTTGGACAAACCGGAATTGCAATTCGTCCTAATTTATATATTGCCATTGGTATTTCGGGTGCAATTCAGCACTTAGCCGGGGTTAATGGAAGCAAAACAATTGTAGTAATTAATACTGATAAAGAGGCCCCTTTCTTTAAATCGGCGGATTATGGTATTATAGGTGATGCCTTTGAGGTTCTCCCTAAATTGACTGAAGCAATAAAAAAATTAAAAGCTAACAATTAAAAAAATTGTAAATTAGGTTGCTCTATTCTGATGAAAAAAGTACAGTTAGATATTGTTGGTTTAAGCTATAGTCAAACACAAACAGGGGCTTATGCTCTTGTGCTTGGTGAAGTAAACGGAAAACGCAGGTTACCAATAATAATTGGCGCATTTGAAGCACAGGCTATTGCCATTGAGTTGGAAAAAATGACGCCCAGCCGACCTCTTACACACGATTTATTTAAAACTTTTGCCGAAACATTTAATGTAAGTGTAAGTGAGGTTATTATTTACAATTTGGTAGAAGGAATTTTTTATGCTAAACTTATTTGCAACGACGGTACACGGGATTACGAGATTGATGCGCGTACAAGTGACGCTATTGCATTAGCTGTTCGATTTACTTGTCCGGTTTATACCTACGAATTCATTCTGTCAACAGCCGGTATTATTTTAGAAGACGATGCTTCAACTACCTCTTCAATTGAAGGAGATGTGACAGAAGAACAAACAGTAAATGTGGGCGGTAGTGACGATAATGAATATCACGCAAAATCGACTGAAGAATTAAAGATCATGCTCAAGACTGCCTTAGAAGACGAGCAATACGAGCTTGCATCTAAAATACGCGATGAGCTGAATAATAGAAAAGAATCGTAATTTTTTTCTTTAAACCTCATTTCTTAATTTGGATTATTTAATCTGTCCGATTTCCCAATTATTTTTACTGTATGAATCGCAGGAATTTTGTAAAAAACTCTTTACTAAGCGTGGTTGTTATGACTTCTTTAAAAGATTTAAAAAAATTATCAGACACCTTTTCTCCGCACGAAAGTAAAATGCCTTTACTTTTTGTGGGGCACGGAAACCCAATGAACGCAATTGAAGACAATGAGTTCAGCAAAAAATGGCAGTCGCTTGGGAAAGAATTAGTAAAGCCGCAAGCTATACTTTGTGTTTCGGCTCATTGGGAAACACGCGGAACGTTTGTAACTGCAATGGAAAAACCTAAAACCATTCACGACTTTGGCGGTTTTCCGCAAGCTCTGTTTGATGTAGAATATCCTGCACCCGGAAATGCTGTAGTTGCAAAACAAATTAAAGAGGAAATAAAAAATACAGAAATAAAATTAGATGAAGAAAATGGCGTATATCTAATAACTTTAAAATCAGAAAATTGCCATGAGGTGCAAAAACTTGTTATAACAAAATAATTTTTTATTTTATAATGAGGTTGATATTTTCAATATTTATTTTAAGCTTCACGTTTTTCTTGCGTGCTCAGGTAAATTTAGTTCCTAATTCGAGTTTTGAACAATTTAGTAGCTGTCCAAATGGTAGTGGTCAAATATCATTGGCTGTACCGTGGACAGCCCAAACCAATAATAGTGTAGATTATTATAATTCTTGTGCCCCATCTACTTCTGTTAGTGTGCCTTATACGGCGAATACTTTTCAGCAGTATGCCAGAACAGGTAATGCATATGCTGGCATTTGGACATACGCTGCTTTTGGTCCCAGTAATTACAGAGAATATTTACAAATAGCCCTTTCTTCAAGCCTTGTTTCAAATAAATGTTATTATGTTGAATTTTTTGTTAGTTTACAAAATAATATCAGGTACGGAGCCAATAATATCGGGTGTAATTTTTCAAATACTGCTATTTCTACAACTGGTACTGGTTATTTATTAAACCTACCAACACATATTTTAAAATTTAATAACAAACCAATTATTGACACATTAAATTGGGTAAAAGTTAATGGTATTTACATGGCAAATGGTGCCGAGCAATTTTTGACTATTGGAAATTTTTTTAACGACAATAATACAGATACTTTATTTACAGGATACCCCTTTTATCAAGAAGCATATTATTTTATTGAAGATGTTAGTGTAATTTCAACCGACAGCATTGTAATTAATGCTTATGCGAGTAAGGATACATTAATTACTCAAGGAGATAGTATTTTCATTGGACAAGAGATTTATAATTTAAATTGCAACTGGTATATTTTAGGCGGTGCACAAATAGCAACTAATACATCTGGTTTATATGTTCAGCCGAACACTACAACTACATAGGTTGTTGAACAAACCTTATGCGGAAATATAACGTATGATACGGTTGCTGTTTCAGTTAACCCAATTGGTATTGAAGCAAACAATACCTTTAATAGAAAAATAAATGCTTTTCCTAACCCTGCGACTGAAAATATTTCACTACGTTTTGAAAGGATTTCCAATTATTATAATTCAACAATCACAATTTATAGTACATTGGGAGAAATCGTGAAAAAACTTTCCTTTTCAAAAAATATAGATGTTTCTGATTTAGCCGAAGGTTATTACTTTTTACAAATTACTTTATCAAGTGGAGAAATTTTTACAACTAAGTTTATCAAGCAATAATTTTTTTAAATAAATTTATCTCTGTTGACAATTCACACTATTCTCAGCATGTCTCGTCCTAACATAGGTTGACACTAAAAAGTCAACTAAAATGATAACAAAT
>CAZZEI010000132.1:5465-8233 GCA_964653165.1 uncultured Flavobacteriaceae bacterium | reverse complement strand
ATTACTTTAAAAATACTGCCAAACATCATTAAGTTAGCGCAAACAATTCCTGCAATATAAACTGACTTTTTCATGATTTTATGTTTTAAATGTTAATACTATTTTTGAATTAAAGATTGTATAGTTTCCGTTTCTACTACAAGAACATTTCTTTCAATACCCGATAATACACTTAGTGCGTTTGCCAACATGTTGTTTCTGAATGTTTTTTCTTCCCAACTTTTTTTATCATTTTCATTCATTTGTGGCTCTGTACTTAAAAGCTTGGCTATGCTTTTACTTAGTTCGGTATCAAAAGATGTTATTTGCATGCTGCTTCCTCTAAACTTCTCTATTGCCATTTTTAATTCGCTTGCTATTCCGTTTCCTTCATTGTCAAATAAAACCCAGTTTACAACATCGTAATTATCCTTTCTTATTAATTGGGATGGATTAACCATTAACCCCTTTGCAGTTTGCTCATCTACACCCTCTACTCTTTGTATAAGATCGAGTTTAGTATTAGTAATGAACTTTCTTAACTCCCCGGCTTGCTTAGATACCTGCGCAATTTGCGATTCAAGTCCCGCACGTACACTATCCGGAAGAAGAGAAACAGTTTTTGCTTGTTGCTCTTTCTTCTTTTCAAAATAATTTATTACGCTTGTGCTATTTGATTCCTGTCTCACAAAATGACTTAGTATATCCCCCGAAACATTCATTGCGAGCAAAGCGGTAAAAACAATTGCATACATAAATGTGATAACCAGAAAAATAAATTTCCCTGTACTTTTTTCACTGCTTTTATATTTAAGCGCAGCAAACATGGGTAAAAAAACTGCAATTAATGATACCGAACCAAGTAACATCAAAGGTCCGGCACCTGGCCAGTGAAACATTTTAAACATGGTTGCCAGCTCAAATGCAACTAGCGCAAGCACACCTAAAACATAAATACCTTTTTCTTTTCCAGATGTTGCTTCTTTTAATTTTACATATAAAAGTATGGGAAGAAAAATCCCAAGTAATACAGCCCATCCCGTTAAAAGTAAAGTACCCGAACCTGGCCAATGCATTACTTTAAATAGTATCCCTGCCATAAAAGAGGTTCCCCCAATAAGTAAAGAAAAATTTAATACAGGCAGACTCTTTGTTTTCCCTTCGCTGTTGCTAATATAAATAGCCGCCGGAAAAAAGACAAGACAAAGAAGTGCAAAGCCAAACAGCAGCATTGGGCCTGCTCCGGGCCAGTGCATAATTTTAAATAATGTTCCCATAGCAAGTGTTGCAAGAGAAATTGTTCCGGTAATTTTCATCGTGTTTTTCATAAGCGCGTATTTTTTATCGATTAAGTAAAGTGTATTTTCCTGTATTTTTTGTAAGACTTGTATTCCTGTTTGTTGTTTAATTATCGCATAAGCTTCTTCAAATGTTTTGCCGTTTTTTTCCATTTCGTTTTCCACTTCGCAGCAAATATGGTCTACCAGCTCTTGCGAGAGTGTTTCTAAAATGATTCGGGCGCGTTCAACGTCCGATTCAATCAGCTCTATTTGATTTTTATCAAGCGAGTTCATATTTCAATCCAAAATTTGGTTTAAAGAAAATCTTTAATGTTTGTACAAATTCTTCAAGCTCAGCAATTTTTTCTTTTGCTGTGCTGTTTCCTTTTTGAGTGATAGAATAATAAATACGGTTGCGGTTGTTTATTACCTCAGAATCTGTCTTCACAATTCCTTCTACCTCTAATTTATGAAGTATAGGATAGAGCGCTCCAAAGGTGAGTTCAATTTCTCCGGCTGATATTTCTTTTACCAGTTGGGTAATTTCATAGCCGTACATCCTGCCGTTCTCTAATAAAAGTTTTAAGATGATGGGCTTTAACATTCCTTTTAACAAATCGTTTGATGCCATTTTTTCAGTTATTAGTTGTTGGTTATTAGTTGTAGAGTTTGTTTACCCTTTCATTCTTACTACTTGATTCTTGTTTCTTTATTCTTGCTTCTTGTATTCAGTATATAACGTGGTTGACTATATTATATTACAAATATATATAAGTTTCTTATATATATCCAAACATTTAGTTTTAAGTAATTGATTATCAAGTAATTTAATTTATTAAGAGTGTCATCAGCCTGCCGAAGGAAGGCGTTCCCCAAAATCAACATCCACTTTCAATTAGTAATCTCAATCGGGGGCGGGCTCTCGGAAGTCGCTTTTTTGCACTGGCACTTTACCGCTTCTCGACTTCGCTCGAAGTAACATAATTTCGCTTGTGCAAAAAGAGCTTCAACACCGTTGCTCTATCCCTAACGCAAAAGAAAAAAATTATTCAGTAATTTTTGCGATTGTCTTAAAAATAATTGTGAGATAAGAACCAAATCCGAGATTATTAATATATTTTAAATTGAGTTTTAATTTATGCGGCATTATCTCCGTAATATAAGTCTGTTCATGGTTTTCCGCCTTTGCCAAAACTTCATTCTCGTTAACATATTCTATAGAAGCGTAATCCGTAATACCCGGTCGCACAGATAAAACTTTCTTTTGTTCATCCGTATACATATCTACATACTTGCGTACTTCCGGACGAGGACCCACCAAACTCATTTCTCCAATTAATACATTAACTAATTGAGGAAGTTCGTCCAGTTTAGATTTTCGTAAAAAGTAACCAACTCCTGTTATTCTATTGTCGCGTGTGCCAACTGTAAGCAAACCACTTTTGTCAGAACCGAATTTCATGGTTCTGAATTTTATTAAACTGAAATCAGTATTGTCCTTTCCTACTC
>CAZZEI010000132.1:0-5455 GCA_964653165.1 uncultured Flavobacteriaceae bacterium | reverse complement strand
CTCGCATCTGTCTGTAAAACACACCACCGCGTGAACTAATACTAATAAGTATAGCGATAAAAATAAAACCCGGAAGTAAAATTAAAATTCCAAATAATGAAAAAATTATATCACAAAGTCTGTTAAGCATGTTATAATACCTGTTCTACTGCTTTACTTACAGCTGCAACAATAGTTTTTAAATTATCATCCGTTAAATCATAAAACACAGGTAAAGTAATTTCTCTGCTGTAATTATCAAATGTTTGCGGATAATCTTTTATATCGTAACCCAAATTCTTATAGAAACTCATACAAGGCACCGGCATAAAATGAACGTTAACTGAAACTTCCTGATCAAATATTTTTTTAATTATTTCATCGCGTTGTGCTTCGCTTATATTCTTAATTCGCAAAGCAAATAAATGATAAGAGGATTCCTTTTCGCCTGATTTGAAAACAGGAATATCATACAAATCGCTTTTAGAAAAATAATTAGTATAAAAATCGCAAATGTGTTTTCGTTTTACAGTTGTATCGCTATCATATCGCTCCAACTCAACAAGTCCCATTGCAGCAACAATATCAGTCATATTACACTTATAGCCCGCCTCTACAATATCGTATTTCCAATTTCCTTTTTGCGATTTGGCAAGCGCATCCTTATCTTGTCCGTGTAAAGTTTTTACACACAAAATTTTGTATTCATCCTCATTATTAAATGGTGCGGGTAAATTAAGCGCCACTGCTCCGCCCTCCGCGGTAATTAGATTTTTAACAGCATGAAAAGAAAAAACAGAAATATCCGTCAACGAACCGGTTTTCTTTCCCTTATAGCTTGCGCCAATAGAATGGGCAGAATCGGAAAGAACTAAAATCCTACCCAATTTTTTTTGATTTTCCGATTTTGCTTTAAATAAATTTTTCTTAGCCACAACCAGCGCATTTATTTCGTCATAATTGCAGGGAAGACCACCAAAATCTACCGGAATAATGACTTTTGTTTTTTCTGTAATATATTTTTCAATTTCTTTTACCGAGATATTAAAATCGTTTTTATTTACATCTACAAAAACAGGCGTAGCCCCACAATGTACAATCACGTTAGCGGTAGCAGCATAAGTATAAGCAGGTAAAATAACTTCATCTCCCTCTCCTACTCCATACCAACGCAACATAATTTCTAAACCAGCCGTTGCGGAATTTAAACATAGAGTTGCTTTGTTGCCACAATATTCCGTAATTTTTTTCTCAAACAGTTTAGTGCGTGGACCCGTAGTAATCCAACCGCTCTTTAAAGCAGCAATTACTTCATCAATTATTTTCTGGTCAATTCGCGGCGGTGAAAAAGGAATCATAGTTTGAGTTACTAGTTATTGGTTATTGGTTGCAAGTTCTCGGATTCAGGTTTTTTGAAACATAGCATGGCATAAAAATAACCAAAAAATATGCATCCTGCCATAGTTTGCAACATTGATTCAGTCAAAAAATTAACAAGCGTAATTAACAAAAAGAAAACAAGTAATTTCATTCTATTCTTAAATAACGGGACCAAAAACAAACTTAAAAAACTAAGTAAGCCAATTATACCCAAACCTACTCCCGTTTGAAAATACTGACTATGAGCGTTCAATTTCTTTCCAAAAGCACCCGTTAATCCATTTTGTTTATAACTGGCATACAAAGCATCATTCGCGTCTCCCGGACTAACTCCCAATAAGGGATTTTGTTTTATTATTTCAATGGCCTCATTCCAAATAAGCATGCGCACAACGGTGCTCTCGGTAGCTGATTTGTCAACTTTCTCAGATTGAAATGCACTAACTACATTCTGAAACCTGTCTTTTACTTGCGGAACAAAAAGTACGACTAAAATAACAAGCAAAATTGCAGAACCGGAAAACAGAAAAAGTTTTTTATAGCTGCCCGAAGCTATATATGCAGAAACAAAATAGACCGACAGAAAAACGAAATGAATTACAATGCCAGATTTAGAAGACAAGAACAATACAAAAATGGTGAAAAATAAAGTTAAACCTAACTGTACAGCTTTTGCATATAATTTCCACTCAAAAATGGCCACACAACAAAAGGTGAGATACATAGAAAGATAAGAAGGATGCTGAAACCAGGATAAATCCTGATAGAAAAAATAATTTCTGCTTTCTGTAATAGAAACATACGACGAATGCCCGATACAAAGGAAACAACAAAGCAAACAGCCGGAAATAAAATTTTTAAGCAAAAACTTATTTTGCTTAGCCGTATAATCAACCGAATAAAAAATTAAAGGAAAAATAAAAAGCGTTGCTTTTATTTCTAAACTAAAAAATCCTTCCTCATAATTTTTAGTATACAATAAAGCGGTAAGATGCAATAAATAGAAAATTACTATTGCAAGCAAACTCTTAGCATTTTCCCTTTTTGCAAAAAGTTGCTTAAAAGGGTTAGAGAGTACCCAAACCGATGCGGAAAGAATACTAAAAAAATTGACTAAAAACTGATCTTTAAAAGGAAGAGAGAAAGCAACCAATGCCAGCAAAACCAATAGAATTCTATGGATAGGTTTACTTTGGACAGGAAACATTTCCTGTAGGTTCAACATATTATTTTTGTTTAGTTCCCGGATATACTTTTAATGCCTCTCTTAAACATAGTACCGCTTTTTCCAAATCTTCTAACTTAAGCACATAAGCTAATCGTACTTCATCTTTCCCCTTCCCTGCACCTGAATAAAAACCCGAAGCCGGAGCCATCATAACCGTTTGTCCTTCGTAGGCAAAACTTTCTAATAACCATTGGCAAAATACATCCGTATCATCAACCGGTAATTTTGCAATGCAATAAAATGCTCCGCCCGGCATAGGGCAATGCACTCCGGGGATTTTATTTAATTCATTTACAAGATAATTTCTTCTTCCGGTATATTCTTTACTTACAGCGTCAAAATATTCTTGTGGAGTATCGAGCGCAGCCTCTGCACCAATTTGTCCGAATGTTGGCGGACTTAACCGCGCTTGCGCAAATTTTAAAGCAGCGCCAATTACTTCCTTGTTTTTTGTAATAAAAGCGCCAATCCTTGCCCCACAAGCGCTATATCGCTTAGAAATAGAATCAAGTAAGACAACATTATTATCTAATCCTTCCAAATGAAAAATAGAAACATATTCTTTTCCGTCGTAACAAAACTCTCGATACACTTCATCAGCCAATAAAAACAAATCGTATTTAAGAACTAATTGCTTTAAAGCTTCTAATTCTGCTCTAGAATATAAATACCCTGTTGGATTACCCGGGTTACAAATTAAAATGCCTTTTGTTTTAGGAGTAATGGCCTTTTCAAAATCGCTTATTGGAGGAAGTGCAAAACCGGTTTCAATTCCGGAAACGACAGGTTTTACAACAATATCACCAACAGTTGCAAAGCCATTGTAATTAGCATAAAAAGGTTCAGGGATAATAACTTCATCGCCAGGATTAAAACAGGTATTAAATGCAAACTGCAAAGCCTCAGAACCTCCGGTTGTAATTAAAATATCAGTGTACTCAACATTAATTTTATGCGATTGATAATAAGTAGCCAGTTTTTTACGGTAAGTCTCAATACCAGCGCTATTACTGTATTCAATAACTTTAAGGTTATTATTCTTGATAGCATTGAGCATTACAGCAGGCGATTCAATATCCGGCTGACCAATATTTAAATGGTAAATTTTTACTCCACGCTTTTTTGCAGCATCGGCAAAAGGGACTAATTTTCTTATTGGCGAGGCAGGCATACGCTGCGCTTTTGAAGAGATTTTTGGCATAGTAATTCGGTTACGCAAAACTAACCTAATAAGGCGGAAAATCAAAGCGGAGTATTTTGACTCTATTCGCTATTTATGCCGCCCCTCTGGGGCTTAGGACCTTATGTGAAACTAATATCTAATACTACAACGCTCCTCAGGAGCAATTGAGTCCCAAAGGGTCGGCATATTAATAAAAACCATAAATAAAGCTGAAAGAAGCCCCGTAGGAGTATTCGTTACCCCAAAAACAAAGCAGTAAATACACGTAAGTATTACAGGAAGATGAAAGCGAAGTTTTAGGCTTTACAGAAAAGACGCTAAGACGGAAAGAATTTTTTGCCAGAAACATTAATCGGAAGATTATAGATTGGAATTACTTCTTTAATTATTTGCGTCTTGTTTTTAAAGCCTTATACGTTTAACCAAAAAACTTTGCGCCTTAGCGCCTTTGCGGTTATTCTTTATTAGAAATTATTCTTATCACGATACAACTCCCAATCCCATGCAGTTTTCATCATGCTATCGATACTATGAATACATTTCCATCCAAAAGCCTTTTCAATTTTGCTGCTATCAGAATAAACTGCAACTACATCTCCGGAGCGTCTCTCCCCAATTTTATAATTTAATTTTTTACCGGAAACTTTTTCAAAAGCTGAAATAGCTTCGAGGACAGAAACACCGGCACCCGTTCCTAAATTAAACACATCATAATTAGTTTTGTTTTTATTGGCGAGTAAATAATCTAAAGCTAATACATGCGCATTTGCAATATCTGTAACATGAATGTAATCGCGAATGTTAGTGCCATCACGTGTTGGGTAATCGCCACCATGAACGCTTAGTTGTGGATATTTACCAATAGCCGTGCCTGTAATTAGCGGGACAAGATTACTTGGTTTATTTATAGACCATTCACCGATTATTCCACTCACATGTGCGCCAACCGGATTAAAATAACGTAAAGAAATTGCTTTAAAGGATTTGCTTCCCTTACACACATCATCAATCATAACCTCTCCGATTTGCTTTGTGTATGCATACGGAGACGCAGCTTTGGGCAGAGGAGAATTTTCATCTACAGGAAGTTTATCAATATTCCCATAAACAGAACAGGAAGAAGAAAAAATTACATTGGAAACTTTATGATTTAAACAAAGGTCTAACAGATTTACTAAAGAACCAATGTTGTTATGATAATACCTAAGTGGAAATTCAACCGATTCTCCTACGGCTTTAAAAGCAGCAAAGTGAATTACGCCATCGATTTTATTTTCTGTAAATATTTTTTCGAAGGCGCTTTTATCGCACAAATCAATTTGATAGGCCTTAAAAGTTTTACCGGTAATGCTTTCTATTTGGTTATAAGATTGCGAGGAGGAACTAGAGAAATTATCTGCAGATATGACTTCATATCCACCATGATTAAGCAGTTCTATAATAGTATGAGAACCTATAAACCCCGCTCCACCAGTAACTAAAACAGTTTTCTTGCTCATGTTTTACGTCTCAATATTACAGCTACAATTAACGAACAGAAAGCTCCGTAAAAAACAGTTTTAAAAATGACAGATGTAATTTCTTTAAACAGTGTTACGCCTTCTACATCGATAGCAATAATTTTAGGTATCTCTGCTTCCGTAATTTTCAATTTCCCGGCTATTATTTGCTCTTTCAGCATTGCA